>JBBSDG010000373.1:0-4841 GCA_038249635.1 Bacteroidales bacterium | reverse complement strand
TTTAATAGTTTTAATTTTTGCAGATCAGGGATAATCCTGTATTCTTTGATCTTACCACCAATAACCTGTACGCCCGAAACTCCTGCAATGCGCGAAAAATAAGGTTTTACGGTATATTCGGCTAAAAGTTTCAGTTCTACCGCATCTTTGCTGTCCGATTGCAGCGAATACCCCATCACCGGCAATATGGAGGGGTTCATCTTTTCAATCGTAATCTCAACACCTGGAGGTAAGGAATTCTTAATCTGTGAAATACGTGATTCAATCTGTTGCTTGTCAAGATCAATATCGGAATTCCAATCCATAAAAGCTGAAATCTCGCAGCTTCCCATGCTGGTGGTGCTGCGGATAAGCCTGAGACTTTCGGCCTGCTTGATGGCATCTTCGAGAGGTTTGGTAACCGAAACCATCATTTTATCCACCGGCTGATCGCCGTTATTGGCAATTATCTTTATTTTCGGGAAGGTAATATTGGGGAACAGCGACGTTTTCATATGGGTATATGACAATGCGCCTGCTATCAAAACAAGAAACAATATAACCGCTACCGGGCTTTTAAACCTGACAAATATTTTTTCCATGCTATTTTACGACTTTTACAATGGTGCTGTCGGGTAAACCGTAAGCTCCATCAATAATTATAAGATCACTCAGCGATAAATCCGGCGAAAGAACCTCCACCATGCTTTTATTTTCATATCCTTTTGTAACAGGCATTTTCAGGGCAATGCTATCGTTTAGGATTTTCATTACCCAGAAATCCTGCTGAATTTCGTTCGACAGCAACGCTGCTTTTGGGATAAGCAAGGCTTTCGCATGACTTGAACGGATAAATTGAACGATTACATTTAGATTCTCGGGCAACTGCCGGTTGCCACGCATCCGGATCAGAACGTTCTGTGTCTGCGAAGTTTCATTGATCAAAGGCATCAGCTTCGATATATTTCCATCCAGTTGGGTTTCGTCGGGTAATATTATTTTGCAACCCTGATTAATGCGGATCATGCGGTTGTATTCGTAGGGAACATTCACTTGTACCATTAAATCCTGGTTTTCAGTTACAGAGCATAACTGGCTGCCTTCAACCACATAAACTCCCGACGAATTGATGTTAAGTTCCCCGATTATCCCGTTTGATGGAGCCAAAATACTTATAACGCCACTCCCGGAAGAAGAAAGCTGCGGGTCAATACCTGAATTTTCAAGAGCTTTATTTTCCCTGGTCTGAATATCAAAAAGCAAATCGTTTTTGTGTACCAGGTCGCCATATTGAATATATACTTTTTTTATATAGCCCGGGATAGATGCAACGACTCCGTTCTTTTTCAGATATACGGTTTTGCCATTCAGGCTTATGATATCGTCGATGCTGCCATTTATAAGCGTAGTTGTTTTCACCGTAACTTTTGCATCCGAAGTACCAGGAACTGTTTCCGCCGGTTTGCTTTTACACGAAAACATAAGAAAAAGCGCCAAGGGCAGGAGATGTACTATTTTGATTGATTTCATAGTTGTATTTTTAGAAGTTCCAATAATTTGCTGAAATGATAAGAGCTTGTTTCTCAATGTCAAGCAGTACCCTTTCCTGCTTTTTAGTTACATAGTCCTTTTCCAGGTTTTTAAAATCCATTACAGAGATTACGCCCTGGGCTAACTGACTACGGTAAACTTTTAAAAGCTGTTCGTATTTGAGAAGCTGGCTGTCGGTAAGCCGGGTCCTAGTTTCGAGGAAATCCAACTGATCGAGGATGCTTTTTTTATTGATATCCTGTTGTGCGATAAAATTCTGCCTCTCAAAATCAAGGGTCAGTATATTTACATCTCTTTTTTGCATCTGGATTTTCTGTTGTTGGCCATCATAGATGTTCCAACTGAATGTAAGTCCTGTACTTGCGCCAAACCTGTTAAAGGCCGGCAGATAGGAAGCATTCATACCTGCATCGGCAAAGAAATTTACCTTTGGCCGGTATTTTAAATCGCTGACTGCTTGTTCAGCATTGATGTTCAGGCTATCGAGACGGTAAGAGATTAAAAAGGCGGATCGGGCGATGCCGGTGTTTGTAAGGTGTAAATCCAGTTCCTGCAGATCCACGGAAGTGGTATCCTTAATACCGCAAAGCAGGTTCAGATCGGACATGTTAGTATGCAGATCAGAGCGATAGGTCTGATAGTCCAGTTTATAATTATCCAGTTCTATCTGCATCAGCATCAGGTCCGATTCCTTATAAATAGCGTTTTCTACCAGTTTTTTCATCAGCAGCAGGCGGTCTTCAAATTCTTTCATCAGGTCAAGGCTCAGGTTAGCTGATTTTTTTGCTTTCAGACAAAGAATATACTGATGACTGATAACCCGCTCCAATTCATGCGAAGTAAGTAAAATGCGGTTATCATTTAACTGCTGCGTGATGGCCGCCCTGTCAGAATATCTTTTAAAATCAGGTGCTGTAAAAAGGGGTTGTTTAAGCGATACGACAGATTGATACTGGCCACCATTGGTAATACCTAAGTCATACCCTGCATAATTTGTTGCGCCGTTCGAAACCGCCTCGAACCTATACCGGTTGTTGTCGTGAGATATGATAGGTGCAAACAAAACACTGGCTTCAATATTTATTTCGGGTTTCGACAGTATGCTTTTCATTTGTTGCAGATCAAGCCCGATTATTTTGTTCTCGTTTTGAGCCTGGTTGATTAACGGGCTGAGTGCTTTTGCCTTCATGATATAAAAATAAAGGTCCCGTTTCTGGGCCTGAACGGATTGCAGAAGTAATACCAGGAAAAGAATGCTAAGTATGCGCATAAGTTAATGTTTTTCTATTTTATGACTGATTGTAAAACAATGAGACTCATTTTTGGTATAGTGAATGTCGAGCTGGTGGGTCTGACAAATCTGCTTCACTATGGCTAAACCCAACCCATGCGATTTGGAATTCCCTTTTGCGAAACGGTTGAAAATCGTATCATCGGTTAGCTCATTAGCAGCCCCGGTGTTGCAGATGCTTATTTGTAATTCGCTAACGCTGATGCTGATGGATCCATTTGTGACATTATGATTAATAGCATTCGACAGCAGGTTGTTCAGCATAATCCCGGCAAGGTGTGTGCTCATCTTTATACGAAATTCTGACTCTGATCTGAAATGGATCTGAACGTTTTTCGCTTTGCACAATGGCTCAAACTCCTGTATCTTACGCTCAAACAACTCATTAAATACAATGAACTCGCTGGCTTCAAATTGATTATTTTCAATCTTGGTGAGCAGCAAAAGGTTATGATTGAGTGCTGAAAGGCGTTTTATGGCATTCGTTGCGGTTACTACTTTTGTGAAGGATTCTTCATTTAACTCCTGTTGCAGGATTTCTTCAAGGTTTATAGATGCGATGGAAAGTGGAGTCTGGATTTCGTGTGAAGCATTTTCGGTAAATTCTTTGAGTGCCTGAAAATCTCTGTTCAGTTTATCAGTAAGTGTATTTACAACCAGGTTGAGTCGGTCAAATTCTTCAATCCCGGATGAACTAAGCCGAAGTGTTTCATTTGACTGAAAATTAAAATCTTCTATAGCTTTCAGGTTCTGTTCGAACACAGTCCAGGTAGTTTTATTTAGTTTTTTGGTAATAACATAAGAGATTGAAAAAGTGGCCAGTAACAATATAAAGAGTGATAGGGCAATGCTTGCAGCCAGGTCTTCACTTTCAACCGAAGCTTCCCTTAGTTTGACAGAATAGTATTTATTGTTAACGTGAATAACTGATGAGTATTCGACAAATGCTTCCTGCTCTTTTTCCGCTTTATTGAATACTATTTTCTCGCTGAATTTTGCATAACTAGCAGACTGATCACTTACTTCCGTTACTTCAACCAAAGGATTCAGACTAGGCAACTGGCCAGTTTCTGCAATCTGCTTTTCAACCAGTGTTGCCTTTGCCAGCAGTTTTTCTTCGGTGTTTTCTTTTAAAATTGTTTTCAGAATAAAATATCCTGAAAAAGAAAGTAATAGAAGAACTGCACTGAAAAGCATCAGGTAGTTTCGGTTTATTTTAGTCAGGAATTTCATTTGTCAGTAAATTTATAACCCATTCCATAAAGCGTTTTAATATAATCCGTTCCTCCGGCAGATTTAATTTTTTTACGGATGTTATTCAGGTGAGTGTAAATAAAATCATAGGTATCGGCCAGATCGATATTATCATCCCAAAGGTGTTCGGCTATGGATTCCTTTGTGAGCACACGGTTCTGGTTTATAACCAGATATAAAAGAATATCATACTCCTTTTTGGTGAGTGTAATCGGGTTGTTGTTAACAGCCACATTTTTACTATCAGTATCAATAACTATCTCGTTGAAAACAACCTTGTCCGACCCCTCATAATTCCGCCGTCGGAGCAATGCTTTTATTCTTGAATTTAACTCCGAAAGCTGGAATGGCTTAGTCAGGTAATCATCAGCACCCCGATCGAGGCCGGTAATTTTATCATCCAATGAGTTTTTGGCGGAGAGAATTATCACCCCGGCTTTCGTATTGTGTTTCCTGATGGATTTAAGCAATTCAAGGCCGTTTCCATCGGGCAAAGTAATATCCAGGAGAATTATATCATACTCGTAAATACTGACTTTTTGAAGTGCTTTTGAAAAATTTTCGGCCAGCTCGCAGATATAATTCTCCTTTGTCAGGTAATTACCGACAGCAATTAACAGTTCAATCTCATCTTCGATGATCAGGATTTTCATTTTGCAAAGAAACGCTCAAATTCTAAAGAGATTCTAAAGTTAGAACATTATCTATAAAGTCTGTTAAAATGATGCGAAACTAGTATGAAATAGCATTAATTTCGTTGTGAATT
>JBBSDG010000372.1:0-4841 GCA_038249635.1 Bacteroidales bacterium | reverse complement strand
GGTTTCATGTGATAGCGTGTCGATGAATATGTTATTTTCATAAAGCAATACGGTAGCATCATTAATAAAAGAAGGCTCCATATTTAAAATACCTGTTGTTTTGCCAATATAAACACGAATTGCACTGTCGGGATTAAGGATGGCCTGACAATATAATTTGGAGCTACTTTGAGGCAATAAATCGTCGCGGATTTTCTTGCATGAAGTTGTTAGTATTACCAAAATCAAAACTGCAAGAAGAGTGATTACTTTCATATGAGTTATTCCATTAATAAGTTTAAAAGGTTTCCTCAAAAGCAATTGTTAAATTGTCGAGCTTATATAACTGGCTACAGATCAATCTCATATTACGTGATAACAGGTAGGTTTTGTGAACACACGGCATTAATAGCTGCTTTTGAAGAAACCTAAATAACAAATTGTTTACCATTCTACAGTACAGACTATTCCTGAGTTGCCTCCTGGTAAAGCAGCAGTAATTTTAAAGCTAATTGGTTTCCCCCCCCAGCTATAGTAGCCATTGTAAGGTGCAGTGGCAATTGAATAGAGAAAACTATTAGGTACAGGCACACCGGTAAAAGGGTTAAATGTTAATGTGGCATTGCTTGCTGATGGCAGATGCGTATAAGTTGAAAAATAATTTTGTATGTCATAGGTAGAATTATAAAGCGAACCGTATTCCTGGCTCCAGGACAAATCCAGGCTTGCTGGCCCATTAATAGTTTGATCGCCCCAATATTGATTCCATTTTCCCAACCAATTTTTCTGCTGGGCATTTGTGTGTATTGTCAGGGGATAACCCTGGATTTGATGGGCCCAATTATCGCCGACACTGGAGCCTGCCACTTTTATAGTATAGGTTGCATCAAGGCTTGCCCTGCATTTGCCACTAGTATTCCAAATCGGCGGTACAGTTGCAGTATAAGTACCATACAATTGGCTTTTAATATTAGGGTTAGATGAAATCGAATTTGAATTACTGGATTCCATTAACTCACGGCTATTGGCCAATGTGGCATTTTCCATACTTTTTATAATATTCCCTTTAGCAAAATAGAGAACATTGCCAACCATAACCAAGCCATCTTTGTTCAAACAAACAGCCAGACCGCGGTCTGTCAAGTTATAATCAATATAACTACCTTCAGGATCATCTATTTCCTTAATCAGTCCTTTTTTTAAAGCTTCTAAACATTCAGGGCCATAACCAGGGAAAGAGATTTTCTTCATTTCTTCATCTGTTTTTCCGATAAATGGTTTGATCTGGCGATTATACTCGATTAACGTAACATTCTCGAAGATACGTTTTTGTGATTCAAAGCCTAAGCTTTCTTCTTGTTTTGTGAGTTCGGATATTCCCATTCTATTTGCATTATTTTCATAATTCGAGAGCGAGATTTGATCCTTAAAAACAAGAACTCCGCTTTCACATTTGATGTTATCATTTATTATATTAACATCTTTACTTGCTGAGTTATTGTTTTGTTCCGAAACATTTTTCTCACATGAAATGGAAATTAGGACTAATCCTATTAATGGTAAAAATAGCTTTTTCATTTTTAATAAGTTTTAGATAGAAATTAAAAAACTTCCACTTTCGCAGTCAATCATGCACATGGCATTGCATATGCGAACCTGCGCGGAGAATTCCCGGCATTGCCTGGAGATTTGTCCGGTAAATAGCTTAATTTTGCAGTGCCTCTCTGTGTTTTGGTTCGTACTCGGTTAAATTAGCGTTTGGTCAGTCAGCCCTCACAGGGGGGCTTTCTTATTTTTGTTGAATTGGAAGGGTTGGCAGCCCCGCTTTTCAAAAAGTTTATTTCAAATTTTTCTATAACAAGTTCTACAGGTTATTTTTAGTCAGGACCCCACCAAAGGCGAAGCTTTATATCGTAATTATTAAATGCTAACAAAGAACAATTTCGGGTTTAAGGTTTGCTTGTTTTAATGCATTGGTTTGAGAGTGTGAGATAATTTTCTGTATTCAATATTTAAAAACAACAGAAAAAACGAACAACAGAAAATTGAATACTATACAAAGGTATAACAATTAATTATTGAAATACAAGTGGGGGGGGGTATTTTTTATTAAATATTTATTAACATTTACTATTTGTAAAATATTTATATTTAATTTGTTATATGTAATATAAAATTGCAACACACAAATAAGTATGTTGAATTCAAATATTTAATTTATATAAATCAATAGAGACGAAGCTTACGCGTGATAATATGTTTGCCTGCCTTTCCCTGATATGTTTTACTACTTAATCCAAAAAACGCAAAAAGGAAATACGGTTTTTGAAAAATAATTGATTTTATTGGGCATGTGTCGTTTTGTCAGTAGTCGGAAGAAGGTAGTATCCTGTAAAACTTCATTTATCGCCCAAAGTAAGTTTTTGCTGACTTCCGTCTTCTGTCTTCCAACTTCCGTCTCCTGTCTTCCGACCATTCTCCCCCCTTTTTTATCTCACAAATAATTGTATCTTTGCAGCCTTAAAAAATTAGCTTAAAATTACCTCTTAATGGGAACTAAATACACTGAATACAAACAACTTAGCTTAACCCGCATCGGAAACGAAGTTCTCGATTTCTGGAACGAGAACCGTATTTTTGAGAAAAGCCTCGAAAACCGCAGCGAACATACACCCTATATTTTTTACGAAGGACCTCCTTCGGCCAACGGCATGCCTGGTATTCATCACGTTATGGCCCGTGCTATCAAAGATATTTTCTGCCGTTACAAAACATTAAAAGGATTTTTTGTCGAACGCAAAGCCGGCTGGGATACCCACGGTTTGCCTATAGAAATTGCTGTCGAAAAAACACTCGGAATCACTAAGGAAGACATTGGCAAAAAGATCAGTGTTGACGATTACAACAAAGCCTGCCGCAGCGAAGTAATGAAATACAAGGATCGCTGGGATGAGCTTACGCTAAAAATCGGCTACTGGGTTGATCTTAATGATCCGTATATCACTTTCGAAAATACCTATATCGAAACCTGCTGGTATTTGCTGTCGGAGCTTTACAAAAAAGGACTGATTTACAAAGGCTATACCATTCAGCCATATTCGCCTGCTGCCGGTACCGGTCTGAGCACACACGAGCTGAACCAGCCCGGAAGCTACCGTAATGTAAAAGACAATACACTGGTTACCCAATTCAAGGTTCGTAAGGATACCAACCATGAGCTGATACCAACACTTTTTGGAAACGATAAAACTGAGGTTTTTATACTTGCGTGGACCACAACGCCCTGGACTTTGCCATCGAATACTGCTCTGGCTGTAGGCAAAAACATCGAATATGTTCTGGTAAATACGTTCAATCCTTACACTTACGAACCGATAAAAGTTGTTGTTGGGAAGCCGCTTCTGCATAAATATTTCCCTGAGAAAAATGCTGATATGCCCATGAGTGAATATGTTCCGGGGCAAAAGGTTATTCCATTCGAAATACTGGCATCCTTCACCGGTCAGCAATTGGCAGGCCTGCGTTACGAACAACTAATGCCATATGCGCAGCCAGAAACCGGCGATGCATTTGTAGTTTTAACCGGTGATTTCGTAACTACTGAAGATGGTACCGGTATCGTTCATATAGCTCCAAGTTTTGGTGCCGATGACTTTAAAGTAGGCAAACAATTTGGAGTTGGCGCACTTACACTTGTTGACAGAACCGGCCGCTTCACCGAAAATATGGGCGAATTTGCCGGCCGTTTCGTAAAATCAGAATATGCACAGGACGGCGATCCTCAAAAGAGCGAAAATGTAGATGTCGATATCATTGTAAAGCTTAAAAAAGAAAACAGGGCTTTCAAAACAGAGAAATACGAACACTCGTACCCGCATTGCTGGCGTACCGATAAGCCAATTCTTTACTATCCGCTCGATTCGTGGTTTATCAAAACTACCGCGCTGAAAGACCGCATGATAGAGTTGAACAAAACTATCAACTGGAAACCCGAATCAACCGGAACAGGTCGTTTCGGCAACTGGCTCGAAAACCTGGTGGATTGGAACCTTTCGCGTTCACGTTACTGGGGAACTCCCCTTCCGATATGGGTTAGCGAGGATCGTAGTGAGGAAATCTGCATAGGCTCCATCGCCGAATTGCAGGCTGAAATTGAGAAATCAATCAAAGCCGGATTTATGACAAGCAACCCGTATGCAAACTTTGTTCCGGGAAATAATTCGAAAGAAAACTACAACTCATTCGATCTTCACCGTCCTTATGTGGATGATATTTTTCTGGTATCGCAAACCGGCAAAAAAATGATACGCGAAGCCGATCTGATTGATGTATGGTTCGATTCGGGCGCTGTTCCTTATGCACAATTCCATTATCCGTTCGAGCAAAAGGACGGGCATCCTGATTATTTCCCTGCCGACCTGATTGCCGAAGGCGTTGACCAGACACGTGGATGGTTTTATACGCTGCATGCCATTGCAACGCTGGCTTTTGATTCGGTAGCCTTTAAAAATGTAATTTCCAACGGGCTTGTTCTGGATAAAACCGGCAATAAAATGTCGAAAAAGCTTGGTAATTCCGTTGATCCGTTCGCCACGTTAGAGAAATATGGTCCCGATGCCACGCGCTGGTATATGATCACCAATTCGCAGCCCTGGGATAACCTGAAATTTGATCTTGAAGGAATAGCCGAAGTACAACGCAAGTTTTTCGGAACGCTTTATAATACCTATAACTTTTTCGCATTGTATGCCAATATCGACGGGTTTAGTTATGCGGAGGCAGAAATTCCTTTTGCCGAAAGGCCCGAAATCGATCGCTGGATACAGTCGGAACTCAATAGCCTGATCAAAAATGTGGACGAG
>JBBSDG010000371.1:0-4847 GCA_038249635.1 Bacteroidales bacterium | reverse complement strand
TTCCTTTAAGGGTCGTTGTAGACTACGACGTTGATAGGCTGCAGGTGTAAAGCCAGTAATGGCAAAGCCGAGCAGTACTAATTACCCGTAAATTTTCTGTTGACGTTGATTCTTTTCATCGTGACTCGTTATGTATTTTCTTTCTTTCAATTGTCAATTTTTTCTTCCTTATAGAAAAACCAAAATATTTAAAACCTTTTGGTGGCTATAGCGGCGGGGCCCACCTCTTCCCATTCCGAACAGAGAAGTTAAGCCCGCCTGCGCAGATGGTACTGGTTAATCCCGGGAGAGTATGTCGCTGCCGAATTTTATTACCCTGTTACCGAATGGTAACAGGGTTTTTTTTTGCCTTTTTTTAATCGTAGATCCCTACCCTTTAAAATAACTTCGAACAATTGAACATTTGAACATTCGAATAAATGAACATTTGAATAAATGAACAATTGAACATTCGAATAAATGAACAATCGAATGTAGGAAAATTTAAATATTTTTACTTAAAACCTAATCCCAAAACCCCAAACCCATTTGCATTTCACAGAATTGTAAAATATTAACAACATGCCAGCAATGATGCACCTTATAGTTTCATGCTTTATCCGATTTTTCAGTACTTTTGCAACCTCGAATTGAATTCTGCCAACCCTGATTACCGATGAATCTGTTACGTTTTTTTTATGCTATTCTCCTCACATTGTTTATTGTGTCAGCTGGTTTTGCACAGCGGATTACCGGAGAAGGTGAAGGACAGGATAACCAGGGAAGCAGCGAAGATGACGCGAATAAAAAAGATGTTCATAGTCCCGATTCAGTTTTTGTAAGCTACTTTTACCTGAACGAACAAGGTGCCTATACCCGTTATGCTGTATCAAAGCCACTGAACGCTTTCCAGGATTATGATGTTACCAAACAATATAACCAGTTTTATGCTACTCTGGGAAATTCCGGATCTGCTGCATATCCGCTCCTTTATACCCTAAATACAGGCCCGAACTTCCGTTATAAATCAGACGTATTTGATCCTTACAAACTGAAAGACGACAGTATTAAGTTTTACGTAAACACAACTCCTTTTACACATGTGAGGTATCATTTTGGTCCGGCAAAGGAGCAAAAACTTGAAATCAATTTTTCGGAGCGGATAGGTTCAGGTATTTACCTTGGATTGAATGCCCGATTTGCCAATGCTCCCGGACTATATCTGCGCCAGCGGGCTTATAACGCAGGAGGTACATTTTATGCTGCGTTTCTTTATCCTACGCAACGGTTTGGATCAATAATTTCATACCGTACCGATCGAGCCCAGAACTATGAAAACGGAGGAATAAAAGATGTAAGCATGTTTACGAATAATGCAGAGACCGACAGGAAAGTATATACTATTAACCTCGATAAAGCCATGAACCGCGGCAAAACAAACGGGTTTGTGTTTCAGCAATATTTTAATATCCTGAAATCCACTGTTGCCAAAAAAGTTGACACTACAACCATACAGGTTCCCCGTAAATTTGATGCCGGCAGAATTACCTATACCATGCGCTACAACCGGACAGGGAATTCATACAACGACATGTCATCAAGTCCTAATTTTGAGTACTATCCTGCCTATTTCTATCAAACTGATACTATTCATATTTTTGATTCGATACGACATACTCATTTCGAAAACTGCTTTGTATATTCGAATGAAACGCCTGATACACTAGGTAAAAGTTTTCCCCTGCAATATTCGTTCGGAGTTCGATTTCAGACCGACAGGCTTGTGCGCGACACGACCATGAAAGATATTTTCCGTCAGACCGTTCCATTTGGGATGCTTAAGGGAATTATAAAACAGAAAACATTCTTTAAAGCTTCTGCTTATCTTGTTCTGGGAGGATATAACGGTGGCGACTACTCGCTGGATGGAAGCTTCTACCAGTTTTTTGGAAAACAAAATCATAAAGCCTACCTGAACGTTTCGAAGGGAACCATGCATCCGGATTATTATTTTAACAATTACATTACTGATTATTTTAAATGGGATAATTCATTTGGTACGCAGGATTATTTAAAAGGTGAATTCGGCGTCGTTATAAGAGGCTTCGATCTGAACGCTTCCTATACACGTTTAACAAATTATGTGTACCTGGATAAAAACAAACTTCCGCAGCAATATACCAGCGGCCTGAATGTGCTGGCAGGTCATATGCGTAAGGAGTTCAGGTTAAAGCACTGGATTACTACGGTTTATGCAGCCGGGCAACAAATTACACCCGACAGCATTCTTCAGCTTCCGGCTTTTATCGGCAAGTTGACACTTGCTTACGATGCAGTTTTATTTGACAAAGCACTGCATATGCAGGCGGGAGTAAGCGGCACCTATCATTCGCAATGGTACCAGGATGCTTATATGCCGGCTTTGCGTGCGTTTTACCAACAGAGAACCTATCTTTCAGGAAACTATCCTTACCTCGATGTTTTTGTAAACCTGAATATCAAAAGAGCCAGGATATTTATCAAATATGAGCATTTTAATGCAAAATTCATGACTACCAATTATATACTTGTTCCGGATTATCCGCAGGCAGATGCGGCATTAAAATTCGGGATATCGTGGTTGTTTTTTGATTAGAGTTCCGGGTTCAAAGTTCAAAGTTCAGGGTTCAGGGTTCAAAGTTCCTGGTTCAAAGTTCCTGGTTCAAATTCCAAGTTCCAAATCTCAAAATCCAAGTTCCGGGTTTCAGGTTGAAATGCCAAAATTCATAGCACAAATCCTATCTCCTCACTTTTTTAGAGACACAAGGCATTGCGTCTCTACCATTCAGAAAATTCAATTCCTTCTCCCTTGCTCCCGCTGCCTGACCGCCTCAAAAACAAGCACAGCAGCAGAAGTTGACACATTCATGGAATCTGCAATTCCTTTCATAGGAATAATTATCTGTGCATCCGATGTTGAAAGCCATTCTTTACTTAGTCCGGTTGCTTCTGTTCCCATAACAAGAGCTGTGGGACCACGAAAATCCATCAGATGATAAATGAGTGCACTTTCGGTGAGTGCTGCCGCATACGATTTAATATGATGTTCATGCAGCCAATCTATCGCTTCTTCCGAAGTACAGGTTACAACCTGACAAGTAAAAATACATCCTACGCCCGAACGTATTGAATTCGGATTGTAAATATCAGTTAGCGGATCGCAGACAATAACGGCATCAATTCCCGCGGCATCGGCTGTTCGCATAATGGCGCCAAGGTTTCCGGGTTTTTCGACGGATTCAAGGATCAAAAGCAAAGGGTTTGAGCTTAATTTTAAATCATTCAGTCCCAGGTTTCGCGGAACAGCCAGCGCAATAAGCCCATCCGATCCTTCGCGGTAAGCAATACGGGCAAATGCTGTTTTGCTTACTTCATAAACCTGCATCCTAGTATCCCGAGCATATAGTTCCTCACTCCTGCCCTGTTGATCCAATTGTGAACACACATAAAGTTCTTTGATCTCAATACCTGAAACTATTGCCCTGCTGATTTCACGGAATCCTTCGATAACAAAAAGATTCTGCTCGCGACGATCACGGCTGTTGGTCTGCAGCTTAAGGATGTTTTTAATACGGGGATTGGTAAGCGAATTGATAGGATCAGACATTAGATTTGAATAGGATTCGCAAAAGTAATGAATCGGGTGCAGATTCATCCCGGGAAAAGGAGTTAAAAGAAAATGGTTAAAAGTTAATAGTGTCTATTCCCAAAATTTAGGGTATAAAATGGTTCAAAAGAAATTCATCTCTGTTACTTTTGATCAAGGATTTATTTAGATCAAAATGTCGAAAAGCCTGATTTCAAATAAAAGTAAAAAAGTAGTTTTCCTGGCTAATACCAGATAATCAAACAAATCGCCACGATTACCGAAGCAACTACAGCAATTATTCCGGTTACTTTTCGTTCGTATTTAAGCATTTTGTTGCACTCAGCAATACGGTGTTTTACCGTATCAATTTCCATATTAAAATCAAGTGCTTTGGTGTACCAGTTTTTTGCCTGGCGGAGAAGTTCAATTTTAAAAAAATCATCTGCATGTTGCATACAGTCGCGGAAGTCACGTTCAGTAATGCTCAGATTGGTAGCGGAAGAAGTATGTGCCATGATTAAAATTTTTGATATTCACAAAGATAGTCTATTGGGCAAGGTTTTCCTATTCCGAAATTTTCAAAAAAAGCCATGAAAATGCTTTAAAGAAAAACCGGTCAAAAAATAAGCGATGCCATACTATTTTTAATCCCGGGAGAAAGTTATCAGAAATTATCGACCATTTAAGCACTTTTCAAATTGATTGTTTTATTTTTGAAAAACCCTTTAAAAGGTAATCAGGCTAAACTCTGATTGCATTGTCAGTTATAATTGTTTTCAAACCCGGTTAATCAAATAAAACATACTATGAACATCAAAACATTTATCAATCAGCAAATTGCAAAACTTCAGAACATTCTCGATAAAACGGAACTGGCTCTGGGCGAGATTATTTTTAACAACAACGATTGCCAGGTTCTTTCGCAGTCGGCTGTGAGGTTTGAACTCATAGTTACTTCGGAGCTGGGAGGCGAACAGGCTGAATATTCGCTGAATGTATTTGATGAGGACATGATTCCATCCCGAAACGGAGAGCAGATTGGCTGGGATCGGAATTCGTATGCCTGTCTGCTACAGGTTAAAAACGAGCTGCAATTCCTTGACCCGAAAGAAACAGTGGAGCATAAAAAATATACCCGTGAAGGAATGATTAAGCGGGTAATGCAGGAACGCCGGATTAAAGCCGAAAAGGCCAGGTACCGGATTAAATGGGCTTCTAATATTTACGGTGACCATATCCT
>JBBSDG010000370.1:0-4848 GCA_038249635.1 Bacteroidales bacterium | reverse complement strand
GCCATGCATTTCGGGATACCGGGCAGCACTTCCTGCAGCCTGGTTCCCAATCCTCCAGCCAGCACAATGGCTTCTCGTGTCCTAATCATTATTCTTTAAAAAGTTTTTCTTCAACAAGTTCACAAATGATGTGGCCAAGCATAATATGAACTTCCTGTATCCGCGGCGTGTCGTTCGAAGGTATATTCAGCAGCAAGGTACATTTTTCCTTCAATTGCCCGCCCGTTTGACCCGTAAATCCTACAGTTATCATTCCCAATGAATTAGCTTCGCTAAAAGCCCTCAAAATATTGATCGAATTACCAGAAGTACTTAATCCTATCAGAATATCATTTTTGCTGCCCATGGCCATAACCAGTCTTGCAAATACCTCATCGAATCCGTAATCATTTGCAACAGCGGTGATATAGGAAGAATTCACATGCAAGGCTTCTGCAAAAAGCGGATGTCTGTCGAAGTAAAACCTTCCTGATAATTCGGCTGCCAGATGCTGGGCATCAGCAGCACTGCCTCCATTGCCACAAAACAGAACTTTTCCGCCGTTTTCATAACAATGAATGATTTGGTTGACAATTTTCTGAACGGTTTCTACCAATTCAGGATCATTTAAAACTTTGGTTTTAAGATCGATCGAAGATTGGATAACTGATTTTATTTTTGATTCCATAGTTTGAAATTCGTTTTTATAATTTAAAGAATTGTAAGATACCAAAGCTACAATGTCCAGGTTACCAGGCCTCCCCGGTTAAATTCATACCGTTCGGCATAACCTCCGAATTGCCTGAGCGATTCAATAACCTGGTATCGCGTGTTTCCCGGGCAATAAAAAAACATGTATCCGCCACCACCGGCTCCCGAGATTTTCCCACCGGTTGCACCGTTTTTAATGGCAGTTTCATAGAGTTTATCCAGGTTTTCATTGGTTATCCCCGAAGCCATCTGTTTTTTGAACTTCCAGCCAAAATCGAGTATTTCCCCAATCTCATCAAGTTTTCCGCGAAGCAAAGCTTCTTTCATCATAACCGCTTGTTTTTTAAGCTGATGCATGGCATCAATAGCCTTCATATCTTCATTCAGCACATTTTGCTGCTGCTTTTGGATAATTTCAGATGAAAGCCGGCTGGTATCGGTGTAATACAATATCAGGTTATGCGAAAGTTCATCAAGGTAGGACTCTTTTATCCTCAGCGGATTGACAATAACCTTATCCTTGTAAAACTCCATAAAATTAATCCCGCCAAAGGTCGCCGAATACTGATCCTGCTTCCCTCCTGCCATTCCCAGGTCGAAACGCTCAATTTCATACGCCAACTGGGCGATGTCGTATTCACCGAGCGGCAGTTTAAGCCATTCAACAAAAGCACCCAGGATTGCCACAGCCAGCGTAGAAGAAGTTCCAAGCCCCGATTGCTGTGGAGCATCAATTGAAGTTATCAACTTGAAAGACAGTTTTTTATCAGGGTAATTCTTTGCAATACGGTTGTAAATACCCGCATGGATATCGAAAATGCCTTCCGGTTTAATAATTGAATTTGCACTAAACGCCTTCACTTTTGTTCCGTCAGCCGTTTCAAAAATTATCTTTCCATCATCTGTTGGCTCTATAGTGGCATACGCAAAAAGGTTAATGGTTGCATTAAGAATTCCACCACCGTAAATATCAGAATAAGGCGACACATCGGTACCACCGCCTGCAAGGCCTAGTCTGAGGGGAGCTTTACTTCTTATTAGCATGGATAAGATTAGTTATTGGTTAATGGAAAAATAGTTAATGGTTAATGGAAAATTAGTTAATGGTTAATTAAAAAAAAAGTTAATGGTTAATGCGGGGAAGTTAATGGTTTATGGGAAATAGTTAATGGTGGTCTTCAATCAGATTTATTTTAATTCAAATAATAGAAGTTGGAAGTGCTTCCACTATTTTCTATCAACTATTTTCTATTAACTACTTCCTGCAACAACGGAATCAATCCTTTCCAGCAAAATATCCCAGCTAAACCGTTTCTTTTCAATTGCGGCATTGGCTGAAAATTCCTCTTCCTTGTTTTCATTAAAAAAACGTAGTAATGCCACCGTTATTTCATTCACATCTGGCGCAACCACATAACCGACTTTACCATCAGGCACCATTTCGGAAAGGCCGCCAACATTAGTGGTGAGCATTGGTTTGTCAAAATGGTAGGCAATTTGTGTAACACCGCTTTGCGTGGCATCTTTGTAAGGTTGGGCAACGATATCACAAGCACAGAAATAATTTACAATCTCGCTGTTCTCAATAAACTCAGTCCTTAAAACAATATAGTCTTTCAGTCTAAGTTTATCGATGAGTTCAAGATAGGGCTTGCCGTCGATATAAAACTCACCGGCAATCAACAGTTTAACTGGTAATTTTCTGAAATGCTCATCTGCAAAAGCTTTGATCAGTAAATCCAAACCTTTGTATTCGCGGATAAAACCAAAGAAAAGTATGTAATTAATTCCATCCTCAAGTCCGAGTTGCTTTTTGGCAAAACTTTTAGAAACTGCTGCGCCAAAATTATCATACAAGGGATGAGGAGAAAACAGTCGTGGCCGGGTTTTGTCAAATATTTCAAGATCAGCCAATACAGCCCTCGACATGGCTATAAAACCATCACAGCTTTTCACAAAATACCGCGAAAGCAGTTTGCCTCCAGGCATTTTCTCATGAGGAATAATATTATCAGTGATAGCAACAACTTTACTAAGTTTATTTCGCCTTATTATCCGAGCGATAGTTCCAAGACAGGGAGCCATAAAAGGCATCCAGTAACGGATAACAACAATGTCAGCCCTGAGTTTTTTTATTTCCAGCCCAACTTTTATCCAGTTAAACGGATTAACTGAATTGACTGCAACTTTAATATTTGTGTCTATAGGTGCTGGCTCAGAGGAATATTGTGTTTTGCCGGGAAACAGAAAACCAGGATATTGCAGGCTGAAAGTATAAATTGTAACTTCATCGCCACGCTGCTGATAAGCTCTGGCAAGCCTTTCGTTGTATGTTGACATTCCCCCGCCCCTGAATGGATATGCTGTACCTATAATGATAACACTGCGTTTTTCCATTCGTATAAGATAAAAAGTGGCTGAAGGATTGATTTAGAAAAGTTCCTTTTCAATCAGGTAATGATTTCTTTCAGGTGAGTTTCGAGCCACCATTTCGGCCAGGAATCCTGTCATGAACAGTTGAGTGCCGAGTACCATGGCCAAAAGCCCGAAATAAAACAGCGGGCGATCTGTCATTCTGTATTCGGCCAGGAAAAATTTGGCATAAGCCAGAAATCCGGCAATAACAAATCCAATCAAGAAAAGGAACATACCCAGCATACCAAATAAATGCATGGGCTTTTTCCCGAATTTGGATACAAACATGATTGAAATCAGGTCCAGAGGGCCGTTTATAAAGCGATTAGCTCCGAATTTAGTAACGCCGAACTTCCGTTTCCGATGTTCAACAACCTTCTCCCCTATTTTCTTAAACCCATTCCATTTTGCAATAACAGGAATGTAGCGGTGCATTTCGCCATACACTTCAATGCTCTTTACAACATCCTTTTTATAGGCTTTTAATCCGCAATTATGGTCATGCAACTTAACGCCCGACATCATACTGGTCATGGAGTTGTATAGTTTCGATGGGATATTTTTTGTTAATGAAGGATCGTGACGAACTTTTTTCCAACCCGAAACCAGGTCAAAACCCTGCTCCTTTATCATGAAGTATAAACCCGGAATTTCATCCGGGCTATCCTGTAAGTCAGCGTCCATGGTAATAACCACATCTCCGGCTGCCGTTTTGAAACCAGTGTTCAAAGCAGCAGATTTCCCGTAATTCCTCCGGAATTTAATCCCTTTTATCCTGGTATCGTTTGTATGTAACTGCTGAATAACATTCCACGAATTATCATAGCTGCCATCATCAATCAACAGGATTTCATAGGTATAGATATTCGCCCGCATTACTCTATCAATCCATTGACAAAGTTCAGGCAGTGATTCTTCTTCGTTAAGCAGTGGTATTATTACCGAAATATCCATAAACAGATTTAGATTACGCCACCTGCATTGTTATCAAACATTTCAGGTTTCTTTTTCATAATGGCTCCAACAATTAAAGCTATTATGCCACTTACAATTAAACTTCCTACTAAATTTTTGAGTAAAGCTGAAAATGTACCCATTTTTGCGGTTTGTACATCAAGTTTATCTAACTGCTCTGCAATTTTTTCTTCAGGCATTTTACCTGCAAGATAAGTCTCCATCCAGGCTTTTTGCGCATCCATAATATGTTTGTAATAATCAGGCTCAATAAACATAACAAATAAGTAACTGAAAAGCTGCGATACAATTACAGAGACGGCAAAAGCAATAAAACAATACAGAAATGAATCGCCAAAGGAAATAAATCCACCGATACTTGTGCGGAATTTTTTAAATAATACAACTAATATTACAATGCTGATTGCAATTCCAATCAACAGGATAAGAATTGGCATCATAATCCCTACAGGCTTGATATCAGCCACATACATGATTAAAAACATTGCTATCGAAACTGCTCCGATAATAAGACCAGCCTTGAGAGCTGAAATGTAGAGTGAGTTTTTTGTTTCCATAATATTCATTTTTGGGATTGGATATAGTGCAAAGATAGGAAACTTGACTAAAATCAGCGAAAAATCTGTGAGATGTTTTTTTGAATGCAAAAAGCAGTACTTTTGCAGTGGGTAAGTCTTATACGACCAGCTCCTATTGAACTCCCCCAGGACAGGAATGTAGCAAGGGTAAATGGTTGAGCGGTGCGATATAAGTAGCTTACCCATTTTT
>JBBSDG010000369.1:0-4873 GCA_038249635.1 Bacteroidales bacterium | reverse complement strand
CGACCCGATGCCAGGCTTTTGGTACGGATAATTATCCCCGTAAAAAAGATGGCAGCTATAACAATCAACAGTACACTCAGCATGTTATAATTGATTTAAAAATTCGATGAATGATTGTATGTTCTGGTAAATAATCGGGATACTCATAACGGCAAGGATAAAAAGTACGCCGTACAGGATATACATCTGAAGTTTCCCATTGTTCAGAAATGTAAAACGCCCCATAAAATGCTTGTCGAGTTTCAACGGACTGTCAATCAGCCATTTTTCAAGCTTATCGTAAGGATGGGTATGGTATTTGGCTTCGGAAGGGAATATCCCTTTAACCTCCTCTTCATGTTTCCCGATTAAAAGAAATGTTCCAAACAATTTACTGTATGTCCTTACAAAGGAACCGGCAGTGTATTGTATTTTTGATGTTGGCGCAATATAACCGCAACCCCAGGTTGGTCCGGTTTCAATTTTGCGATGGCTTAGTGCGAATTTCCGTATAGCATAAATAACGGCAACCAGTAAAATCATCATCCACGCAGCCCAACTAATAGGTTGCAGCGCACTGAAAGCATTAAGTTGAACTTCATTTAAAGGCAAAGCAAGGGATCCTGTAAGCAAACTTACAGGTTTTCCCAAAAGGTTAATAAATGATAAAGGGAAAAGCCCGATCAACAGTATAATTGCGGCCAGCAGATACATGGGCAGCAGTTGCAGGAAAGGAACTTCCCCGCACGATTCCGGCAAAGGGGTCCTTTCAGTACCAAGAAAAACAACACCAAAAGCTTTCGTAAAGCATAACATAGCCAACCCACCAATAAGCACCAGCGCCATGATTGCAAAAATTGCTGCAATAAGCGAAACAAGTGTAGTATCGCTCAGCCATTTGTAAAAACCGGTGTATATGATAAATTCTGAGATAAAACCGTTAAAGGGGGGAATTCCGCAGATAGCTATGGCTGCGATAAGAAACAGTAAAGCAGTCTGAGGCATTTTCTTTATTATCCCGCCAAGTTTTTCAATATCCATGGTATGAGTCGCCTGATAAACATTACCGGCTGCATAAAACAGCAGCGATTTGAAAAGCGAATGATTCAGCGTATGCAACAAAGCGCCGGCAAATCCGAGGGTTGCCAACATATGATTCCCTGTGCCAACTCCTACACATCCAAGTCCGATTCCCATTCCGATAATACCAATATTTTCGATGCTGTGATAGGCAAGCAGTTTTTTGAGGTTATGCTGAACAATAGCCAGCATTACACCGTATAATCCCGAAATGGTTGAAATCAGCAATATGATGTAACCCACTGTTACAAAGTCAGTTTTAATAAGGAGTAACATCCGCAGTATTCCGAAGATACCGATTTTTATGATTACTCCCGACATAATTCCCGACACATGCGATGGTGAGGCCGGATGTGCGTATGGAAGCCATGTATGAAAAGGTACAAACCCCGCTTTAATGGCAAAACCAATAAAAAAGAAGATAAAAAGCATCAGTGATGATGAAGCAGGAACAGATGCCGAATACGCCGTAATTGATTGAAAATCATAACTGCCTGTTTTCGATGCCACCCAGATAAAGCCTATCATCAGGAAAAGAATCGAAAAATGAGCCTGTATCAGGTAATTTATTCCGGCTTTGATAGTTGCAATATGCACATGCTCGAAAATAATAACCATAAAAGACGAAAGTGCCATTATTTCCCAGGCTATAAGGAATGCAAAACTATTCTGTATTACACAGATACTTATCATCGCGGCATGCTGCAACAGGAATGCAATGCTGTGCAGACTGAGATTATTCTTCTGCTCACGATAGGCTTTCATGTAAAATAATCCGTAAAAACCTCCGGTAACAAAAACCAGGTTAATGATCAGTATAAACCATCCCGACAAGGCATCAATCCGGATTGGAATAGGACCTGTGATATAACTTCCGGGCAAAATAAAACTCATCGCTTCGCCAAGCAGGCTTTGCACAGCAAAATATCCGGATATCAATGCATTGATAAATAACAAGGCAAAAGACATTATCCCTTTCGCATTCACTTTTAAAAAAGGAATGAGAAGCATACCTGCAAAAGGTATAATGACAAATGCAATCACCAGGTTCATGATAAGATATTAAAAACGGTGAGGATAAACATGGCCAAGATAAAAACAATGCCATATAAAACATACGACTGAATCTTGCCATTTGTAATAAAGCTGAAATAGTTGGCCGAATAATTTAGCCGATGCGTTATGGGGTTAATCAGTTTACGTTCAATAATATCATGGTAATGTGATACATACGAACGCTTTTCGGGGAAGATTTCACCTGCTTTAAGCTCGTCATAATGCTTACTTTCAATCAACATGAAGTTAAGTATTTTCCCAAGAGGTTTTGAAAATGATTTGGCTGTGTATTGTATCCGGCTGGTTCCTGCCACATAACCACATCCCCAGGTAGGACCGTAACTTTCAACCCGCTTTTTCATCACATTTGAACGTACAATCCAGATCAGCGTAATGATCGCTATCAGCAACAGCGAATATAAACTAACGCTAGTAACAGTATAAGCATATCCTGCAACGATGCTTGAATCTGTGCCAAGTGGATTCATATTTGTGAGCGCATTTCCTATAATTCCGAGATAAAACTGAGGAATGAAAGCCACGCTAAGCATAATTGCAATAATCACGTATTGAGGCACAAGCATAATTTTTGAAACCTCGTGAGGCTTATGTTTTAATTCAGTCCGTGGCTGACCGAGAAAAATGGTGCCGAATGTCTTTGTAAAAGTGAGTACCGACAAACCACCGATAACACTTAATCCGGCCAACGAAAGAATAAATAGCAAAATCTGGCTGAGACTGTTGGCATGAATCCCTTCTATCAGACCGTTATAGATAATAAATTCCGACACAAAACCATTAAATGGCGGCATCCCACCGATGGCGACCGCACCGATAAGGAATATGGCTGCGGTTTTTGGCATTGATTTTACCAGGCCACCCAGATGCTCCATATCGCGGGTATGGCATTGCTGGTAAACCGATCCTGCCGAATAAAACAGCAATGATTTGAAAAGTGAATGATTAAGCACATGAAGCAGGGCGCCACCAAAACCAAGGAAATACATCACCGGAGAACCGTCTCCAATTCCTATCAGACCAATGCCTATTCCAATCCCAATGATGCCGATATTTTCGATGGTACAATAAGCCAGCATTTTTTTAAAATCTCGGTGAACCGAAGCATTCAGTATGCCATATATTCCGGTAAGAACCGAAAGTGACAGAATTATCTCACCCAGTAAAACATAATCTTTACTCAAAAATGTGATCATCCTGAATATCCCGTAAATACCAAGTTTTACAATTACGCCCGACATTACTCCCGAAATATGCGAAGGCGCCGCCGGATGAGCATGTGGCAGCCAGCTATGCAACGGAATAAATCCTGCTTTCAATCCAAAACCGGCGAAAAACACCAGAAACAGCCAGATGTTGTTATTCGATTGAAAAAAGCTGCGGATGGCTTCGAAACTGAATGAGCCGGTTGAACTGTAAACCCATACAAAACCAATGGTGAGGAAAACAACGCTTATATGCATCTGCACCAGGTAGTTGATACCTGCTTTCAAGGTCTGTGCATTGTGTGAATCAAATATCACCAGCAGCATCGAAGTTAGCGACATCACTTCCCAGGCCAGCAGAAAAGCGAAACCGTTTTGCAACATGCAAACCCATACCATAGCCAGGTGAAACATAACGAATAGAGCCCAGTGGAGAGTAAGTTTAGGTGCAGGATTCGTGTAAGCTCTGAGATAACCGGTGCCATAAAATACACCAGTGAGGGAAGTGAAATTTATAATCAGGATAAACCATGCCGATAGCCCGTCTATCCTGACGATGGTATCGCCCATAAAATTACCCGTGAATATCGAAAATTCAACAACCTGCCCGCTCAATGCCGGAAATGCCAGCCAGGATGTTATTAATGCGTTGATCAGAACCGCGAGCGCAGCAGTATATGCTTTATAGGTCGAAGGGATAAAATAGAGCACAGCAATGGCAAGCAGTGTAACTATCCAACTCACATTAACCATTTCAATCATAACAAGAATTCTATGATCTTTTTTCGAAAGATGGCAAATTTAGGAAAAATATGCGGTTTGTTGCATCCTTAAGTTCCATTGATAGCTTAGGACAGTTGAAATGATTTAGAAAATATAATTTCCATGACGCTCATTAACAGTCAACTAACAAATACATTGCCGGCAATATGATAAATGGGACAGAAGTAAAAAATATTGATTCCAGATACTATACTCGTGTCTCTGGTTAATGTCTGTATAGCCGTTTAGTGTCTGTACACCCGCAGGGTGTCTGACACTATGCAATCTTGCCAGAAGCAAGTCAGACATTTCAAGCTTCTCTTAATTAACCCGGACATCCGAATAGCTATCGGGAAAGAACAAAAAAGATTCCCACAAAGTCACTGAGAACACAAAGTAGCTTAGTGAACTTTGTGTCTTAGTGGGATAAAATATTTTGCCAAAAAGAATACACCAATATTATTTTTAAGGCACTAAAGGATGAGTATTAAAAGTAAAGGTCTAGTGAAGTGTAAGAAACCTTTCAGGTGTGCAGACGCTAAAGTACAATAAAGGATTTATTACCTTCGCCCGGTTTTAAAAAAATACTTTTTATGCCCGCACAACAATGGCTTAGCCGTACCGAATTGCTTATTGGTGCGGAGAAACTTAACATACTTCGCGATAAACATGTGCTTATTGCCGGATTAGGCGGCGTTGGTGCCATAGCGGCAGAGCAGATATGCCGCGCCGGTATTGGCATTATGACCATTATTGATGGCGATACCGTTCAT
>JBBSDG010000368.1:0-4875 GCA_038249635.1 Bacteroidales bacterium | reverse complement strand
TTAGTCATCTGAAGCAAGGTGGTTATTTACTCCAACAATTAGTTGTAGTTTTGATTTATAAATTTCAAATCAAATCATACCTCAATGAAGCACAAACCGCTGAAAGACTTATTGTTCCTGTTTTTATGCTCATCTTTACTTCTTCCTGCCTTTACGCAAACGAATAAAGCTATTTTAAACCTGGAGGATATTTATAAAAACGATGTTTACCGCGATAAAAGTTACGGCCCGGTGCGATGGAGTAAGGACAGTATAGGATACCTTGCCTTTGAGCCTAATGCTGAGGTTAGCGGCAGCGACATAGTTTTGTATGATGCATCCTCAGGTGAGAGATCCATTATTTGTTCCGCAAAATCATTTATTCCCGAAGGGGAAACCAAACCCATTTCCGTTTCGGATTATGTATGGTCGAATGATAACAGCAAATTACTACTTTTTACCAATACCCGCAGAGTATGGAGATACAATACCCGTGGCGATTATTGGTTGCTTGATCTGAAATCGGGAAAACTGAAGCAACTGGGTAAAACGGTTGAGCCAACTACAATGATGTTTGCAAAATTCTCGCCCGACGGGTTGCGTGTGGCTTTTGTTAGCAACCAGAATATTTATGTTCAGGATTTGTTAACAGACAAAGTAATTCCGGTAACATCCGATGGAGGTGGTCCTATCGTTAATGGCACTTTCGACTGGGTTTATGAGGAGGAACTTGATTGCAGAGACGGATTCAGATGGAGTCCCGATGGGAAAAATATCGCTTACTGGCAGTCGGATACCGAAGGGATCGGCACGTTTTATATGATAAATAATGTTGATTCAATTTATCCCAAAATTATTCCTATTCCCTATCCTAAAGTCGGCACCTCCAATTCCTCAGTAAAAGTTGGTGTTGTGAGTGCTAATGGTGGCACAACGCGATGGTTCGCTATTCCCGGTGATCCCCGGAATAACTACCTGGCAAGGATGGAGTATATTCCAAATTCCGATGAGGTAATGATAGAGCAGCTTAACCGCGAACAAAACACCAACCGGGTTTGGATAGGCAACACAAGTACCATGACGTTGAATAATATTTTAACCGATACGGATAAGGCATTCCTCGATATTCATGATAATATTCAATGGCTCGATCATGAAAAATATTTTACCTGGACCAGCGAGAAAGATGGCTGGCTTCGGCTGTACCTTGTTTCCAGGGATGGAAAAGTTAATACTGCGATCACAAAAGGCGATATAGATGTGGTAAGTATAAGTTGCATTGACGGGAAAGGCGGGTATGTTTATTATATCGCTTCGCCTGCGAATTTTGCGCAGCGTTATCTGTACAGAAGCCGTATTGATGGAAAAGGGAATGCTGAAAAAGTAACTCCGGATAACCTGGCAGGCACGAATTCGTACCAGATTTCAGGCGATGCCAAATGGGCAATTCATACTTTTAATAATGCAGTTACCCCTCCACGAATTTCACTAGTGAGTTTGCCATCTCATAAGGAAATAAGGATTTTTGAAGACAACGCAGCAGCTAAAAAAAGATATGATCAACTTGGCCTTAACCCGAAAGAATTCTTTAAAGTAGATATCGGAGAAGTTATTCTCGATGCATGGATGATAAAACCTGTCGGTTTTGATCCATCAAAGAAATACCCTGTTATATTTTATGTGTATGGAGAGCCTGCCAGCACAACAGTTACAGACACCTGGAGTGGCGGCGATCTCTGGCATCAGTACCTGGCTCAGCTTGGCTATATTGTTATTAGTGTGGATAACAGAGGTACAAAAGTTCCACGCGGTGCTGAATTCCGTAAGTGTATTTACCGGCAAATTGGCATACTTGCTTCCGCTGATCAGGCGAAAGCTGCACTAAAAATTTCCTCGATGTACAGTTTTGTTGATCCTCATCGATTGGGTATCTGGGGTTGGAGTGGCGGAGGCCAGATGACTTTAAATTGCCTCTTTCGTTATCCTGATATTTATAGTACCGGGCTGGCAGTTTCGTTTGTTTCGGATCAGCGGCTCTATGATAATATTTACCAGGAACGCTATATGGGATTATTGGATGATAACAAGGAAGGTTACAGGAACGGTTCACCAATTAACTTTGTAAAAAACCTGAAAGGGAACCTGATGATTATCCATGGTACTGCCGATGATAACGTACACTATCAAAGCTTTGAGATGCTGGTTAATGAACTTATCAAATACAACAAAATGTTTAGCATGATGTCGTATCCTATGCGTTCGCATGGAATTAACGAAAGGGAAAACACCTCTTATCACCTAAGAGAAACCATGGAAAAATATTGGAAGTCGAATCTCACTCCGGGTGGCAGATAGGCAAGGCCCAATCAATGGATAATATTATTTTTGGGGCGGGTTTCTTTCATGATCTTTGTCTCGGTAAATAGAAAAGTATAATAATCTGAACAGGATGAAACCAAGTATTTTTAATGATGTGATAGGTCCGGTGATGAGAGGCCCATCGAGTTCACATACCGCTGCTGCGCATCGTATAGGTGCGCTGATCAGGCAGGTTTGTAATCCGGAAAACGGGAAGGTACTGGTTGAATTTGACAGGCGGGGAGCTCTCGCTACTACTTATGATGGGCAGGGATCGGCAATGGGATTAATTTGCGGCTTACTTGGAATGAGTATACTTGATCCCGCCGTGGTGAGGTATAAGGAACTGGAAAAGGAAAAAGATCTGAATATTCGTTTTGATATTACTGATTTTGAGGCTGTTCATCCCAACACGTATAAAATTCATATTGAAAACGATAAGCAGGAGCATTTTCAGTTTATAGCCATTTCAACAGGCGGAGGAATGATCGAAATAAATTCTCTGAATGAATTCAATGTTTCGATTAAGGGTGATTATTACGAAACTCTGATCTGTACGTATAATCAAACGGATACTGAGACTCTGTTGCAGCTGATCAAAAATAAAATCAGCTTTTCGGAGATTTATCTCTGTCAGCATGGAGAAAATAATTTTCTGATCAATATCAAATCAAGAGAATCCATATTGGAGGATGTGAATGCTGTTCTAGCCGCTTTTGAAAATATAAGGTGGTTCAGGCAGATTGATCCTGTGATGCCGATCCTTTCGGGTATTAATTTGCCATTGCCTTTCTCGTCGGTTGACGAATTATTAAACCTGGCCGATCAGTCCGGTTACGATCTTGCTGAACTTGCTATACTTTATGAAAGCACCCGGGCAGGAATTGATTCAGCGAAAGTGATTTCGCTGATGCATGATATTGTTACGAACATAAAAAGTTCAATAAAAGAAGGTTTAAGTGGAACGAGTTATAAAGACCGGATACTGGGGCATCAGTCGCACCTGATTTCAGAAGCAGAAAAGGCCGATCAGATATTCCGGACACCGATGAATACAATTATTGCTTATGTTACAGCCCTGATGGAGGTAAAAAGCTCAATGGGTATTATTGTTGCGGCTCCCACAGCAGGTTCATCGGGGTTGCTTGGCGGCGTAATTTTTGGGGTTGCCGAAGGATATACCGATGATACCGAACGTATCACAAAAGCATTTTTGGCAGCTGGATTAATAGGTATATTTATTGCTGATAAATATACTTTTGCTGCCGAGGAGGGGGGATGCCAGGTGGAGTGCGGTGCTGCTTCCGGCATGGCTGCCGCCGGATTGGTTCAACTCATGGGCGGTACAGCCAGGCAGGCAATTAATGCATCTTCGATGGCGCTGCAGAATATGATTGGTTTGGTTTGCGATCCGGTAGCTGACCGCGTAGAGGTTCCCTGCCTGGGAAAAAACATTCTTGGTGCTACAAATGCTCTAAGTTCTGCAAATATGAGTGTAGCCGGTTTTGATCCGGTGATTCCTCTTGATGAGGTAATAGATGCGATGAAGTCCGTCGGTGAAATTATGCCACCGGCATTATGCTGCACAGGGTTCGGAGGACTATCCATAACTCCGGCTGCCTTAAAACTTCACAAAAAGCTGAAAGGGAATTAGAAAATGGTGGGATATTGATTTTGAAGAATTTAAAAGTAAATTTTTAATGAAGTATGGATTTTTTCGACAGTAAAGCAATAACTGAAATCTGCACCATTCCTGCATGGATTGATGCTATGGAATTGGCGATGCAAACAAGCATTTCAGGGGAGTTTGTTATGCCCAAAAGGATGCATCTGGATTACGGCAAAAACACATTCCTTCTGATGCCTTGTATCACTGACGAATACTGGGTTACTAAGCTGGTTTCTTTCTGTCCGGAAAATAAAGAAACGGGGCGTCCTTCAATTTATGGGACTGTAGTCCTGAATGATGCAAAAACAGGAGAACCGCTTGCTTTTATGGATGGGGCAATGATTACAGCAATGCGAACAGCAGCGGTTACGGCCGTTGGCATTAAAAAACTCTCGCCGGTTAATAGTCATTCCCTGGGAATAATTGGTACTGGTACCCAGGGAATCTACCAGGCCTTGTTTGCATGTGCGGTTCGCGAAATAAGTGAAATCCGCGTCTTTGACCTTAACACAAACAATCTCAGACTATTTTCTGCCGCGCTATCCGATAAATATCCGGGTGTTAAAGTCATTTTCGCTTCCGATTCAACGGAAGTTGCTTTGAATTCGGAGGTGATCATTTCTGCTACCAATTCACAAACGCCGGTTTTCCCCGACATAAAAGAACTTTTTACCGGAAAAACATTTGTTGGAATTGGTTCCTATAAACCCGATTGCCGGGAGTTTCCCGAGCAATTGTTCCGCCAGGTTGATCAGATATTTATTGATAGCTCTGACGGCAAAAAGGAGAGCGGCGATTTAATTACACCAATGGAAAATAGTTGGATACCGGAAGAGAATATTATTCATCTCGGCAATTTAATCCTTGGT
>JBBSDG010000367.1:0-4881 GCA_038249635.1 Bacteroidales bacterium | reverse complement strand
CTTTGATGCTTCGACTCCGCTCAGCATGAATAGACCTGAAAAACGCAGTAAGCAATTGAATCAGATCCAGGATCAGTTTTTCCCAAAATTCTTTTTACGACCGGTATTATTGTTATTATTCTCGTTTTTCTTGCCTGTGAATTTGCGGCGTTTGAAGGGCTGTTTTTGCTTATCCTGTGCTTGTTGTTTATTTGCTTTAAGGATATCTGTTGTGGAGTGCAGCCGGTCGTCGTCGCGTAGTTTAAGCTTTGTTCCGGAAAGCAAACTAAGATGTTCGTGGATCAGTTCATCGTTAACCGAATCGCGGTTCCAGTTGAGGTACATCTTTTTAAGATTATTGGCAATGGTTTTTACCAATTCATCTTTTTCGGCGCCTTCTTCGTAAGTTACAGCTTTTTCGATCATACGCTGCATGTATTTACCGTAAGGCCTGAGCTTAATGGTTTCCTGAGTATATGGCACCTTGGCCGGAGCCGGTGCTTCTTCGGGACGTGGAGGAACAGGGTATGGAGAATCAATATCGAGTGTAAAATCCGACATCAGATGCACATGATCGTACAATTTGTGCTTAATGTCAACCTGGTCGCGCATATCGGGGTTCATAATAGCCAGGATGTTGACCAGAGTGGTTGTAAGCCTGTTCCGTTGTTCGCGGTCGGGTAGCGAAGCAATATAAAGGATCATGTTCTGGATGTTCCGTCCGTATTCGGAAATCTTCATGGAGCCGCGGGTGGTGTTGTATTCCATACTGTAAATGCTTTGCATATATTGCCTGAAGGCCTTTTTGGAAATAAGTAATTGAAGTAAAGTCGTTGAAATGGGTGTTATTGTTGCCTGGTGTAATAACCGGCTTATAGAAAATCTATGTTATTGATAAAAAAATCCGGAGAGAATTTTATTAAAACTGCGACAAAGGTAATATATTTTTTCAATTTATATTTCAGCTCTTTTTTATTTGGCTAAAAAGGCAAAAATATCATCATGGTTTTCAGGAAACATGCACTTATAAATGGATCAATCAAGCAAATTATCAACCAGCAAAACATACTGATCCAGTTTTAAATCTCCTTTTTTTCGTTTTTCGTTAAGTTCAATCAGCTTTTTTATTTTTTCCTTGAATTTTTCATCCTCCTTGATATCCGCTGCAACAAGCAATCTGTCAGCTATTTCGTCTAGGATTTTATCTTGAATTTTCTCATACAATTGCTTAAATATTTTACTGGATTTAATGTACTTAAATAGCAGCAATAGCAATATTAAAATTACAGATCCTGAAGCAGCTGCCAGATATATTATTTTTTGATTATATAAATATTGTGGAACCGGGGCAGGAGGGTTTACAATCCTATCCACATAAACAGTGTCATGAACGATGATGCTTTTAGTCGCTGCATCTAGATTTGTATTTGGATCGGAAGGAACTACCGGAAGAGCGTTTATCAGTGCTGATGCACAATTGAACAATTCATTGTCCATATCAAGAAATGGTTTCGCATGCAAATAATGACTCAGTAGTTCTGCAAAATTTTTGCTGGAATTAATAATGTTTAGCAGATCATCGAGGCCTTTTTGTAACGCTTCTTTTGAGCAGTTTTGCCCAACACTTTCTCTGATTCTATTTAAATTTTCAGGCAGTGGATCTTGCTTTGCAATATTTGAAGGCAGCACATTTGTTTGAATCGCGCTACCTGTATTCATAGTAGCTATACTTTTGGTTCCCCTGACTGAAAAGAAAGGTGGAGCTTAGTAAAGCAAATGCGATAATGATAATACGGATTGAAGTTTTCATATCATTGTTGGTTAGTTTATAATGAGATTCTTATGCTCACTTCATGATTTGCTATCATCCTGATTTTTTTTGTAAAATATGGTCTGGCTTATGAACTCTTATGTTTTTGTTTCAATGAAAAACATTTGAATTTCAGGAATCAGTAAAGTTTCTGTTTATTTTCTGCAGATGTTATAGCTTCTCTTACCTTCTGCTGTTTTCAGGAATTCATCCTGAGTAAAGCTTACCTCATCTGTTGCCAAACACGACGCTATCGTTATACCGGAAATATATTTGTGTATCTGTTGCATTTCTTTAACTGTCAAAACTCCTATAACACCTTTTGAGATACCCACAGGGAATGGGTTATTCCGGATATAATCTAAAAAATCGCTGCCATGCTTACCTTAATGTGCCCTCAGTGTAGTAGTTTTTTCTTCCTTATCATATTCTTGGGTGCCTTTTCCATAACCCGACGGATCATTCGGGTTATCATGATACCTCGTTTGAATTGTAACTGCAAAAACATTAGGATTTACAGCTACATCTCTTCCTGCTTCGTGTTCATAATGATCGTCAACAGATCCAACAGTTAGTTTTGGCTGCACTTTAACGGATGCAAAAAGGATTGTAGCTTGCTTTTTGGCATAGCAACTGTAGAATTACTTTTACTTTTTCCTGATGCTGCATGTGCTTGCATCCTGAAAATGAATTTAATATGCGAATTGATTTCTGTTTACACTCACTAAAAATTAATTCAATCTTTGTAATTTCCGTTTCTTCAGCATGGTTTGACCAAATGAAACATCCACAGTCCTATCGAAAAGCTTTAATAGTAATCCATGGCCAATCTTATGCTCTTTAAATTTTTCCCGTTCGCATTTCATTAATCAATGGCTGTAAATCTGCTTGAGGTGTAGGACCTGATCCATGCAGGGTTAAATAATAATCTTCGCATATTTGCGCCTGTTGTTCCCGGTTAAAATCTTTAAAGTGCTTACCGATAGCTACTTGTGCGGGCAGGTTACCATAATTATAACCGGCACCAAACGCCTGGGCATGAATGGCCTGCGCCATATATGCAGAACCTACGCTTCCATATTGGGCCACATGAGTAAGCTCGTGAACAACAGTATTTAAAGGCTCCCCGCCTTTGACAAAGTGTAAAACATGTGCAGTTGTAACAGCTCTTCCGCCATTAACCCATGTTATGATTGAATTTTCATCAACCCAAACCAATGAATAAGGAATCATGCCAACCGGATGTACTTCCAACGAAGCGTTTATTTCATCTGTCCGGAGTTTGCGCATTCTGAAAATCAATCCCCATATTAATTGTAAAAGCTCTAACAGACCTATTAAATCTACAATGTATAAAATTAATCGACCTGCCCATTCCAATCCTCTCACCAATCCATCCCAAATCCAGATACCAAATCCTTTGACTCCTTTCCATACCCACATTGCTGCACCAACTACTCCATCCCAGCCCCATTTGGCAAATCCTTTCAAACCTGACCATGCCCAACTAAGGCTTCCGGTAAATGCATGCCACAATTTTTCGAGGCTTGGATGATGAACAAAGTCAATTGCCCAGTCGAATCCATTGGATACACCTGTTGATATCCAATCTAATGCTCCAGCCAAACCGCGTCCCATCCAGCTGAATACACCTGATATTCCATTCCAGAGATGCTTTGCTGCACCACTTAATCCTGACCATGCCCAATTTAAAGCGCCAGTGAGTCCTTCCCAGCCATGAACAACAATCCTCCAAAGCCGTTTCGGCAGATTGCTTATGAAAGACCAAACGTTTGTACCCAGTAATGAAAGTTTATTCCATAAAAATGTACCGATCTCTTTAATAACATGAACTGCAGTATTCCCGAACCATTTGATAGCAGCCCACACATGACTGCCAGCGCTGCTTAGCCAGGATAATGCAGAGTTTCCAAGCGATTGCAAACCCGACCAAACCGAAGCTGCAGCACCGCCAAGCCATGTGGTGGCAGCGTTCCATGCAGCACTTACACCTCCTGCAACTGTACTCACAGCACTTTTTAAACCACCTGCTACAGTACTGGCAGCAGTAGCAACACCATGACCAACAGTGCCCGCAACATTTGCTATACCATGCCCAACAGCACTTGCAGCATCCACTATGCCATGACCGACAGTACTGGCAGCATCTGCTACACCATGACCAATATCGCTGGCGGTATCTTTAACTGCATTCCAGGCATCACCTAACCAGGAACGTTGAATAACACCCGCTTTTCGCTGAACTCCGCCTTGCTGCATTGTGTGAACCAACTCGTGTGCCAGCAGTCTTTTCCCTGAATCACTATTTGTTTTGTATTGACCTGAGTTGAAAACAACATTATTGCCTGAAGTATAGGCCAACGCATTGATAGAATCTGCACTTTTTGCTGCAAGGGTGTTATCATGAATTTTTACATGGCCAAAATCAAAATTAAACCGGGACTCCATAAATGAACGTGTTGCCGGATCGAGTGAGCGGCCATTACCGGAGTTTAAAACCTCGTGAACAATAGAAGGTGCAGTAGCGGCAGATTCTCCTTTTCCTGTCTTACGTTGCAATTTTTCTTCTTCTTCGGAATGCTTGCTTTTGCGTTGAATCCGGGTAATATCCGAGGATTTAAAAAATGTGTTTCTATTTCGCGAAGCCGGCATTCGCATTACTTTATCGGCAATAGCATCTGCTTCCCTTTCCGAAGGATCATCCGTAGCACCTATACTTAGTTTAGGCTGAATTTGTACCGGCGCAAAAAATGGTTGCTGCTGATTTTTATGCATACCAGTAGCTGGTGTACTTTTCTTTTTTTCTGATGTTGCTAAAGTTTGCATAATTGAAGTAAGTTAAACCAAGCTATAAGTTTCTAAGTCCATTCCACATAAAGCAATTCATTCATCCATGGCAATTTTACAATTCCAATTCCCCATGGCAGGTTATTTAACAGAACATCCACTGATTTTTGTTCAACCTGTAGCAGCCAGCCATCGTCAACTTTCGATAGTTTACCGCTTCGTTGTAGGAAAGTTTCGCGCAAGCCTGCAATGCTCGTATTTCGTAAAACACTCCAATGCGTTAT
>JBBSDG010000366.1:0-4888 GCA_038249635.1 Bacteroidales bacterium | reverse complement strand
GAATTTTAAAGGCAGCCCTTTTTACAAAGGAATTGATTCAACCATCAATTTTAACTGGAATAAAAACCCATTCCATTTACCTGAAGTAACAGTCGATTCATTTTCGGTGCGCTGGACCGGGTTTATTGTTGCTCCGCAAACAGGTATTTACCGGCTGGCGCTGTCGAGTGATGACGGATCGAAATTGTACATCAACGGCAAACAGGTGATCGACAATTGGAGCATACAGAGTTTACGCACTAAGATCACAGATATTGCTCTTGAAAAAGGCAATCCAACGGGAATTGCCATTGAGTTTTTCGAAAATACCGGAGCTGCCGGAATCCGTTTCGAATGGGAAATGCTGCGGGATCGCAACGCACACGAACGTGCCGTGAAAGCGGCAAAGGATGCCGACGTGGTTTTATTTTTCGGCGGGTTATCGCCCGAATTTGAATCCGAAGGCTGGGATAATCCCGAACTTCTGCTTCCTCCCAGCCAGGACAATCTCATCAACGATATCGCTGAAGCTAATCCCAACACAATAGTTACTTTATTCGGAGGAATCGGGCTCAATATGTCATCCTGGATCAATAAGGTTCCGGCCATTATACAGGCATGGTATCCCGGGCAGGAAGGCGGTCAGGCTCTGGCCGAAATACTCACCGGCGATATTTCCCCTTCTGGTAAGTTGCCGGTAACATTTATAATCAAGCCACAGGATTCACCCTCCTATGCAAGTTATCCTCCCACTGCCGGAAAGGTTATGTACAGTGAGGGGATTTATGTCGGATACAGGTATTTTGAACACAAAAACCTGCCGGTTCAATTTCCGTTCGGGCATGGACTTTCTTATACCAAATTTCAGTATAGTAACATAATGATTGAGCCGGCAGGGAATAATTCCTATATGGTTAGCTGCACGATTAAAAACACCGGTAACTATAAAGCTGATGAAGTAGTTCAGGTTTATGTTCAGGACGATAAGTCGGAAATTGATCGCCCGCTGAAAGAGCTGAAAGGATTTGCAAGAATTTCCTTAAAACAGGGCGAACAGCAGTCCGTAAAAATACTTCTCTCATCGTCTGCCTTCTCCTATTTCAGCCCTAAAACAAAAAAATGGACCCTGGAACCAGGCACATTTACTATTCATATCGGTAGCTCCTCTGCGGATATCAGGCTTAAGAAATCTTTAACCATCAAATAAAAAAATGAATGACCTCGCCGCAGAGCAGCGAAGTATCGCGGAAAATATTTCTATCCGGTCCAAGGGGCAGGAAACTAATCCATAAATGAAAAGAGACTTTAAAAGCATTTTGAGATAATAAAAGTATAACCCCTTCAAAGTAAGACATGAATAATTCTCGCCCCTGCGCTATAAACCGCAAACTCCTTATTCTGACAATATGCTTTTCAGCTCTTTTATTGAGTTCTGAGATGATATTTGCTCAGGGCGAAAACCAGGAACCATTTCATATAAAGTATGCCGGACTCGATTTGTATTTTACATTTTTCGAAGGCCACTTACGGCAAACTTATATGCTTCCGGATAAAAATGAATCCATCAATAAAACAAAACCAGCTTTACTTTCAGGCCTTGAAGTGGCTCTGCAATGCACCGGAGCCAACCGCATTGATCAAAATCCTACCGGCGGTTCACCCGGGAATAGCCTGGTGTTTATTAAAGTTGTTCAGCAAAAAACCGAAAACGGCCAGGAAATGATTATCACCCAGAAAGATACATTACAACATCTGCTGGTTGAATCGCATTACGAATTTTACAAAGACATTCCGGTTATCAGGCGGTTTACGGTAGTCGAAAACATTGGCTCCACCGAAACAGGAATTGAATTTGTGAGCTCGGCCATGGTAAACAATATTGGCATGCAGGGCAAAAAACAACCCGATGAAAAATTGCTGGTTCATTACGCACAAAACACATGGCGCTCGGAGGCGCAATGGAAAGCTGAAAAGGCCAAAGACCTGGGATGGTATTATAATGGTGAGTTTTGCGCTGGTGAAGTTAGTTTAAGCAGCACCGGATCGATGACAACCGGGTCTTTCCTGCCAATGGCTGCTATTGAAGATACCGAAATGGGCACCACCTGGTTTTGGCAGATTGAACATAGCGGTCCCTGGTATTGGGAAATGGCAGGTGCAAAAAGCACTTACCTTTATCTTGGCGGACCAGAAGAAAAACACCATGATGCATGGAAAAATTTAAAACCAGGCGAAAAATATACTTCGGCACCTGTTGCCATCGGCTGCATAAAAGGAAACTTTGACAATGCAGTAACTGAACTTACAAAATACCGTCGCAGAGCACTGGTACAGCCACATATTGCCGATAAATATTGCCCTGTGATATTCAACGATTATATGAATTGCCTGGATGGAAATCCCACCACGGCAAAAGAACTGCCATTAATAAATGTCGCTTCAAAAGTGGGTTGCGAATATTTTGTGATTGATGCCGGCTGGTATGGTGAACTGAACAAAGGCTGGTGGGACGAAATCGGTGCGTGGCAACCAACAAAATCGAGGTTCCCGAATGGCATCACAGAGGTAATGGACAGCATCAAAAAAAGAGGAATGCTTCCTGGCTTGTGGCTCGAAATTGAGCTTGCCGGAATTAATTCACCACTTAAAAACAAACCTGATAACTGGTTTTTTCAGCAGCATGGCAAAAGGGTTATCGAAGGCGGTAGGTATTTTCTTGATTTCAGGAATCCGGAAGTAGTAAAGTACTGCGATAGTGTTGTTGATCGCATTGTAACCCAATACGGCGTTCAGTACATAAAAAAAGATTACAATTGCAGCGCTCCTTTTGGTACCGACTATAAGGCCGAAAGTACCGGACAAGGAATGCTACAGCATATAAGAGCCAACATTAACTGGGTAGATGAGATTCATAAAAGGCACCCAAATCTCGTAATTGAAAATTGTAGTGGCGGAGGAATGCGTACCGATTATATGATGCTTTCCCATCACCAGATTCAATCTTCATCTGACCAAACCAATTATAAAAAATATCCTTCGATCCTTGTGGGAAGCATGGCTGCTGTTTTACCTGAGCAACTGGCTGTATGGTCATATCCCCTCAAAACTTCAGATGCAGCGGAAGCTTCCTTTAATATGGTAAGTGCCATGCTCTGCCGTATCCACTTAAGCGGGCAACTGGATAATCTGCAACCAGCCGCACTCAGGCAGGTAGTTATCGGTATCGAAGTTTACAAAGACCAAATCAGGAAGTACATCCCACAATCAACACCTTTTTTCCCGTTAGGCATGCCCTCCATAACCGACGAAACATCGGCTGTTGCCCTGGGTTTAAAACATGCTGAAAAACAGTTTATTTCAGTCTGGAGATTGGCTGGCTCAGGTAAAGTTTCCTTGCCAGTTACCTGTAAAAAGGTTTCTGTTCTGTACCCAACCGATCTCGGAATAACTGCAAAATCAACTAATAAAGGCATTGATGTATTATTCCCAAAGACTTATATGGCAGTTATTTTAGAGGTTACTCCGGAATTATGAAAAATCATTTATAATCATTACTAACCAATTAAGATTATATGATTATTCTGAAACTTATGAATGCCGGGCAGTTTAGTCCCTCTCCCCCGGAGTGGGGTTGGGGTGAGGTCTAAATTGTTAATCAGTAGCTTAGGTCATTTAGTCGGTTAATTGTGATTAAGAATTAAGAAAAAAAAAGGTCTTTTAACTTCAATCAAATCATCCTTCATTAAATCTCAAAAAGAAATATTCAACGCAAAATGATAAAAAAAACAGTATTCCTAATTATAGCAGTTTGTTTTTGCTTTAGCCCGCTACAAGCAAAAGAGCCGGTAAAAACTGATACAGACAAGTACTGTAAAATCATTAAGAAATACCTCTACACTGATTATAAAGCAACATGGCGAAATCCGGGAGGAAAGCTAAAGTATCCGTATCTGATACCTGGAAGCAATGCTTACCAGGGACAGCTTTGGGACTGGGATTCGTGGCTCTGCGATATTGCGATGCAGCAAATTGTATCGGACATAGGCAATGAAAAAGACAAAGCTGAACTTATGGAGCACGGTAAAGGGTGCCTCCTCAACTTTCTTTCACTGGCAGGCCTGGATGGCTGGCTTCCCGGCATGATGACCGAAGCAGGATCGGACAAACCCGAGTTTATCTATAAGAATAATCCTGCCAAACCAATTTATGCTGAACATGCCGCATTTATCACACAACTACAGGGTGGAAATGCCGAATGGATCCGCGAAGATTTTGAAAAACTTCAGGCTCATATTACCAAATGTTACAACCATCACCGCGATAAAGCAACTGGTCTTTACCATTGGTTTAATGATATAGGTGTTGGTATCGACAACGATCCGACCGTATTTTTCCGTCCTGAAAACAGCAGTGGCAACATATATTATAACAGCCTGATGTATAAGGAACTGCAATCGATGAGTTATCTCGCCACCTGTCTCGGATTTAAGGATTTATCCGTTTATTATCTCGGTCTGGCTAAGGAACTTAAAGATGCCATGAACAAGCATTGCTGGGATCCAAGGGATGGAAATTTTTACAGTGTAGATTTAGACTTGCTACCAGTTACTGAAAAACCTACCTGGGGCGGCTCCTTTATAATACACAGTTTCTACCCCCGCGATTACGACTGTTTGATTATGAGGATAGAATACTGGGCTTGTTTTATGCCTATGTGGAATGGAATTGCCTCTAAGGAACAGGCTGCCCGGATGGTACAACACATTACTGATACCTCCACCTTCAGTTGCCTTGCTGGAATCCGTTCTCTTTCAAAAATGGAAAAGATGTATGATGTACGGGCTTCGGGGAATCCGTCGAACTGGAGAGGACCGGTCTGGATCATTTCCAATTACATGGTATTTAAAGG
>JBBSDG010000365.1:0-4899 GCA_038249635.1 Bacteroidales bacterium | reverse complement strand
TAATAAAACCTCAGCCCAATCTTCCCGTTTATAAAGTTAGTGAGTTGGTTTGATTTTGTATTACCCGTGGTGATCTGATCCATTTGAGAAAAAAAGCCCAGAGAAACAGAAATATCTTTGCTGCGTGATATAGGTAACTGCAAGCCTGCGCACGGATTTCCGAAAGCACGTACAGCTGGAATGTCGCCAGTTACCCCGATGAGAATGCCGACATCGGCTTTTAAAAAAAACCTCATTTTCCCCAGGCCGAATTCATCAAAATAATAGCCACCTTCGAGATATAGCGGAACTGAACCACTGCCATTGTAACCCAGAAAGCCAACGCCCAGGCCAGCCGTTACTTTCGGTGTAAGCCAGTAACCAGCCAAAGCACTAAGCCCTGTAAATCCTATTTGATTAGCCTGTACATCGCCCTGCAAACCAAATCCCAGATTCAACTCAGTGAGGCCATACATCCCGCTGGATGAAGTGCGTGAGGTTTGCGCCGAAAGTTTCTCCGTGAGTGAAAAAACCATTGATGTGAGCGTAAATATAAAGATAATTAGTACGATTTTCATGAAAAAAGCATTGGTGTAAACAGTAAGATGAATGAATTCGGGCTTAGTTTTCAGAGGTGAAGAATGATTTCACGCTTTTTAAAATTTAATAAAACAGAATACCGATCTTGGTATCCAAAAAACTGTAGCGTTGAACGCCCACATTCCATTGAGTAAACAACCCTATACTAACCGAAAGGGATGAACGGTAGGTCATGGGTATGAGTATGCCGGCGCATGGATTACCGAAAACACTTATGTTTGTTTTGAGACCACTTACCTGGAAAAGATATCCTGACGATCCTCGTAAAAATGGCTTTACACTTCCCCGGATCAAATTGTCAAAATAAATCTGTCCTTCGAGATATACCGGTGCTAAAGTGCCGCCGTTATATGATTCCAATCCTGTACCTAAGGCAATGGCTATGTTCCGGTTGTAGCGATATCCAAGCATGGTAGTGATACCCGAACGACGTATTTCGAAGGGCTGATCGAGGTAACGCGCACCATAACCCAGATTAAATTCTGTGAGATTATAAATTCGTTTACCAAATGGCGGATTATTCCTGAAAACCAACCGGTCCCATTTGTTAAATGAATACCGTTGTGCCCGAATTTCCCCGCCTGATGAAACCAATAAAACTACCAGTGTCAGAAAGATAACCAGATGGAAGTTCTTCATTTTAAGCTATTTTAGTGAAACCAGGGTTCTGCGGAATCATATATGTGTATATTGGAAAGATTTATTAACACAAAAAAGCATAATATGATTGTATCTCTTCACAATTTAAAGCTTCGCCTGCTCACTCCCATATTTTGGGCGAGGGGATAACTGCAAATTCAGGAATATTTTTCCCGATAGAAGCTAGCAAATTTAAGAAAAGTGCCCTAATAATTCAGATTAATTCAACATAAGCTGAATTTAATATCAATTGGCACAAAAAAACTATTATTTTTAATGTTATTTACTTGGTTAAAACCACTGAATTGTTATTTTGCGATGAGGCTAAGAATTCGTTTTCTGGTTGTTTTGAATGTTGCGAAATGAATTATAAACAACAAGGCGCGGATTAAACAAAGCTGCCTTTTTTCATTTTTATATTAGAACATAGGGGGAACATTGATTAAGCATTTTTTGCAGGACAAATATTTCTTACTGCTTATCTGCTTAAAACAAGTTGATGGTTTTTTTACAAAAATGAGACATAAACATGACTGATTTATTCACATAGGAGGAAAATTCTCAGTATTTCTTATTTCCAATAAATCAATTACAATGAACCACATAGCAACTTAGGAACATAGATTTCACATAGTTTTTCACAATCTGAAAAGAATAACCACAATCTTTGCTATGTGAATTTTTATGTATTTTATGTGCCTATGTGGTTCACTTGTTTAAAGGGGATAAGCAGTAAAATCAATCGTGTGATTCCCAAAACTAAACCGGGAGTGCCTTTCAAAATATTTCTCATCCCAAGCCGGGCTGACCTCCCGGGCTGATTTTGTTCTTATTTTAATTTATTTTTTGAAATCAATTACATATACAGACTTACATATATCAGAACTTTAGCTATATTTGCATCTGAACAGGTTAATGATTGAACAACTTTTCTGACAAGATGTTTAATTGATAATTTTCTGTATCAGATTATTATAAGTGTATCACCGAAGATTTTAAATGGAACGAAAACCAATTAAGAAGGTACTGATAGCTAACCGTGGCGAAATTGCAGTACGTATTATCCGTTCATGCCGAGAGATGGGCATACACACCGTAGCTGTTTTTTCCGATGCCGATCGCACCTCAATGCATGTCAGGTATGCCGGAGAGGCTTATCGCATAGGCCCTTCGCCATCGAACGAGAGTTACCTCAGGATCGACAAAATTCTGGAAGTAGCTAAACAATCCGGTGCTGATGCCATTCATCCGGGTTATGGTTTCCTTTCGGAGAATGCTGAATTTTCGCGGCGTTGCCAGGAAGAAGGTATTATTTTTATAGGTCCTTCGCCTGAAGCCATACTAGGAATGGGTGATAAAATTACTGCCCGCCGTACCATGATTAAAGCCGGGGTGCCGGTGGTTCCCGGAACTACCGAAGCTGTTACAAGCGAAGACCAGGCACTGGCAGCCATTCGCGAAATCGGTTTGCCTGTTATGATTAAAGCATCGGCAGGAGGTGGAGGTAAGGGGATGCGACTGGTAAAAGAAGAATCAAAAATTTTAAGTTCGTTACGTGGTGCCCGTTCGGAGGCAAAAAATGCTTTCGGTAACGATGCCGTTTATATTGAAAAATACATTGATTCGCCTCATCATATTGAGTTCCAGATATTGGCAGACAGCCAGGGGAATACGGTACATCTTTTTGAACGCGAATGTTCGGTCCAGCGTCGTCATCAAAAGGTTGTTGAAGAAACGCCTTCGCCCATTATGACTCCGGAAGTGCGTGCAAAAATGGGCGCTGATGCTGTGGCTGCCGCTAAAGCTGCAAATTACGAGGGAGCAGGAACCATCGAATTTATTGTGGACGATAACCTCAATTATTATTTTCTCGAAATGAACACCCGCCTCCAGGTGGAACATCCTATTACCGAACGTGTTGTTGGTGTTGATCTGGTGAAGGAGCAAATCCGGATCGCCGAGGGAAATCCTTTGCCTTTCACGCAGGAAGAGTTGCAACAAAATGGACACGCCATCGAATGCCGCATCTATGCCGAAGATACCGATAATAATTTTATGCCTAACCCGGGTACCATCACACATATTACCGAACCTTTAGGGTTTGGTGTACGCTGCGATGGATATGTTTACGAAGGTTACACTATCCCCATTTATTACGATCCAATGATCAGCAAGCTTATTGTATGGGGGAAAACGCGCGATGAAGCCATTGAACGTATGCGACGCGCCTTGTTTGAGTATAAAATCAGCGGGGTCAAAACTTCTATAAAGTTCCTGGAAAAGATAATGGATGCCCCTGATTTCAGAAAAGGCGGCTATAATACCCATTTTATTGAGGATAACCTGAAATATCTGCTGTCGGAAACTGAATGTGCCTACGACTGTGAAAATCTGGCTCTTATAGCGGCTTTTGTTGAATACACTACAAAACTTTACGAAATTGAGCAAACCATGTCGCAAGCATCCTCACGCCATGGCAGCGACTGGAAGGAATTCGGACGGAGATTAGCTGCCTGGAGACTTTGATGAGAGTGGGAGAAGGGGAGACTGGGGGAAGGGAAGACAAGGGGAAGGGCAGACTGGGGGAAGGGGAGACTGTGGGAAGGGGAGATGGGGGAAAATGGAAATGGGGAGATAGTTCAAAAGATAAAAGGTGATGGGTAGAAAGAGTGTCGATTGGACTTTGAAACCTGGAGATGTGGCGATACCTAAGATTGAAAAAAGGGAAATTGTGTCGTTGCAGCCTCTGAAACCTAATCCCTAAGACCCAAATCCTATACTCAGTAATTGATATACACCACATCCAATAAGGAATTAAAAAAGAATGGAACTTGAACTAAACCTCGAAGGCCGTAAGGCAATCCTGAAAGAAATAAGCCGCGAAGGCAATCAGTTGAGCATCGCTGTTGATGATGAAATATATAATGTTGACCTGGTTAAAGTGGGCCCCGCAGAATACTCTGTACTTTATAATGGCCGGTCATACAACATTGAGGTAGTACCCGGCCTCGAACCCAAGCATTATACGGTTAATACGTTCTACTTCACCCATGAAATAGAAGTGGTGGATGCCGAAACACGCTATATCCGTAGCCGCGAAAATGCTGCCGGTGGCCATGTTACCAATGTTATACGCTCACCCATGCCGGGGAAAATTGTAAAAATTCTTGCCGCGGTTGGCGATACTGTCGATGCGGGTCAAACCGTTATCATAGTTTCGGCCATGAAAATGGAAAGTGAATTTAAAGCTTCCAAAGCCGGAATAGTAAGCGAAATACCTGTTGCCGAAGGCGATACTGTGGATAGCAACCAGGTGCTTGTGGTGATAGAGGACGTGGAGGTGAGTTAATTGAGTATTTGAGTTAAATGAGTGAGAGGGCTACATGGAGAAGGGGAGATGGGGAGACACGGAGATGGGGAGACTTAGTGACATAGAGATGGAGAGACTGTGAGATGTGGTGACACGGAGATGGGTGAAGGGGAGAGACAGTGAAATGGCGATGAACGAAATGGAGATTGGCTGCTTGGGAGAAATTATTTACCCGAAACTTGTCACACTGAGCGAAGTCGAAGTGCTTCAAACCCTTCAAACATTAGTTTAAAAACAGATAATAAGTAATAAAATAACAATGTCGAGTCAGATAGAAAAATTTAAAAAACTGGAAGAAAAATCACGCGTTG
>JBBSDG010000364.1:0-4930 GCA_038249635.1 Bacteroidales bacterium | reverse complement strand
CAACATTTATAATATTTAGAGAATATATCTGATCGGATGCAAACGGCTGGCTGTAAACGAGATGAATAATGGCCGGGTTGGAAGGATCTTTTGTGGCCGAAACAGGATGCACCTGGCCGGGATTTACAGCATAATTATTTATATTCATTGCACTCACCGGATCAACGCCTTCGTTAAATATAACCGTTACCTGGGTCGCCGCCTCAACAGAAGTCGCAACTACATTGGGGGGTGTAACATCTACATATCGGATAAACTGCCCTGAGCTGCCGGCTAAAAGAGGATTCCCGGCACAATCAATGATACTGGAAGTACTGGTAAGCGTATATGTAAGATTGATTGCCAGCTCAGAACCCAAAACCAGGTTAGCTACTTTAAAATCAGTACCAACGACACTGATAGCAACCGGGTGGCCAATCCCGTTATCGATAGTATAATTTGCTGCCAGCAAAAGATTTGTGCTGTCGCAGGATTCAGAAAAACGTACTGAAATATGCGTTTTATCAATCACATCCACAAAGCTGATTGTGGGTGGCGACAGGTCGGGATTGTTTGCATTAACAGAATTCACCTTTCCAGGCGTGCCTCCGTCTTCGTTCGTGCAAACTTTCCAATTGGCGGCCTCGCCACATGGATTGAGTGGATCGACCTGCTCGAGCGACCAGCCACCGTCTTTTTTTGAACTGCCCTGAAACCAGCTTTCAGTATAGGTAACCGCATGAATCATATTGCCATAATTGTCCTTAAGCGTAATGGTTCCTGTAAGATTTGTCACAGCAAAACTGCTGAAATCGATAACCTGGCCGTACGGCGTAAACAGAGCTTTTGAAGCACTGCTGCATAAAATAGCGTAGCCACCGGCCGGCAATAAAACCTGCGGGTAAATTTTCTTGCTGCTTCCGAGCATCAGCGTCCAATCTTTGAGGTCGATCTGAAAAGCACTGCGGTTATAGATTTCTATATATTCGGCTTCGGGCATATTTACAGGTGGTGTTGGATCCGCCATTATTTCATTAATCAGCACATCAAACGTTTTGGCTCGTCGCCAACTGAATGGGAATTGTGCCGTGGTCATCTTGTTTCCCGCAAGGTCTGCAATATTCGATACAGTGAGCGTATATGCCTGATCGGAGGCAAAGTCCTGGCTAAAAAGAAGGTGGATAGTAGAAGCCGACTGAGGATCTACAGTTGCGTTTGCCAGCAAAATGGCTCCCGGTACCACTGAATAGTTACCAAAATTTGTTGCTGAAGCTGCTTCAACAGCTTCGTTATAGGTTACAACAAGATGCCTGCTACCGGTAGCGGATACTGACAAAACAGTGGGCGGAGTAACATCTGCCACATAAGAGCCGGCGAAAAAATCATCAAAATAGAATTTCGTGCTGTTACTGCTGGTATATTTACAGTAAACACCTGAATAGTTGCCGGTTATATATGTATTATCCGTACCCGACACCTGGAAAACATAATTGTTGCCTCCCGTTTGATCGGCATAAATGCTCCATTTGCCGCCACTGGTTCTTACAACCTTAACTTTTAAAGTATTTGAGGATGCCGCTATAAATGCATTGGTGCCGCGGCAAACTACAAAAGAGGTTGTTCCGGTTTGCCGAACAAGTTCAATGGCATCGTTGGAGCCGGTTTCGCCAAGTTTAATATAATAACCGTTAAGAGATCCTTTTAAATCCTGCTGGTTGGATAAAAGATAGACTCTGGCCAGATTATTATCGGAAGGTGCAAAGGAAAGTTTTATCCAGCAACTCCATTCCATTTCGGGCATAACGGTTACGGGTACCGATAGCGAAGCAATGTCGTCACCGGAAGCATTCAGTTGCAACTGCAGGGCAGTATTTACTTTAAACAACGCTGCATCGCCCGTCCAGGTGGGATTTGTGGTGAAATCACCATCGCTGAAATCTTCTGCATACTGTGCCATAGCCATGCTGTGGAGCAGGAAAATAGAAATAAAAAGCAGTATTTTTCGCATAATACTTTGTATTGACATTCGTTTAGAGTAAATGTAGTATTTTTGCACGCTGTAATAAAACTTCTGTAAAGATAATAAAATGACATTGTGGCGCACAAAAACGTCGTCAAAATCAATAATCGGTATCAAAATAACTTAAATCAAAAATAATACTAAATATAGGAAGTATGAAAATTGCAATTGTTGGTGCCACTGGTCTTGTAGGCAGTGTTATGATAAAAGTCCTGGAAGAAGCAAGGTACATTCCTTTCGATAAAATTACTGAAATAATTCCGGTTGCCTCCGAAAAATCGGTTGGTAAGGATTTGTTTTTCAATAATATGCCCCGTAAAATTGTAAGCATAACCGACGCTATTGCCCGCAAACCGGATATTGCCATTTTTTCAGCCGGTGCATCTATATCAAAAGAATTTGCACCTCTTTTTGCTGCTGCAGGTACATTTGTGATCGATAACAGCTCGGCCTGGCGTATGGATGAAAGCATTCCTTTAATTGTACCCGAAATAAATGCTTCGCTGCTTAACAGCAAAACCAAAATTATTGCCAATCCTAATTGCAGCACCATTCAAATGGTATTGGCACTATCGCAGCTTCATAAGCATTTAAAAATAAAACGCCTGGTTGTTTCCACCTACCAATCGGTATCGGGAACCGGCCAAAAGGCCATGGAACAACTTAGGAACGAACGCGCTGGCACCCGCACCAACATGGTTTATCCGCACCCGATTGATATGAACCTGTTCCCTCACGGCGGCACTTTCGAAACCAACGGATACACCACCGAAGAAACAAAACTTCTGAACGAAACACGTAAAATACTTGGCGATAACTCGATAAGAATAACGGCAACCGTTGTTCGTGTGCCTGTTACCGGAGGCCATTCGGAAGCGGTGAATATTGAATTCGAAAAAGAATTCGAAATGGATTGGATCAACAAACTCTTGTCATCCACCAAAGGCGTTGTGATACAGGACGATCCCGAAAAATCTATTTATCCAATGCCAAAGTATGCCGAAGGCCGCGACGAGGTTTTTGTAGGCCGCATCCGCCGCGACGAATCACAGCCTAACAGTATCAACCTCTGGATTGTAGCCGATAACCTGCGCAAAGGAGCTGCAACCAATGCCGTTCAGATAGCTGCTTACCTCATGAACAATGAATTGGTAAATTCATAATCCAAATCCCTGACAAGGATGTTTTACCTTCATTGCCCTATCTACACTCCGTTTCATGCGAATCTACCATCAGATATCTGAATTTAAATCCCGTTGCAATCCCGTTGCAACGGTGGGTGTATTTGATGGAGTTCACAAAGGTCATCTTGAGATCATCAACAGACTTTCGGCACTTGCAAAAGAGAAAAATTGCGAGTCGGTAGTAATTACTTTTGAGCCACATCCGCGCCTTGTGCTTCCACATCATGCCGAAGTGAAGCTACTACAGACACTTGACGAAAAACTACAGCGTTTTGAACTTGCCGGTGTTGATGCAGTTCTCGTTATACCGTTCGATCGGGAATTTGCAAAAATCACACCTCAGGATTTTATTAAAAATGTGCTTGTCGAGCGTTTGCAGGTAAGCCATGTAATTACCGGTTATGATCATTTTTTCGGTCAGAACAGGCAGGGTGATATTGATTTACTGACTGAGATGGGTGAGAAATATAATTTCACCGTGGATGAATTGCCGATGGTTACCGTTGGAAGCAACTCAGTAAGTTCCTCGTCGGTTAGGCGCACCTTGCTCGATGGCGATGTGAAACAGGCAGAATCCATGCTTGGTTATGCATATTCGCTGACAGGTGAAGTGGTGGCTGGAAATAAAATCGGACGGAATATCGGTTATCCAACTGCAAATCTGAAACCAAACGACATTCATAAACTTATTCCAGGACAGGGAGTTTATGCTACATTGGTTCATATCAATGGGCTCAATTATAAGGCAATGACCAATATTGGAGACAGGCCAACCATTGATGCCGATCACCTGACCATTGAAGCAAATATTTTTGATTTTAACCAGGATATCTATAATCAGACTATTACCTTATCGTTTATTGACCGCATACGCAACGAAAGGCGGTTTGGCAGCCTCGGCGAACTTCAGCTTCAGCTGGCAAATGATAAGATAGTTGCGGGGAAGATTCTGGAAAGGCTATAATTTAATCACGAGTTGCTCAGTCCTTGAATGTGGCTTTGCTCTTGCCACATGGTTATTGAGTTAATCGTTTACGCTAAAGCAATTCGCCCATTATTTTTCTGTGAATACCTTCTTTAATAAGATTCACATTAAAATTAACAAGAATAGCCAGTTTAATATTTGTTAATTTCAGGTAAGTAAGCACTGTTTTATGATGAACCTTTTCAATATGTTCTACCGATTTTATCTCCACAATTAATTTATTTTCCATTATAATATCAGCCCTGAAGCCAATATCCAGAACCACTTCTTCATATTTAACAAGAATTCCCTGCTGTCTGGTATAAGCGATAGCCCGCTTATCTAATTCATATGCAAATGCTGCTTCATAAACACTCTCAAGTAAACCTGGCCCTAGTGTGGTATGTAACTTAAAGCAAATATTTACAGCAATGGAGGCTAATTCATTCTCTGTCATAATTATGAATTTATTTGTCCCTAGAAGACACAAAGTTCACAAAGTTTTTCAATTGTAAAACAGAATATTGTAGAAAATTAAGAGTGATAAATTTTTCTTTGTGTGCTTCGCGGCTTTGTGGGAAATAATTTGTCCCACGAAGACACAAAGTTCACAAAGTTTTTCAATTGTAAAACAGAACTTTTTAGAAATTAAGAGAAATGAATCTTTTCTTTGTGTGCTTCGCGGCTTTGTGGGAAATAATTTGTCCCACGAAGACACAAAGTTCACAAAGTTTTTCAATTGTAAAACAGAACTTTTTAGAAATTAAGAGAAATGAATCTTTT
>JBBSDG010000363.1:0-4936 GCA_038249635.1 Bacteroidales bacterium | reverse complement strand
CTCATTTCAAAAATATAGTTCCAGCAGTCTTCTTCACTCTTGAATTGTATCAGAAATTCTTGGAAATCTTTCGGATAGTGTTCATCATTACTCATAATTCAAAGTTACAACTTTTTACTTGACCGAAAGGGATAGGCAGTTTTTTTTATTCACTTACAATCATAAAATCCCATTCTTTCAGGAGTTGCTTACTGTTTTTTTGTATGGATTTTTTTGTAAGCAAATCATTACCATTATTATATGGATAAACTATTTCCACCGGACTATCAGAATAGTTGAAGAAATAGTGATTTTTTTTATTTGCCTGGTTTGTTCCATTTTTAACTACTACTGGAAATTTGATTTCCTGTTCAACGCCCCATAGTCCGGCCGATTTCACCACGTTTTCCATGAGTTTTTGTAAAACCGGGAACGAAGGCATAGCTCCCAAATAGGTTACCAATCCTTTGCCATACTTATTCTGTGTAATGGCAGCATACTTTCCCCAATATTTATGGTCGTAATAAGCCAGCACTTTTGTATTTTCGGGAACAAGAAGTTCAGACCAGTCCGAAACATAATTATCTTCCGGATTTACACCGAAAGGATTGTCTTTTAGCGGTAATTTATCAATGCTGTTGAACATCTGGTACGAAAAGCCACAGGCTTCGCGCAACACAACAGGCTGTCGCTGCTGACGAACCTGAACATTTTCATCGGCAAATCCGCTTTTGAAGGCAAATAAGATATTCCCGCCATTTCGGGCAAAATCGTTCAGCCTGTTCAGCAACTCATCACTCGCCACATAAAGCGGAGGAACTACAATCAATTTGTAATCAGTCAGGTTTTTACTTTCCGGTCCTACAAAATCACATTCCACATTCAGTTTATACAAAGTTTCGTAAAGCTGGTGCATTACATCGTTGTAATTCAGCTTATTGCTTATGCCCTGCCACATCAGCGCAGAAATAGATTCGTTGCTGACCAGGATAGCCACTTTATTCGTCTTCTTTAGGTTGACCAAATTTTTACCGATTTCCGAAATCTCCTTTCCTACAATTCTGGCTTCGTCGTACACCGGATTAGGTTCCATATCGTGGCTCAGTAAACCTTTCCAGTAGGTTTCGACGCTGTTATGAATGGAATGCCAGGGCCAGTACGAAACCATATTGGCACCGCTTGCAAAATGACTGAATGCCTGCAACCTTAGCTGCCCGGGATAAGGTAATTGCTGATTCACCGAATTGGTCTTACTTTGTGCCTGAGTTTCAATTACGAGATAATTCGCCTGTTTTAACGAGCGGGCAACATCGCCTCCCAACGAAATCTGAAGTCCATCCAGTTTATCCTGCACTTCATTATAAATATCAATCCCGGCAATATCAAGGCATTGTGCGGCATCAAACTGGTTTACTTCCGTTTGCCAGCCATAGCTTCCGTTTCTCCATTCCAGGTCGAAGTTGTGGGTAATAAATTGTTCCGGTCGTTTATACTCGCGAACAATGCCCGCCTGCCAGGTAAGAAAATCAGTAACCAGTTTTCGCTGAAATGTATTGAATTCGCAACCCATGCTGGCATTCACGGTTCCCAGCGTACCCGGTAAATCTTCCCATCGGGAAATGTTGTTGCTCCAGTAATTCAAACCCCAGGCATGGTTCAGATTTTCGGTTGTTTTAAACTTTTCCTTCAGGTATTCCCGAAAAGCTTTCTGAACGTTTTCCCCTGCTGTGCCATAGCTTTTTGTTTCATTATCAACCTGGTAACCGATTACAGCTGGATGTTTTGCCACATGGCTTATCAATTTCCGGATCATACGCTCAGCATAAAACAAATAAGCCGAATCGGTAATATCCATCAATTGTCTCGCTCCGTAAATATTTTTTCCGTTGCGGGTTGTTGCCAATATTTCCGGGTTTTTAAGAGCCATCCAGTTCGGAAAAGCATACGTCGGGGTACCGATAATTACTTTTATGCCTTGCTTTTGCATGGCATCCATTGTTTTATCGATGTACGAAAAATCAAATACTTCATCCTGCGATTCAAGTGTTCCCCAGGTTGATTCGGCAATGCGCACTACCGTAATGCCGCATTCTTTCATCATTTGAGCATCTTTTTCCAAACGCTCATAAGGCATATATTCGTAATAATACGCCACGCCATAAAGCAGGTTATCGAATGGAAATTTGCTTTGTGCCGACAATTGATATGCCAACACTGTCAAAAAAAGTAAAATGCTTATTTGCTTCATTTTAAATATTTTTAGTTCTGAATGATACTTAAGGTCATCTGGAAATTGAGCTGTATTGAAATGTAATTGAAAGCTTTATGTATTTTTTTACATTTGGAGGCCGTTATTATTTAGTAAATCAGGGATTATAAAATATGGGTAAGTTTAATCATGCGTGCAAATTTAAATTCAAGGTTTTCCGGAAGGATTATTTCAACGCCGTCGTTTACCGGCTTTATTTTGAGTGTCACGTCTTTATTCCCGTAAAGAACGGCTTTGGAAGACTGTCCGATTTTGCAAAAAGGTATTGTGATGATCTTGTTTTTTGGAAGACCGGGTAAAAACACATACAAGTCATTATTTTTTTGTGTAAACCTAACCTCAGTGCTGTCTTCCAGTTTCGCCGATGCCGACGTCCAGGGATGAGTGCCATAAATGCCTTCCCCATTTATTGTCAGCCATTCGCCCAGGTCAACCAGGCGTTTCAACTGGTTTTCGGGAATCGTGCCATCGGCTTTCGGACCAACGTTCAACAATAGGTTACCGTTTTTGCTCACAATATCAATCAGCAGGTTTATCAGGTCTCCGGAGGATAAAAGCTGCCGGTCGTCCTCCACCTGATTGTACCCAAATGAATAGCCCATTCCCCGGCAGGTTTCCCATTTTTTAACCTGGATGGTTTTAAACACACTGTATTCGGGTGTTGTAAAATTGGCCAGTTCGGGGAATTGCCCCCAGCGGTCATTGATTACGGCATTGCTGTTAAGATTAAACAGCTCAGAGAAAATGCCTAACAGGTCGCCATTTTTCGGGTAGTTCACGTCGTTCCACAAAATATCAGGCCTGTAGCGATGGATGATTTCGTGCAACTGGCAGTCGGCATACATGGTGTAAGCCACCGACTTGGGCATGCTTTCAAAAAGGTCGGGCCATAAATTGGTTACCGGACTTTGATTGAAAGTCCAATCCAACCCGCCGGAATAATAAACCCCGAATTTCATCCCTTTGCCTCTCACGGCATTGCACAATTCTCCGACATAATCACGCCGACTGGTTATTTCATCCTTGTCCATAAAAGGATTGACTATTTTCGATGGGTACAGGGTAAACCCGTCGTGATGCTTCGAGGTAAGCACAACATACTGAGCGCCTGATTTGCTGAACAGCCCGGCCCAGGATTGAGCGTTCCAGTTTGCAGTCTTCTTTTGCAGCGTATCCTTGAAATTATAGTAGTTGAAGGACTTTCCATACTTTTTTTCGTGGTATGCCTGTGTCGGCGATCCGTTAATCCGGAGCGAATTCAGGTACCATTCCGCATATGGATTACTCTTATAAAACGCTTTCCAGTCGGTTACCTTGTCGGGTGTGGTGGTGGGCGTTGCCCAGGCCGGAACCGAATACAATCCCCAATGTATAAATATACCGAATTTGGCATCATTGTACCATTCTGGAGTTTTCCGGTGTGACAAAGATTCCTGTGTTGAAAGGTAAACGGGTTCATCTGTGTCCTGCGCGGACAGCTTCAGGGTGAAAAACAAAAACGCGATGGGTATAAGAAGTTTTTGAATTATCAGTCTCTTTTTCATTTTTATGCTGTTAAAAACCAATGATTAATTTGAAAACTTCAACAACTTAATTGGCCCTATTAAACCGGAAGGTTTTAGAGGTTTGTCTTTATCCAGATAGTCTTGTACAGGAGAAGTTGTCCATATATTTTTAAGCTTACCAAACTCCACAAAATCGCCAATTATCCGGTTTCGGTACTCATTGCCAACAGTAACCTTTAAGTTGTTTTCTTCTTTCAGCAATCCACTCACATCAAATTCCGTGTTAGAGTACCAAACAGTACCCAACAGCTTTCCATTCAACATTACGCTGGCAGTTACGCCAACCTGCCCTAAATCGAGCAATACTTTTCCGCCTTTTTTCAAATAAGAAACGGGTGCTTTAAAGTTGATATTGTAATGGGCAAATCCAGAAAAATATTTGATGTTGGTATTTTCAAAATCAGTTAATGATTGCAGGCTGGAAATATTTATAGGTGCCATTTTTCCATAACCCCGGGTATCAAAACTAAGGGTGCCTTTAAAATCAGTAATCTCAAAAGTCTCTTTCTTTTTAATCTCCTGTTTCATTGGTAAGCCATCTCCCTTCTCAAAAACAAAAATCCTGGATTCTCTGGGGCCGAATGTGAAAGGAATTCTGGTTCTGCCATCCTTCGTTTTGGTAAAAGCGATTGGAGTAATTGAACCATCCTTTGGGTTGTATTCTTTTACGGATGTATTCACCGAACGAAAACACAAGTCACGTGTATTCTCTTTGTTTTGTTGATTGAATATAAAATAGATGTCCTTGTTACCCAAAGCTCTGTGTGTGTATAAAAAAGTAGCAGTGTCTGTAGGCAGGGTTTCAAAATCGGGTTTCAAATTGATTTTATCCAACACTGTTATCATGGGTTCGCCCCAATAAATTTTGCCTTTGCCGTAAGTGTTTTCGGCAATACTTTTGCCGTCAACTTTATCCCAGAGTTTTTCTACCAATTGATTGAACTGTGCCCCATTATTTCTGATTCCATTCATCGACAGCAGCTTGGTTGGTTTTGGTCCATATACTACAAGGCCTGCTTTTACTAATTCTTCCAATCGCTGCAACGTGGCCAGTTCCATTCCCATATTTTCGGGTAAGGTAAGTAGTGAGAAAGTAACATTGCCATAGGTTAATTTGCCATTT
>JBBSDG010000362.1:0-4940 GCA_038249635.1 Bacteroidales bacterium | reverse complement strand
AGCATTGTTATAAAGCCTTGATCTTTTGGTACTTTTCCATCAAGGGAAAAGGACGAAAAAATAAATATTAATTCAATTTCCGAATTAATTCATCACTCTATTCTAATTATTTTAACAAATTATATATCTAATGAGGCATAAACTTTTCCAGCACATCAAAATATTATGTTGCCGAGGCTTTCCATCTGACGCTGAAGCAAATAAAATCAAAACATCCTGAACCTTATTATCGGGCTGGGTTTGTGAAGGTGGATTGAGAACTATATTTTCAATAAGGGTTACTGACTTGAGCAGGTGTCAACATCGAACACTGTGGATTAATCCTTTTTAGGATCGAAATATTCAAGCATCCAAACAGGAAAAGGATTAGCAGCATAAATTAATGCTCCATTTTTCAACTCTGCGATTCGCGTAAAATCCCTTGAGTTATCAATTAAAAAACCAGAATCTGCCATTTTGGCGGCTAAGCGGAAGTTTTTCATTGATTGGAAATACCGTGATTCAACTTTTTCCTTTTTAACATCATGACCACCATCCTTAACACGCAGTTTAACACGTTGCACATTCAATTTCCAGGTGTCGGTACAAACAAAATACAAATAAGTTCCATATCCTGAGGCTTTCGCTTGTTCAAAAAATGCCAATTTTGAGGGATGTGAAAGAACGGTTTCGTAACAAAAGGATTGGCCGGTTGTGAAAAGTTTTTCGCATAAATAGGTCGCAATAAACGAAGCTATGTATGAGTCAATGGAACTTGCTTTTCCATCAAAAGTAAGAATCCCACTCTTAATGAAGATTCTGTCAAGAAAGGTTTGGTCAGCTATGCGTTGCAGTAAGCCAGATTTTCTGACATGTTCCTTAAATTCAGTTTCTAAGGCTTTTACGCGATAGGATGAAAAGTAGAATTTTCTTGACTGCTTTAAATCCTGTTCAATACGATCGGCACTAACATAGAGTTCGGTGTGGATATACCCTTTACTCCTTAAATGAGTAAAAAGAACAGTTTTACCCGAACCATTAGGGCCAGCAAACATGCGAAAGCGAGGTTGCATCTATTAAAGACATTGTTCAGGCTAGGAGGATCTATGTGCCTGTTTGTTGTTTTTTACTGGACTAATAATTTTCACCTCTCCGTTTTCAGAAATGGCAATCGATGATCCATTACGCCGGGCCGTCCTCTTAACTGACTCAGAAGCACTCTTTAAAAAATCCAGTAATGTTTCTTTCTTTTTCATGATGTAAAGGTACGACAAGAATTCATATTTGGGAGCCAAAACAATCAGATTATGCCGGTCATTCAATTTATTCGAAAACTTGTTGACCAAGTATGTCAGTTCAGCCGTATTTACTGGAAAAGCACTGAACAACAAAGCCTTCTTATAGCCATCAAATACCCTTAAATATTCGCCGAAATCCCCCCCCACTTCGATAGACCTCATCTGAAAGAATTTTGAAAGAATAATCTGTGGTTTTTATTAAGTCTTGCGAATACTTCTAATTTAATTGAAAGAACCAAGAAAGAAAAACCGAAAGCATCAAATCAACAATACTTGATTACTGAGAAAGGCAAAGCTTTCCTCGTTGCATTAACACAATGAACCAGAGTAAAAAACGATCGAACACCATCTTACTTCTTTATGGCAATGGCATAGGCCTGGGCGGTTAAATGCTTATAGATACAGCTTCTTACAATGAGTTTTTTATAAAGAAAACAGGTGAAATCACAGGTAACAGGAAATGACAAATTGTAGTTTTGCATTTCTCACTTCCATTATTTATTCAACTACAAAATGATATTTGTAATTTAGTTCGGGAAACAAAAAGTGTCCGGAATTTTGAAAAGCTCCGCAACTCCGAAGCCGACAAAATCCGTTGCGGCCGCAGGCACTTCGAGGCTATCGGTACTGATTTTAATATGGTTACAGCGGCAGGTGAAATATAAAATTGTCAGAATTAGTATGTCAGAATTTCCTTCCGCCGATCGGGGCATTGAAATTCAATGGATAATTTCAAAAAAATAGTAATACTTTGCGATAAGTACCAAGAAGTGGTATCTTTGGCACAAAATTACTCTTATGAAGGCACAGGAAGATATAACAGTAAGTCGCTGGATTGAAGATCTTCAATCGCGTGGCAGGTATGCTTTTTCAACAGATATGCTCACGAATGAACTGCCTAACTATACCGAAATAGCAGCAAAAAGAGCATTAAGCCGATTATCTGCAAAAACGAAAATTGTTTCAATTTATAAGGGCTATTATTTGATAATCCCTCCTCAATATTCTTCTAAAGGTATTTTGCCGCCTACCATGTTTTTGGACGGCTTGATGAAACACATGCAACGTCCTTATTATTTGGCATTGTTAAATGCAGCAGGTTTTTATGGCGCTGCACACCAGCAGCCTCAGGAATTTTATGTTGTAACCGGTTTTCCTGTACTTCGCACAACTCAGAAAAAAGGGCTGAAAATAAATTATATTAGCAAAAGGAAGATACCCGAACTGCTTTTAGAATCAAAAAAAACTGAAACAGGCTATCTTAAAATTTCCAATCCCGCACTTACTGCATGCGACCTGATACAATTCGAAAAGCGGGTAGGCGGAATGAATCGGGTAGCAACTGTTTTAAATGATTTGGTCGTATCCATTAAACCTGAAATGTTTAACAATGACCTCATTGAAGCTGTACCGGCTACAACATTCCAACGACTTGGGTATATGATTGAACACGTTCTTGCAAACGAATTACTCTCCGCTGCATTATATAACGCATTAAAGCGAAAGGAGATAGCTTTCTTTCGGACACCGCTGAAAACATCAGCACCTATAGATGGGTTTTCTATAAACGACCGTTGGAAAGTAATAGCAAACATTATAATTGAAATTGACGAATGATACCACAAGCATACATAATAGAATGGTCGAATAACGTACCTTGGCAAACAAACGAACATGTTGAACAGGATTTAATCATCTGTCGTGCACTCACTGAAATATTTAAAAATGAATTTCTGGCTGAAAATCTGGCATTTCGGGGAGGTACAGCCTTGCATAAATTGTATCTGTCGCCCCAACCACGTTATTCCGAAGATATAGATCTGGTTCAAATCAAAGCAGGATCTATCAAACCTATAATGGACAAATTACGCGATGAAACATTGCCATTTCTGGGTACTCATGTTGTGAAGCAAAAGGCAAACAATAATACGCTGGTGTATAAAATAGAATCAGAAATTGCCCCAATTATGCCTTTACGGTTGAAAGTTGAAATAAATTGCAGGGAACATTTTTCAGTTTTGGGTTTTACAAAGTTTCCTTTTAAGGTCGATAGTCAGTGGTATAATGATACGTGTGACATTACCACCTATCATCTCGAGGAACTGCTAGGCACTAAACTTCGTGCATTATACCAACGCCGGAAAGGACGCGATTTATTCGATCTTTACACGGCTATCACTCAACAAAAGCTTAATTTTGATCAAATACTTTCATGCTACCGTGTGTATATGAAGTTTGCTGTGGATGCACCTCCTACACGAAAAGAGTTTTATTTGAATATGGAAACAAAAATGCAGGACGCAGAATTTCTTGGCGATACCAAACAACTGCTTAGAAATGGCGAAAACTACAATCCACAGGAAGCCTATCAGATAATAAAAAAGTACTTGTTAGAAAAGATATAGGTTAAACAGATCAATGGCTCCAGCCAAGGTTTGCATATCTTATTTTCTGATGCGTGCCTTTATAATCAAACAAAATAAAGCTGATATTAAGTCTAATATTTTCAAAAAAAAGAGGGCATAAGCCCTCAAATATTGCATAGTTAAATGATCTGAATTTACTCCGCCAGCACCTGTATTTTGTTTTTCAGTACCTCCACAACTCCACCGTTGACTTCAAAAAACAAAGTGCTCTTTTTGGAATCAATCACCTTTATCTTGCCTTTTTTTAGAACAGCAATCATGGCTGCGTGGTTGTTCAATACTTCGAACGAACCATCCATACCCGGAAACTGGGCCAGCGAAATGTCACCTTCGTAAATGGTGCTGTCGGGAGTTGTTATTTCTATTTTCATTTTTAGATTATCAAACTTTTAGATTTTTGGGATTGGGAATCCCCATCTTCTGACTTCCGACTTCGGTCTTCTGACTTCTGTCCCGATAGCTATCGGGATCGGTCTTCGGACTTCGGACTTCCGACTTCTATCTAATTTGCCTCAAGCATTTTCTTCCCCTTTTCAATTGCTTCTTCAATGGTACCAACCATATTGAAAGCAGATTCGGGATATTGATCCACTTCGCCATCCAGGATCATTTTGAATCCTTTGATGGTATCTTCGATGGCTACAAAAGCTCCCGGGATTCCGGTAAACTGGGTAGCAACAAAAAATGGCTGCGAAAGGAAACGTGCAACTCTACGCGCGCGTTGTACAACCAGTTTATCCTCATCCGAAAGTTCATCCATACCCAGAATAGCAATGATATCCTGCAATTCCTTATAGCGCTGAAGAATTTCTTTTACACGCATAGCGGTATTGTAATGCTCTTCGCCAACAATATCAGGGCTCAGGATACGTGAAGTAGAATCGAGCGGATCAACGGCAGGATAAATGCCCTGTTCAGAGATTTTCCGGTTCAATACCGTGGTGGCATCAAGGTGGGCAAAAGTTGTGGCAGGAGCCGGGTCGGTAAGGTCATCGGCAGGTACATACACAGCCTGAACGGAAGTAATGGAACCTCGTTTGGTTGAAGTGATTCGTTCCTGCATCATCCCCATTTCGGTTGCCAGGGTTGGTTGATAACCAACAGCTGATGGCATACGTCCGAGCAACGCCGATACTTCGGAGCCTGCCTGAGTGAAGCGGAAAATATTATCAATAAAGAAAAGGATATCGTTTCCACCGCTTTGCTCATTACCATCTCGGAAATATTCGGCAACGGT
>JBBSDG010000361.1:0-4952 GCA_038249635.1 Bacteroidales bacterium | reverse complement strand
TTTTAAATAAAGCGTTAATCGCAAATCCTGAGCATATCTTCACTACTGCTGGTAATCATACCGTTACCCTTACAGTTACAACAAGTAATGGATGTACAAATACTGTTATCAAAACAGTAACTATTATTCCTCAACCCATAGCCGGTTTTATATATTCACAGGCTGCCTGTAAGAAGCGGCTAGTTCAGTTTACCAACCTGTCAACAGTTTTAGCTCCCGGTTTTATAGTTAGGAGTGAGTGGGATTTCGGGGATGGCTATACTCAGACTGTACCTGGCGTTGCTTCTGTTTCGTATGTCTATAGCTCAAGTACTACATATTCAGTAAAATTAACGGTTACAACAAACGACAGTTGCAAAAAGACTTTCAATCTGCCGGTAACATTACTTCCTGAACCATTATCTGATTTCGCATTTCTTAGTACCTGCCATAATTCACCGGTGCAATTCACAGATTTGTCGAAACCCGTTTCAGGTGCAATTACCTCCAGATTGTGGAATTTTGGTGATGCGCTTTCGGGATCCAATAACGTGGCATCTTCGCAGGCACCGTCGCATACCTATCATGCAGCAGGTACTTTTCAGGTAAGTCTGATCGTTGCCAATACCGCCGGATGTGTTGACACCATCGTAAAACAACTGAAAGTTCATGTATTGCCAACTGTTGATTTTGCATTTTCGGCCGGTTGTGTAAATAACTCAACACAATTTGTAAGTTCGCCATTTGTAAATGCAGCTACAATGGTAGCCTATAACTGGAATTTCGGCGATGGACTCACTTCTTCGGAGGATAATCCATCTCATAAATATTCTTCCTCAGGATCGTTTATCACAACATTAACAGTAACAGATACCTCAGGATGTTCAAATACGAAAACAAGTACTGTAGCTATTTTGGCTCCTCCGGTTTCATCTTTCCAGGTTTCACCACAGTCATGCGCCAAAAATCCTGTACTTTTCACCGATAATTCCTCAACAGCTAACGGCACATTAACATCTTTCTTTCTTGAATTTGGCGATGGTAAGGATACTTTGATAAATGCAGCGGCAATAGGAACCATCTCCCATACTTTTACCAAAGGTGGTAAATACACGGCTTATCTCACCGTAAAAAATTCATTGGGTTGTATGGCCAAATCGAGTCACTCATTTATTACATCACCAAATCCGCAGGCAAAATTTAGTTATGGCAATACCTGTGAAGCAGAAACAGTTAGCTTTAATGACCTATCGCTAACTAATTCAGGTACTACAATTGTAAATATGTTCTGGAATTTTGGGGATTCCTCCTCAGGGACGGATAATTTGTCGAATCAGAAGAATCCTTTTCATGTTTATGCTACTCCGGGAATCTACACTGTTCTTCTTACTGTTGAAAATGCTTCCGGATGTTCCGATAAAATTTCGGCTATTATTGATATTAAACCCAAACCGGTAGTGGATTTTAGCTGGGATGCTGCCTGCCTGGGCAGTAAAACAACATTTACTATGAATTCCTCAATTATGAATCTGGCAACTGTTGCTTCGTTCGAGTGGGATTTTGGCGATGGAACCGTTCATAACACTACGCAAAAGAATCCGGTGCATAGCTATGCTGTAAGCAGTGATTTTACTGTTACCCTCATCATTACTAATACCAACGGTTGTAAAAACAGGATTTCACATACAGTAAGAATATTGCCCAAACCGACCGCACTTTTTAGTTTAACCAATGTATGTGCAGGAGCAACTACTGATTTTTCGGAGCAGTCAATTCTTTCGGGAGCTTTGCCAATAGCTTCGTGGCATTGGGATTTTGGCGTACCTGCTGCAATCAATGATACTTCAGATCAAAAAGACCCGGCTTGGATATATTCAGCAAAGGGTGTTTATACTGTTAAACTAACTGTAACTTCACAAAACGGATGTAGGGATATGGCTTCGCGTTCGGTTCAGGTATTCGGAAATCCAACAGCCGACTTCGGTTATACAGCCTCTGCCTGCGAAAATGGCCTTGTTAATTTCCGAAATACATCGCTTAGCCAACAGGCGACTATCGTAACTTCGAATTGGGAATTCGAACCCGATAATTATTCTCCTGTTCAAAATCCTTCCTATACCTATTATTCAATTGATTCGTGTTATGATGTACGTTTGATAGTTAAAGATATAAGGGGCTGTATTGATACAACTGTGAAACAAGTATGTGTGCCTGCTAAATTTGGTTTTACATTTGCTGAATCGGCAACCTGTGTCAAGGATAGTACTTATTTTACACCGCAACTTCTTACGCATTTAGGTGGACCGCTTGTAACTTTTAAATGGAATTTCGGAGATGAGTCAACGGGTGTTAACAATACCTCAACTAAAAAAATCCCATCACATTATTACTCTCAAACCGGATCATATACTGTAAGCCTCGAAGCAACCGATATAAATAATTGCAAAGACATATATTACAAAAACATTACGATTAATCCATTGCCTGTTGCATCGTTCACCTACACAAAAGGTATCTGCGACAGCACTATTTATTTTAATGAATCCTCTTTTGGTAACGGAAGCGCTATCAGCCGTTGGATATGGGATTTTGGTGATGGAGTTGTGAGTACTTTTGATACTGCGGGTTCGCCTCACGTTTCGCACCTTTACAGGTCGCCGGGATCGTATAATGTAAGTCTTACGGTTGTAAATGCCAATGGCTGCTCAAATAGCATTGTGGAAAATAACATACTGGTTAATCCTTGTGTTGATGCTGCCATTGAACTGATTGATACAAAAATTTGCCAGAAAAATGTGGTCACGTTCCGGAACAACAGTTTTAGCTCGGTAACATCAAATATCTGGTATTGGGATTTTGGAGATGGTACACACGCTACTTATGATATGTTTTCGAACCAGGTGAATCATGTCTATAAGACTCCAGGTGCCTTCATGGTACAGTTGATACTTTCAGCATACGTAAATGGGCGCAAAGTAAATGATACGGCACATCTGGTTGTAAATGTTAATCCGTCGCCATTTCCTGATTTTACCTTTAGTGTTGTTTGTAATGAAAAAAAGGTTCAATTCACCAATATGACTTCCGGTAGCGGAATTAAAATTGATACCTATAAATGGACATTCGGTGAGTCTGTATCTGCGCATCAAAATACATCTGCATTGAAAAATCCTGATCACTCATATCTTGCTCCCGGAACCTACGAGGTAACACTGAAGGCACAAAATGTAATTGGTTGCAAGGATTCCATCCAGAAGTTACTGGTAATAAATGGCCCGCCTATAGCAAACTTTAAATCTCAGTTGTCATGTGCCGGTAATAAAACGTTATTCTCCGATTTATCCACCAATGCCGATGTGCCGATTACAGCATGGAACTGGACTTTTAAAGATAATATGGGTATTGTTGGTGGCAAAGAGACTCAGAATCCAGAATTCGTTTTCAAAAAATCCGGTGATTATACAGTATTATTGAAAATTACTGATGCCAATGGCTGTCATGATTCAATAATCCAGAATATATATTCCTGGGATGTGCCTGTAAGTGATTTTAAGTTGGTTGAAAATTTTGATAACGTTCAGGGGCAGGTACAGTTAAACAATACTTCGGCTAATGCTTCGCAATACCACTGGACTTTTGGCAACGGCAACGATTCGTACGCTGAAAAGCCTGTTGAACTTTATCCGTATGAAGGGGAATATAAAATTACCCTTATAGCCTACAGTAAAAAGGGTTGTTCGGATACGCTGAGTATCCCGTATGAATTTATGGTTAAGAGCTTATACGTTCCTACAGCATTTTCGCCATTGAATCCGAGAAAAGAAGTCCAATTGTTGAAACCTGTCGGAATCAACCTGCAATCCTACCTTTTTGAAATATTCGACCGCTGGGGAAGTCTGTTATGGTGGACTGACAAGCTGGATAGTGAAGGCAGACCAACCGAAGGCTGGGATGGTAAATTCAAAGATAAGCTTCTGCCTGAAGGCGCATATCCGTGGAGAGCTTCAGGAATTTTTAAAGATGGCAGCATCTGGCAGGGAGAAAATGTAGGTAATAATGATCATCTACCAAGTTCAAAAGTCGGAACATCTACAATGATGAGGTAGATTTATTAATGAGTTTAACATAAAAAAAGCGCTTTGAAGGCGCTTTTTTTATGAAATGATCATTGCTAAATGGATAATCCGAAAAAATGAAAACAAGATGAAAATCAGAAAAGCCTTTTCCCTTTTCCTCCCAGCAATCCTCCCAGAAGCCCGCGCACCAGTGCACGGCCAATTTGTCCTCCGATCTGCGAGGTTACCGTGCGGCCAACGGCTTTTGTAATGTCGCCAAACATGCCAGTATCTTTCGAAGATTTTGCACTCTCCTTTTCCTCGCGGGCCTGAACTTTTGCACGTTCGGCTTCTTCTTTCATAAAGATTTCATGCTCCTTTTCCTGCTGAACCTGCTGAACCTGGCTATTGATCCGGACCTGAAGTATTTCGAAAGCCGATTCACGATCAATTTCTTTTTCATAAACTCCGGCAATAACCGATCTACGGATCAATGCCGACCGTTCTTCGGGCGTAATCGGCCCGATCTGTGCCTGCGGCGGAAGTATTTTAGCTTTTTCGACCATAGCCGGAATTCCCTTTTCGTCGAGGAATGATACCAGTGCCTCCCCAACTCCAAGTTCGGTAATAACTTTTTCGACATTTAGCTCCGGATTTGACCTGAATGTTTCGGCAGCTGTTTTCACGGCTTTCTGATCTCTGGGAGTGAATGCCCGCAGCGCATGTTGTATTTTATTCCCTAGTTGCCCTAAAATGGTATCAGGAATATCAATTGGGTTTTGAGTGATAAAATAAATCCCGATCCCCTTCGATCGTATCAGCCTGACAACCTGCTCAATTTTTTCAACCACAACCCTGGGCGCATCGGTAAAAAGAAGATGAGCTTCGTCAAAAAAGAATACCAGTTTAGGCTTATCC
>JBBSDG010000360.1:0-4952 GCA_038249635.1 Bacteroidales bacterium | reverse complement strand
TTATACTCTCTCATGCCTTGTATTGCGAGGAGATACCTTTGGCTTAGAACCGCCAGCATTGTTATAAAGCCTTGATTTTTTGGTACTTTTTGATCAAGCAAAAAGGACAAAGAGATAAACATTAAATCAATTTTCGAATGAATGCATGGAATTATTATGATACATTAACCTTTCCAGCACATCAAAATAATATATTGCCTTGAATACGCTCAATGTTACAGTTTGAAGAGTTTTATATGTATCTTGCAATTCAATTGGTCAGTTGTACCTTTTACCGGTAATACTAACTGTTTGGCTACAGCAGGTAATTTAGACACAATTCAAATTGCAATAAATACATATGATTTAAGTAAAATACCGAATTTATACCACGCTTTTGTTTTTACTTTGCAGTACGAAAAATATTTATTTATTCTTTTGATAAACAAAAGATTACCATGAAAACACTAATCCAAAAAAATGCCCTCACCTACCACTCCGAAGGACGTCCGGGCAAAATAGAAGTAGTTCCAACCAAACCTCACAGTACGCAACGTGATCTTTCGCTGGCTTATTCGCCGGGAGTTGCTGAACCCTGCCTCGAAATACAGGCAAATCCGGATGATGTTTACAAATACACAGCTAAAGGCAATCTGGTGGCTGTAATCTCAAACGGAACCGCTGTGTTAGGACTTGGCAATATAGGTCCCGAGGCCGGTAAGCCGGTGATGGAAGGCAAAGGTTTACTTTTCAAAATTTTTGCAGATATAGATGTTTTTGATATTGAAGTGAATGAAACAGATATCGATAAGTTTGTTACAGTTGTAAAAGCCATTTCGCCTACTTTCGGTGGAATTAACCTCGAAGATATTAAAGCTCCCGAATGTTTCGAGATTGAAGAGCGCCTGAAAGCGGAACTCGATATTCCACTGATGCACGATGACCAGCATGGCACGGCTATCATCACCTCAGCAGGCCTGTTGAATGCCCTGGTAATCAACGGAAAAAAAATTGAGGACATGAAAATTGTGGTCAGTGGTGCGGGTGCTGCTGCCGTTTCATGCACCAGGCTTTATATCAAGCTGGGAGTACAAAAAGAAAATATCGTCATGCTCGATAGCAAGGGTGTGCTCAATCGTAAACGTGCCGATCTGAATAAATATAAGGCGGAGTTTGTTACCGACCGCGATATCAGCACCCTCGAAGAAGCCCTTGATGGAGCCGATATGTTCCTGGGATTATCCGTTGCCGGTGCCGTGAAACCCGAATATCTGAAGAAGATGGCGCCAAATCCAATAGTATTTGCACTTGCCAACCCTGTTCCTGAAATATCCTATACCGAAGCAACAACTGCCCGTCCTGATATCATAATGGGAACCGGCCGCAGCGACTTTCCCAACCAGGTAAATAATGTTCTGGGATTTCCGTATGTATTTCGTGGCGCTCTGGATGTAAGAGCCAGGACTATAAATGAAGAAATGAAACTAGCTGCTGCTTATGCGTTGGCTGATCTTGCCAAAATGCCGGTTCCCGAAGAAGTGAACATAGCTTATAACGCCAAGAATCTGAAGTTTGGAAGTGAATATATTATCCCTAAACCCAGTGATCCACGATTAATCCTATATGTTGCTGTGGCTGTTGCAAAAGCTGCCATGGAAACAGGCGTGGCCCGCAAACCTATCACCGATTGGGTTGCTTATGAAGCCGAACTCACCAAACGGTTAGGCTTAACTAATCCTCTTATCAAACAGATAAAAGCCAGAGCCCAGGCAAATCCCAAACGGGTTGTATATGCCGAGGCCGAAAACTATAAGGTTCTGAAAGCTGCTGAAATTGTGCTTGACGAAGGTATAGCAATCCCTATATTGTTGGGGAACAAGACTATTATCAATCAACTCATTGAACAATATGACCTTGAGTTGCCAGGAGTTGAAATTATTGATCCTTCAAAAAAGGAACAGCTTGAAATGCGCCAGCTCTTTGCCGGTCAATATTATAAAAAACGGCAGCGTAGGGGTGTAAATGCCCAGGTGGCGCTGGATTTTATGGCTCACAGGAATTTCTTTGCACCCAGTATGGTCGAAAACGGATATGCCGATGCAATGATTTCAGGTTTAACCACCAGTTATCCAGAAACCATACGCCCGGCACTACGCATTATTGGTAAATGTAAAAACACGAACAGGATTTCAGCCATGTATATCATGCTTACCAAAAAAGGACCTTTCTTTTTTGCTGATACTACCGTGAATATGAATCCTACTACCGAAACACTTGTTGAGATAGCACTTCAGACTGCCCAGGCTGTTCGTACATTTAATATTGAACCTCGCATCGCTATGCTCTCCTACTCCAACTTTGGATCTGTTGAAGGCAATATCCCTATCAAAGTCCGCAATGCGGTGGCTATTTTACACCGCGACCACCCCGATTTAATTGTGGATGGCGATATGCAGGCAAATTTTGCCATAAACAACGAAATGCTTGCCGAACACTTTCCATTCAGCAAATTAGTGGGAGGAGCTGCCAATACACTCATATTTCCATACCTTACCGCCGGAAATATAGCCTACAAACTTATACAGGAGCTGGCAGGCGCAGAGGCAATAGGTCCTATCATTATGGGTCTTGATAAATCGATTCATGTGTTGCAAATGGGGTCGAGTGTAAACGAAATTGTTAATATGACTGCTATTGCAGTGATTGATGCCCAGAATAATGCGAAGCGTTGTGAAAATGGCAAGAAATAAATTGTTGTTTTACCTCAATTTAATAAGATAGCGTACATTTGCTGAAATATTTTCGCTTCCGGAATATATAACAATGTAAATGTTCTATACTTTCGCTGACGCTGATTTTTAGATTTAAATAAAGAAATTTAGATACGATGAAAAAGATAACTGTAATTGGAGCCGGTAATGTAGGCGCCACCGTTGCTAATGTTGTTGCGCATAAAGATTTGGCACGCGAAGTAGTTCTGGTTGATATCAAAGAAGGAATTGCTGAAGGCAAAGCCCTTGATATATGGCAGACTTCTTCAATCAATAACTTTAACACCCATGTTTCGGGAGCTACCAACGATTACCTGAAAACCAAAGGTTCGGGTGTGGTGGTTATTACTTCGGGGTTGCCGCGTAAGCCTGGTATGAGTCGCGACGACTTAATTAAAACCAATGCCCTTATTGTTAAGGATGTAACCGAAAAAGTTATCAAGTATTCGCCTGAAGCCATCATTATCATTGTATCGAATCCGCTTGATGTGATGACCTACTGCGCATACAAAGCAGCTTTGAAAGATGAACGCAAAGTTTTCGGGATGGCAGGTATTTTAGATACTGGCCGTTACCGTAGCTTTATTGCCGAAGCGCTCAGCATTTCGCCAAAGGATGTACACTCAATGTTGCTTGGTGGTCATGGCGACACCATGGTCCCATTGCCTCGCTATACATCGGTCGGCGGTATCCCGATTACCGAATTACTGAACAAGGATGAGATTGATAAAATTGTGGAACGCACCCGTAAAGGTGGTGGCGAACTTGTTAACCTGATGGGAACATCAGCCTGGTATGCTCCTGGTGCCGCTGCTGCTCAAATGGTTGAAGCCATTGTTGATGATCAGAAACGTATTTTTCCGGTTTGTACAAAACTAAACGGTGAATACGGTCTGCATGATGTTTTCCTTGGGGTTCCCGTATGTTTAGGGTCGAACGGAATTGAGGAAGTTATTGAGCTGAAGCTCGACAAGGCCGAGAAAAAATTACTTGAAGAGTCAGCCGCTTCTGTAAAAGGAATGATGGATGCGCTCGACAATATGCATATATTCGAAGACTAACCCTTGTTTGTAAATCATTCTAAAGGCACTCTTCCTCACCGGAGAGTGCTTTTTAATTTAATATAGGATCAATTTGTAAATCTGCGATCAATTATAATTGTTGTTGTATTTTTGCGCTATGCAATTTATTGACACACATACCCATATATACCTGGGAGAGTTTGATGATGACAGGAAAAATGCTGTAAGCCGCGCTATTGCCTCTGGAGTGGAAATTATGCTGTTGCCCAACATCGACAATACTTCCTGGAACCCAATGCTGAATATTTGCACACAATTTCCTTTGAATTGTTTTGCCATGGCCGGGCTGCATCCTACTTCGGTTCTCCCCGAAACGGTTGAGAGTGAAATGAAAGAAGTTACCCGTCAGCTTGAAACAGGCAGTTACATTGCTGTCGGCGAAATCGGCATCGACCTCTACTGGGATAAATTACATCAGGCGTTGCAGGAAGAAGTATTTCTGTACCAGGTTCAGCTTGCAAAAAAGCACAAACTGCCTGTTGTCATTCATGTTAGGAAATCTTTCGATGAAGTATGGCGCATCCTGAAATCCGAAACCGGTCCGGAACTGAAAGGTGTCTTTCATTGTTTCCCGGGTGATGAAAAGCAGGCCTGGCAGGTAATTGAAGCAGGATTTATGCTCGGAATAGGAGGGGTGGTAACTTTTAAGAATTCAGGTTTACAGAAAGTGGTCGCAGCCGTTGGTCCTGAGCATATTATACTCGAAACGGATTCCCCTTTCCTGGCACCTGCCCCTTATCGCGGTAAGCGAAATGAGCCGGCTTACATTCCGGTTATAGCTGAAAAAGTGGCTGAACTGTGTGGTTTTAATGTTGAAGAGGTGGCAGAGATTACAACGGGGAATGCGAAAAAGCTGTTTAATTTGTGAACTCACCCCCCGTCCCCCTCTCTTCACCAAGAGAGGGGGTGACTCTGCGATAAAGTTTTACTGTCCTGTTCGTGTTTTCCCCCTTATTGCATTGATATTTTACTCAGAATCACTAACCTAACCCGTCCACACCCCCTCTCTTTCCTTCAAAGAGAGGGGGCAGGGGGTGAGTTTTTTAATCTACTTTTGCATCCGTATTTCATCTCCGGTTGAAACTAAAACAAAATCATTCATATTGTGAGATTACGCATT
>JBBSDG010000359.1:0-4956 GCA_038249635.1 Bacteroidales bacterium | reverse complement strand
TATCCAAGTTTTGTTATTTTCTGCAACCTGCCTCAATACGTTAAGGATCCTTACAAACGATTTGCCGAAAACCGTATTCGTGAAGAGTTCAACTTTACGGGAACGCCAATGGAGGTTTATTTCAGGAAAAAATAAATAATTTCGGATGTCGGATGTCGGATGTCGGATTTTTTTATGCTTGCAGATGTCGGAAAACCGGATTTGTATCTCGTAAATGGTCATTCGCAAATCGTGATTCGTCCATCATCATTAGTACCTCGTAAATCGTCATTCGTAAATTGTCCATCATCATTCGTACCTCGTAAATCGTCATTCGTAAATCGTCCATCATCATTCGTACCTCGTAAATCGTCATTCGTAAATTGTAAATTCAGAGAATCAATTATTAAATGGGAAGCGAAACTTTACGGATTGATAAGTGGCTTTGGGAAGTCCGGCTTTTTAAGTCGCGGAGCCTGGCAACGGATGCATGCAAAGCCGGCAAGGTTAAAATGGACGGTAGCAACGTAAAAGCATCCAAAGAAATAAAGGAAGGCGACACTATTACGGTTAGTCTGAATCCGCTTTTCAAAACAATCCGTGTAAAGCAATTTCCCAAAAGCCGTGTAAACGCCAAACTTGTTCCCGATTATATGGAAGATCTTACTTTGCAATCGGAATACGACAGGGTGAAACTGATTGACGTAACCAATAGCGAGTACCGCGACCGCGGAATTGGCCGACCGACTAAAAAACAACGCCGCGTTATTGATCAGTTGAAGAATAGCAAGGACTCCTGGTAGAGTTAAGTTATTGGAAAATAGTTTGAAGAGTTTCTGGTTTAAAGTATTAGTCACACATTTTGAATCCTTTCCACATTTCCAATCCCCTAAGTCTCCTTGTCTCCAAGTCCCCTTGTCCCTTCAATCCCATCAATCCCTTCAATCCCCTCAATCCACAAGCAGAACCAGCCCTTTCAGGTATTCCCCTTCCTGATGGAAAATATTAACCGGATGATCAGCAGGCTGCGATAAATGCTGTATTATCCTCACCTGCCTGCCCGCATCAATAGCTGCAGCGGTAACAGCCGAAGTGAACATCTGCCTGTCAACCACCTGTGAACAGGAAAATGTGAAAAGAATTCCTCCGCTTTTAATTTTTTCCAGTGCCATTGCATTTATGGTGCGATAACCTTTTAAAGCCTGGTTGCGCGAAGCCACATTTTTAGCATAAGCAGGAGGATCGAGTACAATCAAATCATACATGCCTGAATCCATGGCATCAATATATTTTCGGGCATCGGCAGTTATACAGGCATGTTCAGACGTATCAAAGCCATTCATTTTCATGTTATTTTCAGCTATAGCAACAGCGGGGGCTGAACTATCAACGGTGTGAACCATTTTTGCACCGGCAGCAGCGGCATACACCGAAAATCCACCGGTATATCCGAACATATTCAGCACAATTCTATCCTTGGAGTAATGGGCAAGTAACTCACGATTATCGCGCTGATCAAGAAAAAATCCGGTTTTCTGACCGGCAACAGCATCTACATGGAAATGATGGCCGTTTTCGAGAATGTCGCAGGCACCTATATCACCAACCAGAAAACCATTTTCCACATTTCGTCCGGTCATTTTATAAATAGATTCGGCACTCTTGTCGTAAACTGAAGATATTTTACCCTTTGAGGCAACAACTATTGCATCAGCCAGAGTTTGCCTGATATCGTGCATCCCGGTCGAATGTGCCTGAAGTACAGCCATCCCGCCATAAATATCCACAATAAGCCCCGGCAAACTATCGCCTTCGTTATGAACCAGGCGATATGCGTTTGTGCGGGAATTACCAATAAGTCCAACGGATATGCGCACCTGCCATGCGGCGTTAATTTTTGATTGCCAAAACGAGGTATTTATTTCCTGTCGCTTGAAAGCAAACAGTTTTACCGCCAGCGAACCCGGCATACAGTGACCCGTTGCCAGGTAAGATCCTGTGGAAGAAAAGCACTCCACAATATCACCTTCGGCAGGTTTGCCAACAGTTTTTTCTATGGCTCCCGAAAAAATCCAGGGATGAAAGCGCAATACCGGACCTTCTTTGCCGGGTTTCAGGATGATTTGTGGGTATGTTGTCATATTCGGAAGTAATCGGGCAAAGGTAACGAAAAGCATGACGGAGCGCCAAATGTACTTTTATGGGCTAACTTGAAAAATGCAGCAGAATGGTGTAATCCTTTAGAACCTGCGCTTATAAATTTTAACAGCGAATAAAAAGCGGATACACATCAGGATGATTAAAGGGATTTTATTTGAGCCTATTAAGGATGAACCCAACCCTGAATAAGCAATTATTTGGTAAAAATCCAGTTCTGAAAGCCCTATATTTTGCCCTCAGTAAACTTTTGTAACCCACTGAAAGGCTTATCAACATTGAGTTTAACCTAAAATTATATCAAATTTAAATAAATTTAAATCATTTTAATACAATTGATTGTACCTTTGCACGTTATTTAACCATTAACCTAAAAAAAATATGAAAAAATTATTGTTACTGATGCTGATTCCGGCCATGCTGATGACCGTGAGTTGCAATAAGATGAAAGAAGAAAACGCAAGGCTCAAAGCCAAAAACGACAGTCTTCTTGCTCTTGGCTTTCAAAAGGATACTACCGTTATGGAATTCGTAAGAGCCTTCAACGAGATTCAATCGAACCTCGACTCCATCAAGATGAAAGAGAACATCATCGGCCAGAACACAAAAGGTGGCACCGAAGTACAGGCTAGCGCACGTGAGCAGATTACAGGCGACATCAATTCCATTTACGAAATGTTGCAAAGAAATCGCGCAACTGTGGCATCATTGCAAAAGAAACTGAAAGCCTCGAACACAAAAAATGCTGAGCTGGAAGCTATGATTGACAATCTTAACAAATCAATTGTTGAGAAAGACGCCCAAATTGCTGAATTAAAAGATCAGTTAGGTAAATTAAATATTAAAGTTACCGATTTAGGCAACCAGGTTGCCACACTGAATACCAATGTTGATAACCTAAGCGCTGAAAATAAAGCCAAACAACAGGCAATTGACGAAAAAACCGCTGCCCTCAACACTGCATATTATGTTATCGGCACTACCAAAGAGCTTAAGGATAAAAATGTTATTGACAAAAAAGGTGGTTTTATCGGAATCGGACGTACCAAATCTATTAAAGATTTTGATAAATCTAATTTCACAAAAGTGGATATTACCGCATTTACCGAAATCCCTGTGAATAAGAAAAAGGCAACCCTGCTCAGTAACCACCCTGCAGGTTCATATAAACTGGAAAGTGCTTCGAAAAAATCAGTTGACAAACTGGTTATTCTGAATTACACTGACTTCTGGAGCAGAAGTAAATTCCTTGTTATTGCTGCTGACTAAAACTTTTTGTACTGCTTTACAGAAAACCGGTTCCGCAAGAAGCCGGTTTTTCTTTTTTAAACCCTTTGGTATGCGGTAGTCAAAACAACAACGTTCACACTTTCTCAAAACAAATTAATAGTACATTTGCGTATGAAAATTAAAACCCTGCTTTTTGTACTCGCGTTGCTTCCAATGCTTGTAGCCTATTCACAACCGACCAACAAAACCTCAAAATCCGTTAAGCAGCCTTTTGTTGCTATGTTTTACAATGTCGAAAATCTGTATGATACGCAGAACGACCCTAAAACCAACGATGACGAATTTACTCCTTCCGGTAAAGTTCCCTGGACACAAGAACGGCTTGATACCAAGATAAAACATATTTCACAGGTTATCGCTGATATTACAACTCCGGCAATGCCCGACCTGGTTGGCTTTGCAGAAGTCGAAAACCTACAGGTACTCCAAATGCTTACATCTTCTCCCTCACTTAGCAAAACAAACTACAGTATTGTACATTTCGACAGCCCCGACGAAAGAGGAATTGATGTTGCACTGATTTATAACCCTTTAACGTTTAAAGTTATTTCGTCGGAACCGTTGGAAGTAGTGCTTCCGGGCAACGATCGTACCCGCGATATTCTTTATGTAAAAGGCAAACTTAATTCGGGTGAAATGCTTCATGTTTTCATAAACCACTGGCCTTCGCGCCGCGAGGGATCTGAAATTTCGGATCCTAAACGTATGGTTGTGGCAAATGTTTTGAGGGCAAAGCTTGATGCTATTCAGAAAGTTGATAAGTCAGCTAATCTACTTATTCTGGGCGATTTTAATGATGAACCTTCAAATAAGAGCATTACACAAGGCATTAAAGCGATGATCCCCGAAAAACCTTATGCAAATGCAAATATCTACAGCCTTTTGTATCCTGAGTATAAAAAAGGAGAAGGCAGCCTGTATTATAAGGACTGGGATCTCTTCGATCAGATTATAGTTTCGGGTAAAATGCTTTCGCAAAAAAAAGGATTAAATACATCGGTAGAAAATGCAGGTATATTTAGAGCTGAATATTTGCTTTATAAGGATAAAAAAGGAGAAGCCCGCCCCAACCGAACCATGGGCGATAAATACTTCGGCGGATACAGTGATCATTTGCCGGTATATGTAAAGTTTAACCTGAATTAGTTTGTTAAACCTGGCAGGTTTCTGAAACCTGGCAGGTTTAACAATTTGAATATCGGACAATTGAACATTTGAATAATTGAATTATGGACTTGTCGTTCTGAAACAATTGAAACTCTGCCCTACCCGATTCAGGCGGGGCTAAACTCAGTAATCTGTAACGCTGAAACCCTGAAACACTGAAACCTTTAACTTCAGGAATCTATTTTTTTAGAGAATCCCTTACTATATTTTCCGGCATCTCATCAAAATCAACTTCTTTGCTTAAAGTTCCGGTAGTATCGTAAAAACGCCAGTTCCCGACGCGTACATCGTTGCTGTATATGCCTTCTATATATTTTTTGCCGTTAGGATGATAGTAAATTCCTTTGCCATTGCGTTTTCCTT
>JBBSDG010000358.1:0-4959 GCA_038249635.1 Bacteroidales bacterium | reverse complement strand
GCCAACAGTAAAAATATTATCCAGGTAAATGGAGCCGGAAATTATATTGATCTTACCAATATTTCAGGCGGAGTCCGCATAAACGGAAACGCCGGAACAAGCGGACAAGTTCTGCAATCAGGTGGCAGTGGGGTAGCTCCAAAATGGGCAACTAAGCCATATTACATGTCGTTTCGTCCGGCAGGAGACCAATCTGGTTATACTTATTTAACAGGAGCTGGTGTAAAATCCATTCCGATTCCTGATATAGATAATCTATCCTTTTTTATTGCAGAGGCTAGCAGGGTCCAAGTAAATATTTCTGCAATTTTAACCCCCGCGTTACCTGATGGAACGGCATCAGGCTCGATGTATATAGAATTATGGGAATCTTCAACTAATACATTAAAATTGCAATTATCTGCATCAGGTTATGTACAACATTATGATGGTGCTACCTTAAATAATATGGATATAGTTGACCTGAATCCGGGATTTTACCAGATAAGAGCCGTTTTCAAAAGATATAACGATATATTCTCAGGAGATTCACGCTTTAACCATTGTAAAATAATACTCTACGTCACTCCTAATTGATAAAAAGACAAAACCAAAGAAATATGAGAAATAATTGCACTTTTTTACTTGTAATCTTATTTGCTTCAGGCGTGTTCGCCCAGACTCCCCAGAAAATGAGCTACCAGGCTGTAATCCGCGATGCAGGTAATACGTTGGTTATTAATCATTCAGTCGGAATGAAGATAAGTATTTTGCAGGGCACAACTCCTGTGTATGTTGAAACACAAACTCCAATTTCAAATGCCAACGGTCTTGTTACTTTCGAAATTGGTGGTGGCATTGTCGTTTCAGGAAATTTTTCAACAATCAATTGGGCAAACGGATCTTATTCCGTTAAAACAGAAACAGATCCTACTGGTGGGATCAATTACGGCATTGTTGGAACCAGTAAATTAACCAGTGTTCCGTATGCTTTGTTCTCGGCAAATGGTCCGCAAGGTCCAGCCGGTCAGCAGGGACAAACAGGGATTCAGGGAGCAACAGGTGCAACTGGACCAACTGGCCCGCAAGGCCCGATAGGGTTGACCGGTGCGGCAGGAGCAAAGGGTTCAACAGGAGCAACCGGAGCGACCGGGCCAGCCGGTACATGCGGGTGGTTACTTTCGGGGAATGCAGGAACAAATTCAGCAACTAACTATATCGGGACAACTGATAACACTGACTTGGTTTTTAGAAGAAATAATATGATTTCAGGGATAATTGGCACTTCATCCACTGCACTCGGGCTTAACGCACTTTCTGCCAACACAACCGGATTATATAATGTGGCATTAGGCATAGATGCATTAAAAGTTACTACAACCGGAAATAGCAACAGCGCTGTCGGGGGAGATGCACTTTATTCGAATACGGATGGGAGCAATAATACTGCCATAGGCTTCAGCTCAATGTTTTCGAATACCACGGGAAGTTTAAATACAGCTGTTGGCAGAAATTCACTTTTCTCAACCACAACCGGTTACGGCAACACTGCAACCGGAGATGAATCAATGTATGGCAACACCACAGGATACAGCAATACCGCCAATGGAAGAATGAGCTTGAGAAGAAATTCAACCGGTTTTAGAAACACTGCAGTGGGCATACAATCTCTTGATGGAAATACAAGTGGAAAAGAAAATACAGCTATTGGCAGCGATGCCCTACGATCCAACAATGCTGATTTTAATTCGGCAACGGGTTGTTTTGCTCTCTTTACAAACTCTTCAGGATATTCAAATACTGCCAGCGGGCATAGTTCCTTATATGCAAACACATCCGGTTACCAAAATACAGCAGTTGGATATAGTTCGCTATTGTCTAATATATATGGATATGAAAATACTGCGGTAGGAAATAACGCACTTAAAGCAAATACAACTGGAGCCGTAAATACCGCTATCGGGACAAACGCTTTACTTTCAAGTACTTCCGGAAACTTAAATACTGCAATTGGAAGCGATGCTTTAACGGTGCTAAGTACTGGAAGCAATAATACCGGGATTGGTAGTGGTGCTCAGGTCCCAAATGCAGCAGGCAATCACCAGGTTCGTATTGGCAACGCTAATGTAACTTATGCCGGCGTGCAGGTCGCCTGGTCAATAACTTCCGACAGGCGCTATAAATCGGATATTAAGAAATCGGAGCTTGGACTTGAATTCGTAAAAACCCTAAACCCGGTTTCTTACATCCGGATAAATGATCAGAATCAAAAAACTGAATTTGGTTTCATTGCCCAGGAACTGGAGGAATCACTTGCAAAAGCTGGTGATTTAAATACCGGTATGATTACAAAAGATGATCAGGGCATGTATAATGTCCGGTATAATGATCTTCTCGCTCCCATGGTGAAAGCAATACAGGAGCAGCAGGTTATAATTGAAGATGATAAATTAAAAATCAATTCATCCGAATTTAAAATAAGCTTATTGGAAGAGCAGAACAGAAAACTTGATGATAGGTTGAAGGCTATAGAGCAAAGCTTGAAACTTTAGGAACTACGACCTGATTTTTAAAACCAATAAAAACCGGAAAATGAGAATAAATTGGTCGCTGTTCTCCATATAATATGTGCTCAAAATAATAAAATTAAGGTACAACATACATAGCAGCTTTTTTGTTAATTTTTATTCAAAACGAATTCCATGAAAAAACTAACCTTATTATGTATCGGATTCACCTTTTGGGTGAGTGCAAATGCACAGTGCTGGAGTAAAATTTCTGCCGGGGGTACTTTTACCATTTCCTTAAAATCTGAAGGATCACTTTGGGCTTGGGGCTCAAATATTTATGGACAATTAGGCGATAGCACAAATACAAATAGGGAGATTCCCACCCGTATTGGTAAATCAACCAACTGGAAATCCATTTCTGCCGGGGCACTAAGTGCATTTGCAATAAAAACGGATGGGACCTTATGGGCCTGGGGAGAAAACACCTATGGTCAATTAGCAAATGGCTCCCATAATCATATTAACATTCCTACACAAATTGGTGCCGACACTAATTGGCAATCAGTTGCCAATAGCGGCGCATTTTGTATTGCAATAAAAACCAATGCAACTCTTTGGGCGTGGGGATCAAATGCATATGGTCAGCTTGGAGATGGCACAACTGTCGATAAAACCACCCCTGTTCAAATTGGTACTGACAACAACTGGCAGTTTGCAGCCACTGGTAGTTTCCATTCAATGGCTATTAAAACTGATGGAACACTCTGGGGCTGGGGAGAGAATTTTTATGGTGAATTAGGCGCTGGTACTAATATCAGGAAAAATGTCCCGACACTTATAACCAGCAATATAGGGTGGCTTACTGTTTCGGGAGGTCACCATCATACAATTGCCATTAAGACCGATGGAACGCTGTGGGCCTGGGGATTAAACGGAGGGCAATTAGGAGATGGAACTATTCTCGATAAAAATTCACCTACTCACATTGGCTCATCAACAAATTGGAAGGAAGTCTCAGCTGGCATTTATCATTCTATAGCATTGAAATCGGACGGATCGCTATGGGCATGGGGAAATAACAGTTTTGGGCAATTAGGTGATGGGACCAGCATTCTTAAAACCAGCCCAACTCTTGTTGGCACCACCTCAAACTGGGCAAAAATATCTTCTGGAGATTATCATACTTCTGCGATTAAAACAGATGGCAGCTTATGGACATGGGGAGCCAATATTAATGGAACGCTGGGTAATGGCACATTCACTGATTCCTATATTCCATATGCATTCAATTGCCCTGCATTAGGTATTCCTGATATATCCGCCGACGAATTAGCTGTAAATGTTTATCCCAACCCAACCAGCGATTTTTTAAACATCGATTATAAATTGCTTCATAATTCGCATGTAATTATAAAATTGATGAATAGCCTGGGCCTGCTGATTTCAGAATATACGTCAGATAAAAAAAACGGTAATAATTCCGATAAAATAACACTGGAAAACCAACCGGCAGGTTTGTATTTTTTAACCTTTTCTGCTGAAGGGAATTCACAAACGATAAAAATCATGAAAAATTGAAACGTGAAAATGAAGAATTGCTTTTAATGTTTTCTAAAATTAATGAAAACAATATTATTAGTCAGTAACAAATAAGTATAAATAAACGAAATCATTTCCTGAAAAATGAACAAACTAACACTGCTTTTGATTCTGATTACCGTAGCCGTTGGGTTACAGGCTCAAACTACCACTTCTGTAAACGGTGTTTTTTTAGCTCCTCCGGGCTCAACCATTATTTTGCAAAACAATGCAGCTGATAACCTTTCGGTGGTTGTAAAAAAGGATACTTCTTTCCGGACTGATTTTAAATTTCTGAAACCACTTGCTGCCAAAGCGAAATACAATGTTACCGTTAAGACTGCACCTGCCGGTATGGTTTATCGGATAACGAACGGTAATGGTGTTATGCCTCAGAATGGAAATCCGGTGAAGGTTGAATGTGATTATAAATACGATCTGGTCAGCCGCAGCACAAAGGATGCAAATTTCAGCACTTTCTACGAAGGAGGTTGGCCTGCCGTTGCCGGTGGAAATATTGAAGAAGGACGTTATGTGGCTTTTGTGTCCAACAGCGTGAAATTCTGCGGTACCAGCGGCAAATACAGGCAAATCTTCTGGCGCGACCGCAATACCGGAAAAACATTATTGGTAAGTACAGGCACAAAAGGAGAAGAAGGCAACAACGACAGTTTCGCGCCTTCCATGTCGATAGATGGACATACCGTCGCGTTTGAGTCGAATGCAACCAACCTGGTGGATGGCGATAAAAACGGGGTAAAGGATGTATTTGGATGGGAAAGTGCTACAGGGAAAATACAGCGTGTAAGCCTTGGACCCAATGGGTCAGAGGCTAACGGCGAAAGTTTTGAGCCTTCGCTTTCAACGGGAGAAATTGCATACACATCCTCTG
>JBBSDG010000357.1:0-5000 GCA_038249635.1 Bacteroidales bacterium | reverse complement strand
TTTGGTTAGTTAGTGTTTAATTGGGTTAGTGTTTGATTATTTATTGATTGGCAAAGTAATTTGTTCTTCATAGGCTTTTTCTTTTTTTTTGATTTCTGGTTTGATTGGGTTAATTTTATACTATTTTGAGATGCAAATATACCCAAACAATGCAATTTGTTGATTAAAAATAATTTTATTTTGCCTTTTTTATCATTTAAAGATACCCTTAACATTCAGATAGGTAAATGTGTTGAAGATGTTAAGAATTCTTAAAGTGCTTTATTTGAGAGGGTTAATGGGAAATACGATCTTTTCAGGTATTGATTTATAGGATGGGGTAAAAGTAATAATTTCTTAATACCGAATACAATTTCTGTTTTTTTTTATTTTTTTAACAATTTTTGTAAATCTTCCGCTTGGGTAATGCAATGATGGATGAATAAAATCCGCATCTTAAGCTTATTACACAGATAAGTTTACATGTATTAGATCTATTTTTGTTTATGAAAACTGCTGGATGCATATCTATATCTTTGCTAATCTGCGAAATCTGTTGCAAAAATGAGTGTTTAAGAACTGATTAACGATCACTTTTTTTTGAGTTTCTGCGTGGATCCGTAAAAATTATGCCATAAAATGTTATCATAATTGATGTGATGATTAAAGCAGGGTAGGTTAAATGGTTGCTGCCTATTACAAGTACGGGTAGAAAATATATCAGGGTTTTTGATACAACGTACAGGTAGAAACCGGTCTTCTTCATTTTCCACATCATGGCTACACCTTTTAAACCAACTCCGGCAAGGAGGATAAGGGTTATCATAAAGAGGTATCCAATGTGCAGATATTCAAGGGCTAAACCCGGAAAATCTTTTGATGGCACATTCCCTGCCAGCGCAATCCCTATCAGAGTTACAAGCATAATGATCCATGAAATGCCGAAAAATGCTGAGCCTGTGCAAAGCCAGGTTAGCAGTCGTGGACGGGGGATGGAATTATGGATTGTCATTTTTGTGAATTTTTGTTCTTGGTGCTTGGAGCTTAGAGCCTGGTGCTTGGTGCCTGGTTAGCGACACCAAATGATTAGCTTTAGCCAGTAGATTTATCCTTTGCCTGTGCCTCTTCCTCTGCCTTCGCCTTTTACTTCATAAATTTCAGAAATCCGCTATAACCCCATATAAACAATATGGTCATAAAGATACTTGCTCCCGGCATAGGAAATCCTTTGATAAATGCCAGCGGAAGTATCAGTAAAAGGAGTTGTGAAGCCGTATAAAGATGGAACCCCATTTTTTTCATCCGCCATAGGAGTAGAGCCCCGGCAAAGGAAACACCATAAAGCAATGCATTCAGAAAAAAGAACATTCGCCCCGCTGAAAGCAGCAGTCCTATCAATTCGCGGTTTTGCTCGTCGGGGATCAGTGTAAGGTTACGGGAGAAATAATCGCGTATCAGACCAATAATTCCATAGGATATAAAACCTAACCCGCTTCCGACAAAGGTAATAATACAAAGAATCTTCAAAAACAGGAGATTGGGGCCGGCTTCGCTGGGGATAGGTTGTTGTGGTTGTTGTTCGTCCATTATGCTTTCAATAATGAGTTTGATTTTAGCTGTTTATCAGGTAATCACTGTCTTGATTTTTTTTCTATAAGGGTATTGCTTTTGATCAATAGTTAGAAGTATAGTTACCGAAAAGTGCAAAATTACTACTGCTCATCTCATCCCACTCCTGAATCTCCCGACATTCAAATCGTTTGTTGATCACTGATTTATTACGGTCATCGTTTTTAAAAGACAATATCCTGTAGATAAGTTCCGGCATGTTTTCTTAAAGGAGTATTAGCAGTGCCTCAGAGCGATAATGATCCCATTTTATTTTACACACACACATTCACACAGCAAACCTACTGAAAAAACTTTTATCTTCAAATTATCTCACACTGAAATAATTTTTCAGAACTGCGCACTCCGCAGAATCAACTCATACAGGAAGATGAAAATCGTGGCTTTGAATAAACTTAATTGAATTGTCAATCAGTTCGTACATCAGTACATCGTGTTCAACATATGGAACTGTGTGGCGGTATTCGTTAATAATCGATTGCAGAAATGGTGAAGTGTTTTCAATTCCCCTGAATTCGAGTGCCTGACAGCCGGCCATAAGTTCAATTGCAAGAATACTTTCGAGATTTTTTACTACCCGCAGTGCTTTAGTGGCTGAGTTCGCACCCATGCTTACATGGTCTTCCTGTTCGTTGGAGGAAGTAATACTATCGACAGAAGCAGGCGTGCAAAGCTGTTTATTCTGGCTAACTACAGCGGCGGCGGCATATTGCGGAATCATAAAGCCTGAATTTAACCCTGGATGCGCTATCAGGAACTCCGGTAATCCGCGTTGTCCGGCAATAAGTCTGTATAATCTCCTTTCGGCAATGCTTCCAAGTTCAGAAAGGGCAATGGCGATAAAGTCGAGCACAAATGCCAGTGGCTCGCCATGAAAATTACCACCCGAAAGGATAAGGTCGTCATCGGGAAAAATTGTTGGGTTATCCGTTACCGAATTGATCTCGCGAAGAATTACTTCGGCAGCATGTCGCACGGTATCCTTCACCGCGCCGTGAACCTGTGGAATACAACGGAATGAATACGGATCCTGAACTGCCTTTCCCGGCATATCAATCAACTTACTGCCTTGTAAAATAGCGCGAATGTTATCTGCCGTTTCAATTTGTCCGGGATGAGGTCTTATTTGCTGAATCATGTTGTGAAATGGATCGGGGCGGCCATTAAATGCTTCGAGCGAAATGGCAGCAGTGATATCGGCTAATCTCAGCAATTTGAATGCTTTGAGCAAAATAAGAACACCATGAGCGCTCATAAACTGGGTTCCATTCAGTAATGCCAGACCTTCTTTCGATTTCAGACTGATCACAGGCAAACCTAATCCTGCCAATACAGGGGCAGCAGGTTGTAGTTTGTTATTATAATTAACGTTGCCGGTTCCTAAAAGTGGAAGAACCAGATGTGCCAGTGGTGCCAGGTCGCCGGAAGCACCGAGCGAACCGAGCTGCCGAACTTCGGGAAGAATATTGTTATTGAAAAGATTGAGCAAACCCTGAACAGTTTCGGTTTGAACACCTGAGTTTCCAAGTGATAAACCATAGGCTTTCAGGATCAGCATCAGCCTTACAATATCAGGTTCCACCGCCTCACCGATTCCACAGGCATGTGAAATAACGAGGTTCACCTGCAGTTGCGAAAGGTCTTCTTTTGAGATGGATCGGTTACAAAGCGATCCGAACCCCGTTGTAATTCCATAAATGGGTTCCTGGCTGGCTTCGATTTTCTGATCAAGGTAATTTCTGCATTTCTCAATTCTTGCTATTGCCTCAGGCGACAAGGCAAGCTGGATGTTTGATGAAAGCATGTTTTCTAACTGCCCAAATGAGATAGGAGTGGGGGTAATATAAAAGGTATGGTCTGCCATGGTGATTGGTATAACTTTTTTACACCTATACTATAAGGTGTGATTTGTATAAAAAAATAAGTGGATTTCCGGCCCGCGGCTTGCAGGCATTGCGAATCTGTACTTAGAGGCAGGTTCGGTTAATCTGAATAATAAAATATAAATTCCAAAGCATGGTTGGCTGATTTCAGAATATGAGGCAAAAGTATGTATTTATTTGATATAACCCTGACAGGGTTTAAAACCCTGTCAGGGTTATATTTACTTCAGTTTATCAATAATTTCATCCGCCGAAATCTTCTCCTGTTCGCCGGAGAGCATGTTTTTTAGCTGGTAAATTCCTGTTGTTGCTTCATCATTACCTATTATTATAGTGTAAGGAATCTTTTTGCTATCCGCATAGCTGAATTGTTTTTTCATTTTCAGCGCTTCGGGGTACAATTCGGCTGAAATACCGGCATTATGAAGTTTTTGCAACATTTTCAGACTTACTATTTCCTCGTTTCCACCGAAATTTACAAGCAACACTTTTGTTGCCTGTTCTGTATCGGGTGGAAAGAGTTTAAGTTCATTCATTACATCATAAATGCGGTCGGCGCCAAATGAAATCCCAATGCCCGACATGCCTTTAAGCCCGAATATCCCGGTAAGGTCGTCATAACGTCCGCCACCGCTGATGCTGCCCATTTGTACATCGTTGGCTTTTATTTCGATGATGGCACCGGTATAATAATTTAGTCCGCGGGCAAGGGTAAGATCGATTTCAACACTGGCATCAGGTTGCAATTCATGAATTAAGGTAAAAATAGTACGCATTTCTTCAATGCCTTTTAATCCTGTTTCGGACGAAGCCAGGATAACGTACAACTGATCAAGTTTGTCTAAACTTTTTCCCTGCAAACCAAGAATTGGTTGAAGTGTAGCTATAGTTTCATCACTCAATCCTTTTTCGGCAAGTTCTTTATTTACACCTTCCTGGCCAATTTTATCGAGTTTATCGATAGCAACGGTAATATCAGTGATGCGGGCCGATTCGCCTATAACTTCAGCAATCCCGGATAAGATTTTGCGGTTATTCATCAGAATGCTGATGCTGATGCCGAGTTTTTTGAAAATTTCGCCGGCAATGGTTACCATCTCCACTTCATAAAGCAATGAATTGCTGCCGATTACATCTACATCGCACTGATAAAACTCACGGTAACGGCCTTTCTGCGGACGGTCGGCACGCCATACAGGTTGAATCTGGTAACGTTTAAAAGGGAAGGTAATTTCGTTGTTATGCTGCACTACAAAACGGGCAAATGGAACGGTAAGGTCATATCGTAAGCCTTTTTCCGAAATGTGTTTGAGCATTTTCCCTGCTTCCTTTCCCGTATAGGTTTCATCGGGCACATCCGAAAGATAATTTCCGGAATTCAGAATTTTAAAGAGAAGTTTATCGCCTTCTTCGCCATATTTCCCCATAAGCGTACTCAGATTTTCCATGGCCGGAGTTTCAATCGGCAAATAGCCATGCAACTTGAAAACACTACGGATAGAATCAAAT
>JBBSDG010000356.1:0-5014 GCA_038249635.1 Bacteroidales bacterium | reverse complement strand
TATTCACCAAAAGTATAATACTTGTTGTTCATGGATTTCAGCAGGCAGAATTTTTCGGCACGCTCAAAGAATTTCGGTTCCGAAATCATTCCGTATTCAATAAAGACCTTGATGTCGTCCCATTTTTTTTCAAAATCCTCGCGGTTGTTTTTGAAAATCTCTTCCAGTTTATCGGCCACTTTTTTCATGATATGACCCGAAATTTTCTTCACATTCGAATCGCTTTGAAGGTAGCTGCGCGATACGTTAAGCGGGATATCCGGTGAATCGATAACGCCATGCAGAAGCGTAAGAAAATCAGGAACAATGCCTTCAACCGAATCTGTTACAAAAACCTGATTGCAGTAAAGCTGGATTTTGTCGCGTTGTACTTCAAAGTTTTTCTTCACCTTAGGGAAAAACATGATTCCGGTCAAATTGAAAGGATAATCAACGTTCAGATGAATGCTGAACAAAGGATCCTCGAAACTTGTCGGGTATAATTCATGATAGAATTTTTTATAATCTTCTTCCGTCAGATCCGATGGTTTCTGCTTCCACAAAGGATTGGTGTTGTTGATGATGCGGGGTTTTTCGATCTCGATTTCCTTCGGCTCGCCTTTTTCATCTTTCTCGGTTTCCGATTTTTCCCATGACTTTTCGTTTCCGAAACGTATGGCAACCGGCAGGAATTTACAGTATTTGTTCAGCAGTTCAAGGATGCGGTGCTCTTCGAGAAATTCGTTGGATTCTTCGTTGATATAAAGAACGATTTCAGTTCCGCGGTCTGACTTTTCTGTCTCAGTGATAGTATATTCAGGTGAACCGTCGCATTCCCATTTTACAGCTTTTGTTCCGGCACCTTTTTTAAATGTTTTGGTATTGATTTCAACCTTGTCCGAAACCATAAACGATGAGTAGAAACCCAGTCCGAAATGGCCAATTAAACCGGCCTGTTCAGCTTCGGACTTATTTTTGAATTTCTTTACAAATTCTTCAGCTCCTGAAAAGGCAATCTGGTTGATGTATTTGTCGATTTCCTCGGCGGTCATACCTATACCGCGATCCTTGATTGTAAGGGTTTTTGCAGCTTTATCCAGGATAACTTCGATGGTAAGGTCACCAAGTTCGTCCTTCATTTTGTCGAGCGACGAAAGCGTCTTTATTTTGGTGGTAGCATCAACTGCATTGGCAATAAGTTCGCGAAGGAATATTTCGTGATCCGAATACAGGAATTTTTTAATTATGGGGAAAATGTTCTCAGTCTGTACGTTGATTTTTCCGGTTGTCATAGTTTATCTAATTTATATTTTCTTTTCCACTGTTAATCAAAGCGTGTGCCATGGGCTGGGGACTGTCAATTTGGCACCTTGCGGGGAAAGGTTTTGGGGGCCAGGTTTTGGGGGTTAGGGTTGGTTCATGGTTTGAATTGTTTGAAGAGTTTCCTTCAAACCCGAAACTCTAAAAACCCGAAACCAATAATTCTTCCACAAAGAATATTTTGCGTACTTTTACGCTGCTGTATTTAAATTTTCTACCTTCGCACAATTAAGTGAAACACTGAAAAATAAACAGTTTTATTTTGTTGGATTGCTAAACAGGACTTTAACTTATAAATCAAAATATATGAATCAGATAGAATGGGGAAGCCTTCCTTTTGGCTACCAGAAAACAAATTACAATGTACGTTCCTACTTCCGCGAAGGTGATTGGGGCAAACTCGAAACCACTGATTCCGAGTTCGTTTCAATCCATATGGCTGCAACTGGTCTGCATTACGGACAGGAAGCTTTTGAAGGCTTAAAGGCATACATGGGCAAGGATGGCAAGATCAGGTTGTTCCGTTGGGAAGAGAATGCAATGCGTATGCAGGCATCTGCAAAAGGAATAATGATGGCTGTTCCACCAATTGAACTTTTCAAAGAAGCTGTATTTACCGCTGTTCGGCTCAATACAGAATTTGTTCCTCCTCACGGTACTGGTGCATCGTTATATATACGTCCTTTATTGTTTGGCTCGGGGCCAAAAGTAGGAGTGAGTCCAGCCGACGAGTACCTGTTACTGGTGTTTGTATCACCGGTAGGACCTTATTTTAAAGGCGGATTCAACCCGGTTAGTATCATGGTAGCCCGCGAATTCGACCGTGCAGCTCCTAAAGGAACCGGTCGCTACAAAGTAGGCGGAAACTATGCAGCCAGCCTTACTGCCGGTGAATTAGCTCACCACGAAGGATTTGCATCAGCTCTTTTTCTCGATGCGCACGAAAAGAAATACATCGACGAGGCAGGTCCGGCAAACTTCTTTGCAATAAAAGGGAACACATATGTAACACCTCTTTCCGAATCTATTCTCCCTTCTATCACAAATAAAAGCCTGATGGTTTTGGCTGAAGATATGGGCATGAAAGTGGAGAGAAGGCCTATTGCTCTTGAAGAATTATCCGAGTTCGATGAAGTTGGCGCCTGCGGAACTGCCGCCGTTATTTCACCCATCCGCCGGATTGTGGATATCGAAATGGGAACGGAATGGAATTATTGCCTTGATGGAAAAGCCGGTGAAAAATCAACACTTCTATACAAACGCCTGGTTGATATTCAGTATGGCGATGCTGAGGATAAATTTGGCTGGACTTCGGTGGTTGAATAATAATCAGCTGGAAATAATAAAATTGAAACGCCGGAAATTTTCCCGGCGTTTTTTGTGAGACCTCATCCCCTTACCCTTCTCCTGTAGGAGAAGGGCGATAGATTGTACATATTTTTTCGTTCATCCCTGTTAACCAAAGAAGAAAATTACTTTTGCTTCCTTGGAATAATTTGAGATTATTTCTCCCCTATTAATTCAAAAGCCGCATCCAGGTAAGTAAAAATATCGGATGGAACGTGCTTTACCTGAACTTTGCTCCTTTCGGTGCCAAGCCTTACTATTACAGCATTTAGTGATGGAATTACAAAAATATATTGGCCTAATATTCCACGGGCATAAACCACTTTATGGCCTTTATGGGTCAGCATCCAGAACTGGTATCCGTAATAATCCAGGGGACTGCCATCTTCACCCTTGAGCCATCTGGCAGGAGTTGTAGCTTCTTTCAGGTAGGATTTTGAAACGATTTGCCGGTTGTTGAATTGTCCGCTGTCGAGCACCATTTGTCCGATACGTGCAAAATCGGTGGCAGTGCTGTTAAAGCAGCAATAGGCTTTTTCGACACCATCGGCTCTGTCAACACTCCAAAAGGCTGGATGCTCTGCTCCAAGAGGTTTCCAGAGCTTTTCCGAAGCAAAATCAGAGATGGTTTGTCCGGAAACTTTTTCAATGATGAGTGCTAGCAGCTGAGTGTTGCAACTTTGGTAATCGAATAATTTTCCGGGTTCACTTTTTACTTTTAGTGCCAAAACCTGTTCGGCCAGATGATTGCCATAATATGCTTTGGTAGTTGGCGAAAAAAGACTTGAATAGCTTTCGTTCCAGTCGAGCCCTGAACTCATGGTAAGCAGATCCTTGATGCGAAGTGTAAATCCATTGGTATTTTTAAATTCAGGCAGGTAATCGGTTATAGGTTGATCAAGGCTTTTTATCTTCCCTTCGTCCAGAAGACAGCCAATCAGCAGTGAGACAATACTTTTGGCGACTGAAAATGAATTGCTTCGGGTTGTATCGGTCGCACCATCCCAATATTCTTCATGTAAAATCTTATTATTCCGGATCACCACCAAAGCAGTTGTTCCAAATGAATCCATTACCAGAAGTGACTTTGGATTGATCTTCTGAAGATTATACAAGGAATCGTGCTGCCACGGGATGGACTCAGCATTTTCTACAATCCTGTAATCGAATATTTTATAATTGTCGATTCTTGCGTGCCCATGAATTATAGCCCGGCTAATATAGTCTGGAGCAACAATAAAAACCAAAAGCAGGAATACTGCCAGGTATAGCAATATGCGAAGTGTCTTCTTCCTCATAAAAACTTAGATTAGATCGTTATTCTGCAATATAGTTTCCATATCTTTTTGCATTAACTGTGCTTCCAGACCGGCTTTTCCGGCAAAATCAATTCCTACCGAAGCAAACAGTATGCTTCGTGATGCATTTACCAGCAAGCCGCAATGATCGTTTAATCCATATTTTGCTACAGCATTAAGGTCGCCACCCTGTGCCCCGACTCCGGGAACCAAAAGAAAATGGTCGGGTACGATTTTGCGGATACCTCCAAGCATTTCTGCCTTGGTAGCGCCAACCACGTACATCATATTATCTGCAGTTCCCCATTTGGAGGTGCGTTCGAGTACCCGTTCAAAAAGACGGGTTTCGTTCACATCCGTAAACAACTGGAAATCATCTGATCCTTTGTTGGAGGTAAGCGCCAACACAATAGTCCATTTGCCAGGGAATGCCAGGAACGGCTGAACCGAATCGGCTCCCATATAAGGAGCCACGGTAATCGCATCAAAACTGAATCCTGAAGCCTCTTTGTCGAAAACCGAAATGGCGTATTGAGTTGATGTATTGCCGATATCGCCGCGCTTGGCATCGGCAATAGTAAAAACTTCATCTCCAAATTTTTCAAGGTAATTCATGGTTTTCTCCAGGCTGATCATGCCTTTTATTCCGCGGCTTTCGTAAAAAGCCAGGTTTGGTTTGTAGGCAACCGCAAACGGAATAGTAGCATCTATAATCTGTTTATTGAACTCAAAAACAGGGTCGTCAGTGACCAGAAGATGTTTTGGGATTTTATTCAGATCGCTGTCGAGGCCAACGCAGAGAAAGGATTTCTTTTTTTTGATGAGATGGAAAAGGTCGGAACGGTTCATAGATAAAAGTGCTTGGTGCCTGGTGCTTGGTGCATGGAGTGGAGATATTTCTTCCACAAATTGCACAAATGTTTCACAAATTAACACAAAATTATTGGATCAATTCGTTACTGCTTGAAGAATAATTGATGAATAATAAGCATAAATGATTTGCGTTCATTTGTGCTTAATTTGTGAAAATTTGTGGACAAAATCCGAATTTATTCCGTCGCCTCTTTTAG
>JBBSDG010000355.1:0-5049 GCA_038249635.1 Bacteroidales bacterium | reverse complement strand
TGGAGTAAGGAAACCGGTAATGATGTGTGGACTGACGGACTTAAAATATATACCACTATTGATTCGCGTATGCAGAAATATGCCGAAGAAGCGGTGGCTGAGCATATGAAAAGCCTTCAGCGTATATTTAACCAGGCCGGTGGTGATGCGGTTGTTCCCTGGAAAGATGATACCGGAAAAGAAGTTCCGGGTTATTTCCTAAAAAAAGCATCTGAGTTGCCTCAGTATAAATCGTTCGAAAAGCGTTATGGCGAAGGCAACGACAGTATCAGGATTGCTTTGAGTGTGAGGCATAAAATGAGGGTATTCACTTATAATGGGGAAAGAGATACTACGATGTCAACTCTTGATTCATTGAAGTATTATCAGAAATTTTTCCAGACCGGATTTATGGCAATGGAGCCAAATACCGGTTTTGTAAAGGCTTGGGTAGGAGGGATCAATTACAATTATTTCAAATATGATCATGTAAATCAATCGAAACGTCAGCCGGGATCACTTTTCAAAGCATTTGTATATTCAGCCGCTTTCGATCAGGGTTACGGCCCTTGTGATAAATTTACGGACAAGCCTGTATCGATAAAATATACCGAAAACGGTGAGGAAAAAGAATGGAGTCCTAAAAATGTTGACCGGAGCCATGCCGGCGAAATGACACTGAAATATGCGTTTGCCCGTTCGGTGAATTCGGTAGCTGTTCAGCTTACGCAAAAGGTCGGCTGGAAAAAGGTAATCGAATATGCTCATATGATGGGTGTTGCATCGGAATTGGCTGATGTTCCTTCCATTTGCCTGGGATCGAGTGATGTTACCTTGGAAGAAATGGTGAATGCATACTGTACTTTCGTAAATGACGGAAACCTGGTGAAACCTATTTTAGTTACAAAGATTGAAGACAGGAATGGCAAAATTATTTTTGAAGCCACTCCTGAGAAAAAACAGGTGCTTGATCCTAAGACGGCTTTCCTTATGAGTATATTACTCAGAGCGGGACTTACCGAACCGGGCGGCACCACGCAAGGTTTGTTTGAGTACGATATTTTCAGGTATGGAACAGAGTTTGGTGGTAAAACCGGAACTTCGTCGGATTATACCGATGGCTGGTTTGTGGGTGTAACGCCCGGGCTTGTAGCTGGTTGCTGGGTTGGCAACGACGACAGATCCATACATTTCAAAACCTCACACATTGGCGAAGGCCTTCGCACGGCACAACCGGTTTACGGCAAGTTTATGGCTAAGTTGCTGAAAGATGAAAGCCTGAAAGAATACAGGCAAAAGTTCCCTAAACCTACGATGAAAATCGACAAATCATATGATTGCCATACGGTTCTTCCTAAAGCTGATTCGCTGGCAATCGGTAATGATTCAATTCCGGCGGAGACCGAATAAAATGACTTTGTCGAAACCATAATCTTTTATAATTGTTAAATAATTCCTTAATCATTAAATCTTTCACGAATGCAAATCACTAAAAATACAGTAGTTTCCCTCAGTTATATTCTGAAACGCGACAACGCGAATGGTGAAATTATTGAAGAAACCAAAGCCGGAGACCCATTGATGTTCCTATACGGAAACGGCCAGATGCTCCCGAAATTTGAAGAACACCTCAGCACACTGTCAACAGGCGACGATTTTGAGTTTACCCTTTCCAGCGATGATGCTTACGGCGAAATGGACCAGGATGCCATTATTGATCTCGAAAAGAGCATTTTTACGGTGGATGGAAAAACGGATGACGAAATGCTGACTGTCGGCAATGTAATCCCAATGCGCGACGACCAGGGGCATATGCTTCAGGGTATAGTTGTAAGTGTAACCGATGATCTGGTCCGTATGGATTTCAACCATCCGATGGCTGGCAATGTGCTGCACTTTAAAGGAAATGTAATTGAAGTTCGTGAGGCAAGCGCCGAAGAACTCAGCCACGGCCATGCACATGGAGCAGGCGGACATCATCATTAAGAGTCTTCGGGTATTTCCTGAAATTTCTTTTTAGATTCATCTGAAAAGAGTTTTACTGAAGAATGTTGAGGTTAAGGTTTGGTGGAAGCACCTGATCTTAACCTCATTCTTTTTGAATAGGATTATTCAAAATGGAAAATCCTTATCGGATCACTTTCATTTTCTAGGAAGAATGAGACATAACGAGAATGAATGAAATTGGGACCAAAGTTCAATGGATTTACTATAGTTCAGGGATTCGGAAAATCTTTCATTATTTCCTTACTTTTTGCTTGATCAAAAAGTAACCAAAAATCAAGGCTTTATAACAATGCTGGCGGTTCTAAGCCAGAGGTATCTCCTCGCAATACAAGGCATGAAAGAGCAGAACAAATCTGGTCAGTTTGACTTGCTGGTGTATTGCTACACACATGCCTCCTTCACATACCTCTGACTAAGAACCACTTACGCATTTTTATAATGCCAGTCCCTTCGAAGAAAGTTTTTACTAATGGCAAGAATTCGGGACATGGATTTAGCTTCAGAGCAGGATTTTGGGGTTTGGAGACCGACATTATAAAATTTCAGTAGTAGTTCGAGGATAGTTTTATGAGCGTGGGGCATTTCAAGCAATGCAGAAGTGAACCATGAAGATAGTACTTTATTACTGAAATTAACTTTATGGTGAACGGCTTGCGTTGCGTGGCAAAAACCAGACGTAGAACTACACTGAAATTTTATAAAGTCTTGATCTTTTGGTTCTTTTGTATCAAGACAAAAGAACATAAAATAATCAAAATTTCTATTCTATTGCTTTCATAATAGAGAAAATGAATCTTCTCTAATTATAAGCAAAAAGAAACAAATGCATAAATTATTGAGTTGCGAATTTGAAGAAATTTAAGTTAATCCCAAACTTTTGAATTTGACCCCTTTATCGGTTTAGAAGTATCTACCCGGATGATTTCCTGAAAAAATGACAATATCTTATGAGAATAATAAATCCGATTTATAAAAGATAAAAATCAGAAAATCAATATTATAATCAAATGTCGTTAAGTTATGATGATTTTTTTTATTGAACCACATAGTCACATAAGAAACATAGGTTTTCACATAGTTGTATTACAATATTCTATGTGTTTTTTTATGTGTTCTATGATCCTTTGTGGTTCATATTACTTCTATTTTTTTTTCTGAACTAAACGACATTGTATTATAATTCCTGTTTGAGATATTCAATCAGTTTTTCCGGATTTTGCCTGTTGTCCCTAATACCTGTTATGATAATCTGGTTTTCAATCCTTTGATACAGAATGCTATAATGAATAAGCGAGATTACTCTGGTATTTTTAAAATCTGTTTTCTTTCCAAGTTCCAGACTGGTTTTTAACAGATTGATTCTTGATTTTAGCTTTTTATTCCGTTTACCCAAATAGTTTGTATTTCCGTTTCTGAAGTTCCAATACTCAAAAATGTAATTTCTTTGGCTGAGTGCTGTCTTTGTCTAGAGAATTTCTAGCCTGGCCATTTACTATCCAGTTTATCTACCTCGGTTTCCGAAATAAGTTTACCATATTTTATATCCTGTTCGCTTATCACAAGCATTTCAATTTGTTCAGAGGAGAGGATCACTGCTTCTTTCTCCTTTTGAGTAGATGTAAAAATAGTTTCTATGGCTTCCAGGAGCTTTTCATTCCTTGTTGCAAGAATTTTATCTATTAACCTGTTTTTAACTGCATCTATGGATTTCATATTGCAAAACTTTAATTAAAAGTAGTGATTTATAAGCCAAATCATGCTGCTTTCCTTAAATCGGATACTATATTCTTAGTACAACAAATGCATTTTCTCTTTCTTTCGCCATCCTGCATCGTACTTATTCTGAACAAAACAGATCAGCAGGTCGGCATCGTATTTATTTTCGGCAAACCAGACCGATTTCTTAGCGTCATATTTATTCTTGCAGAAAAACCACAATCCTTTATTGCCCTCGGCATCGTAAGCATTGCTCACTTTGTAAACTAATAAGTCAGCATCATAGCGGTTTTCGACTACAAATACTTTAATATCTGCATCATATTTATTATTGCAGCTAAACACCTTCTGGGCGTAAGCTGATTGCAAAATGCTCAACGAAAGCATAAGGATAAATCCGAAGAGGAATAGTTTTTTCATAGAATAAAAGGGAATTTGAAATAAAGGTATGATAATTCTCATGAATAATTCAAACGGAAATGCAATGAATATTGAAAAATGATTTTTCAGAGCGAAGTCAAAGTCGTTGCCCGATTAATCTAAAATTTCAGATAAAAATCTTTTGTAATTTCCCGGTATTCCTGACTGTGAATTTTTTCAGAAGTATAAATACAAACCTCATCTTCCGGAATTATATTGTCTTCTTTTCTCGAGAACATAACCATTGCACGATGAGGGACATGCGTAGGCGAACTTTTTACCCAGGTTAAATACTCCGGGAATAAATGATGTTTGGCTGATTCATTTCTCCAGTTTTCGTAAGCATCAGCAGGAACAATAAATGCCGCTTTGCCATTTTCTGAGAGAAGATTTGAAGTACTTTCCAGCAAATCCTTAACAGGCAGGGAGTCATTATGCCGTGCCAGGTTTCGTGCCTTGCTGGGTGCTTTGAGTGAATCCGTAAAAAACGGCGGGTTGCAAATTATGAGACTGTATTTATGCTCTGCTACTCCCGAAAATGCCTGTATAGTTGTGTTAAATATCTCAATCCGGTCAGACCATGGACTTAACTGCACATTAAGTTTTGCCAGTTCCGCAGCATCAGGATCAATTTCCACAGCATCAATCTCTGCATTTTGGTTTCTCTGAGCCATCATTAAAGCCAGAATTCCGGAGCCAGTGCCGATATCAAGTATTTGGGATTCATTACCAGATGGAGTCCATGCCCCTAGTAATACCGAATCAGTGCCAACTTTCATTGCTGCGGTACTATCGTCGATACTGAATTTCTTGAAATGAAACACTTTGTGAGTGAAAAGTGAAAAGTGAAGAGTGAAAAATGGTGTTTGAGGAGTTTGACACTTCGAAATCGCTCAGTGCGACAGTTTGAAGTGTTTGAAATGTTTG
>JBBSDG010000354.1:0-5083 GCA_038249635.1 Bacteroidales bacterium | reverse complement strand
TGCAGCGAAACAGGGAATTGCCTTACCCGCATATCGTAACCTGCATACAAATCAACCAATGAATAGGAGGGGATACGGTAGGATTGACTGCGATCATCCGGATTATTGCGGTTCACAGGATCGAAATTTGCATACAGCCTGTCGTAAAATACCCAATCTGCCGAAAACCGGAATCCGTCAACAGTGCGGTATTCAACTGAAAGTCCCAGTTGAATCTGTGGCGCATCGCCCACGTACAATCCTTTGGTGTAAACCATCATGCTATCCACCAGCACCTCGGTATCGTTGTAAATGCTTGCCGATACATCGTTCTGCCATTTCCAGTTGCCCAGCGATACTGTTGCTCCAAGAGTCAGATTTTGTAAAACTCTGTAGCTGATTTCAGTTTCTATTCCCTGGTGCAACGCATTTAACCCACGCACCAGCGAACGGGTTAATGTACTATCGGCCAGTTGTATGTTTTCACGCGATAGCAGTGATTTATCTTTCCACAAGGTATAATACAGGTTGATGCGAGTTTTAATTTTCCCGCTTTCAAAACTATACCCGGCTTCGGTAGAAGTAATTTTTTCATTCACCAGGTCATGTGCTATGGTATTCGAGAAGTTCACAAACACGAACTTATAATAAGGTTCGCGAGAATAAAACCCTACATTTCCGTATATATTACCAAACTTTCCGACTTTGTAGCCTACGCCAGCTTTTGCATCAAATCCCGCCTTTTTAAACGGCTCGCTCATAGGATTTGCAGGATAATTGTAAGTATCTTTTCGCGTGTAGTAAGTACCTGATATAGTAGCTGCTGCAAACGTTGTTAATTTCCCGGATTTGTATTCCGCCTGCCCGAAAAGGTTCCCATAGCTGATCATGGAATAATTATTGACATTGATTATATCGCCAGGCTTTTTGATCTCATCACGTCCTGCAACACCTGCCAGCGACCACGCATATTGCTCCACCCAGAAATTACCACCCATCAGGTTGTCAACTTCTTCGTAAAGATGTGAGCGGAAATTACGCAAATGAATTCCTGTTGTAATTTTCAGATTTTCGGTTACATCCAGCGTAAGCGAACTTAGCAGTCCAACCCAGTAATGATTAGCCCTGTAGTTGGTGAGAATGTTTTTTGAATAACCTTTAGCCACTGAGCCGTTGGCCAGTGTGGTTGAATCAGGATGAGTGGAATTTATCAGAAAAACCTGGTCGAAATCAATTTGGTTGTTTTTCCGGTAGTCCCAGGTTGGTTTGCCGTAATTATATGCTTCAGAATACCGGCCACCACCATTTCCGAACGAAACATAAGCCGAAGTTGCCAGGAATGCCTTTGGGTTAATATTCCAGTAATGGTTGAGATTGATCTGGGGCTTGTGATAATAATTTTCGGATAAACTGAGTATTTTCCCATTATACTCGCCCCAGTTTCGGTTGTACTTTACTCCGAATTTTTCAAAATCGGCCTGGCTCATACCGTAATTTCGCTGGCCGTGTTTTTCGGGTGCACCCATCGCGGTAAGCACTAGACGGTGTTTCTTGCCAAGTTCACGGCTCATGCTCAGGAAATAAGCCCATCCGTTTACAAAGGTTGCATCTACAAATCCTGGACCTTTAGTATGCGAACCCACGAAAGTAACCGAAGTGCCATTCTTCATTTTACCGGTTGAGAAACTAAGGCTGGTTTTGCTGTTTCCATAATCGGAAATACTGTAGCGCAATGAGCCACCTGCAACGGATGAAGTGGATTTGGTAATGATATTGATGGTGCCGCCAACCGAATTCATGGCAACACGCGAGGCTCCTAGTCCGCGCTGCACCTGTATTTCTTCGGTGGCATCAGTTAATCCTGTCCAGTTCGACCAGTAAACAAGCCCATTTTCCATGCTGCTCACCGGAACTCCATTTAATAACAGTGAAACGTTTTCCTGCTGGAATCCGCGCAGAGTCAGCCTGCTGTCGCCACTGCCGCCACCTTCCCTGGTGGCATAAATTCCGGGTGTCATTTTAAGGATTTCAGGATAATCCTGGTTGCCGATCTTTTGCTCAATGGTCTTTGCTTCAACCGTAGAAATTGCAACCGGCGTATTTCTATCGCTTACGAATGATGAAATAATTTTTACCTCATCCAGATCCACAATATTCGGATCGAGTGCAATATTTCCGATATTAATTACTGAACCTGACTTGCCGCTAACTTCATATGAAAGCGTTTTGTAGGAAATATGCCTGAACTGAATAGTTACTTTATCTGAATCAACAGTCAATTCAAATGAACCATCTATCCCTGTGGTGGTGGTATTGACTTTTTCTTTCACTGATATCGTAACACCAGGAATAGTTTCGTTCGTAGTTCGATCGGAAACCGTTCCTTTTAATTTAAATTCCTGTGCAAAAAGATTGCCTGAACCAAGCATCAGCAATAAGAGTGCAACTTGTGTGATTAATATTTTTTTTATCATCGGTTTGAAAGGTATAAAAACAAAAATGCCCTGAAGTATTCTTCAAGGACCGATGATTCAAAATACAGATACATAACAACGCATGCCAGAACAGGCAAGCGCCACAAGATCAATATTCTTCTTCCATCCAGACTTTACTGTCGGTACCGGAGTTTAACCGGTTCAATCCTTTTTAAGGGAGTCGCGGACTGTACCGCCGATCGGGAATTTCACCCTGCCCTGAAGAAAACGATGTTTATTGGAAATCAATACACATTCGCCGGTGCAAAAGTAAATATAATTTTACTATTTGCTAAAATGAAAATAATATTTAGCCAGTATTTGATTCTACTATTCCAGTTGACATGAACTTATAACGCGTTTGATAAAAATACATTAAATCCCGTCAAGAGCCTTCAAAATCACCTGGCAGGCTTCCCTGATCTGCTCTTCATTTATTGTTAGAGGCGGCGCGATGCGAATTGACGAATCGTTAAAAAGGAACCAGTCGATAATTAAACCCTGCTCAATGCACCGGTCGATAACTCTTTTTACATGAGCATAATTATCGAGTTGCAGTGCAATCATCAGGCCTGCCACTCTTATTTCACTGATGAAAAGACTTTTAGAAAGAAGCTGAATAAATAAGTCGCTTTTGGATTGAACTCCTTCAGCCAGTTTTTCATCCATGATAACTCCCAGACTTGCCAGAGCGGCGGCGCAACTTACCGGGTGACCACCAAATGTGGTGATATGTCCAAGCACAGGATTAACAGTTAAAGTCTGCATTATTTCGCGCGACGAAATAAATGCTCCAATGGGCATCCCACCACCTAATCCTTTGGCTAACAAAAGTATATCAGGTATGATATTGTACTTTTCAAAAGCAAACATGGTTCCAGTGCGGCCCATTCCTGTCTGGATTTCATCAAATATCAGTAATGCTCCGGTTTCATCACAGCGATTTCGCAAAGCTGTCATGAATTCCTGAGTAGCTACAATAATTCCTGCTTCGCCCTGCACAGGTTCAATAATTACGCAGGCAGTTTCGGTTGTTATAACTTTTAAATCATCAATGGAATTAAATTCAATATGCTCTACTCCAGGCAATAATGGTTCAAACGGTATCTGGTAGATTTTATCGCCGATAATACTCAATGAGCCATGAGTGCTGCCATGATAAGCATGATTATATGCAACAATTTTCTTCCGCCCGGTAAATCGTTTGGCTAATTTCAACGCTCCTTCCACAGCTTCGCTGCCTGAATTTACAAAGTAACAGTTATTGAGTTTTTCCGGAAGCAGATCAGCCAGGGCACCGGCCAGTTTTACTTGCGGCGATTGTATATATTCACCATAAACCATCAGGTGAAGGTATTTATCAACCTGATCTTTAATGGCTTTAACAACGGCAGGGTGGCGGTGACCGGTATTGCTGACTGAAATGCCCGAAATCAGGTCAATATACTTTTTGCCGTAAGCATCAAAAAGATACACTCCTTCGGCTTTTACAATTTCGAGAGCCAGCGGCGAATCGCTGGTTTGTGCCAGATTATTTAAAAAGAGTTGTCGGTCGGTAAGCATTTATAGGCAGTTTTAACACGTCAAAATTACAATTTATTGAGGCAAAAATATTTTTAGTTTGCATTGAAGTTAAAAATAATGTATTATTGTAAACTGATAAGCAACCTGAAATATTAAATTGCAAACAGCGAATATGCCAGGCTTGATCAGAAATAATCTCAGATAACAAAAAAAATAAACAGACATAAAAATGGATCTGCAAATAGGTTTAAAAAAAGGAATCGGGGAAATAAATTTCGGTGCTACTCCCGAAGTAATCAGAGCGGTTTACGGTGAACCTGATGATGTTGAAGAACTTGAAAGCGCTATTGACGGCGATGTCGAAAGCATTGTATGGAATTATCCTGATGAGGGATTGAATTTCTTTTTCGATGCTGCAAATGGTGAGCCAACTTTGAGTACCATCGAATCGGACAACCTTGATACAGTGCTGTTTAATTCCCTTATTTTTAATATTACCAGGGATAGCGTGGTAGCACTTATGAACGAAAATGGGTATAAAGATTTGGACGAAGACGACGAAACCTGGGGCGAGCACCGGGTTACTTTCGAGGATGCCCAGATTGATTTCTATTTTGCCGATCAGGAACTTACGCTGGTGAGCTGGAGCTCGCGGTAGTTTTCGCTGAAACATCTGATCGTTGATGCTTGCCTGAATTTAGTTTAAATCATTTTTTTTGATTTAAGAGCAAGGATCAACGATTTTTGATTTATAAAGTGCCTGAATAAGGTTAAAATTATCATCCAAGGCGGAATCCTGTTTCCTTTTTTTTAATAGCGTTTACTCTTTTCTGTTAACCCTTTTCCTTTAACTATTTTCCGTTACCCTTTTCCATTAACTATTTTCCGCTAACCATTTACCCATTTTCCTTAACTATTTTCTGTTAACTATTTCCTATTAACTATTTTCCCTTAACTATTTTCCGTTAACTATTTCCTATTAACTATTTTCCCTTAACTATTTCCCATTAACTATTTTCCCTTAACTATTTCCTATTAACTATTTTCCCTTAACTATTTTCCGTTAACTATTTTCCCTTAACTATTTCCTATTAACTATTTTCCCT
>JBBSDG010000353.1:0-5100 GCA_038249635.1 Bacteroidales bacterium | reverse complement strand
GGCGTCTCCGCAAATAGCTTATACACTTGCCAACACCACAGATCCCGAAATGCTCAGATGCCTGGATAACGTGGTTTTTATGGTAGTCCCCAATCATAATCCTGATGGTATGAAAATGGTGGTTGACAATTACAACAAATACAAAGGCACAATTTATGAGGGAAGTGCAATGCCTGGTGTATATCATAAATACGTAGGCCATGATAATAACCGGGATTTCGTAACACTTACTCAAAAGGATAATCGTGCTATTGCCGCTATTTACAACCTGGATTGGTTTCCACAGGTTATGATCGAAAAGCACCAGATGGGTTCAACCGGGGTTCGGTATTTTGTTCCGCCCATGAGCGATCCTATTGCGCAGGGAGTTGATGAAGGCATCTGGAACTGGTCGTGGGTGTTTGGTTCGGCTATGGCCAAAGACCTGTCAGCTGCCGGATGTGCCGGGGTTGCACAGCATTATCTTTTCGATGATTACTGGCCTGGGTCAACTGCCACTGCCGAATGGAAAAATATGGTGGGAATGCTCACCGAGGCTGCAAGTGTTAACGGGGCAACACCGGTTTACATCGAAAAAAATGAAATTAAAGTAATCGGAAAAGGATTGAGCGAAAACAAAAAGAGCATCAATATGCCACTGCCCTGGGAAGGTGGCTGGTGGAGGCTTTCGGATATTGTAAGGTATGAGATGCAGACTACCTGGTCGCTGTTACGAACCGCTTCGGATAACAGGGAGCAACTGTTGAAATTCCGTAACACCCTATGCCGCAAGGAAGTTGCGAAAGGTAAAACCCAGGCACCGGCATACTTCGTGGTTCCTTTGCAACAGCACGACCAAAGCGAAATGGTTGCGCTTGTCAACCTGCTTCACGAACAAGGAGTCAGTGTGTCGAGGCTCAAAGCCGACATGGTGTGGAACGAAAAAATGCTTCGCGCTGGCGATATCATTATTCCGTTGGCACAGCCTTTCCGCACTTTTATCAAGGAAGTGATGGAATCGCAGACTTACCCTGAACGTTACTACACGCCGGGCGGCGAAATGATAAAGCCTTATGATATTACAAGCTGGTCGCTGCCGCTGAACAAAGGTTTAGTGTCGTTCGAAATTCCTATGGTGGTGGATGAACTGGATAAAAAACTTGAACCCGTTGCAATTCCTTTTACCCTGATAAATGAATTCCCGGAACATGAAAACGGCTATTATGTTTTTAGTTCTGATAACAACGAAAGCTACAAAGCTGCTTTTAAGTCAATATCTATGGGGCTTTCGGTTAACAGGACCAAAGCTGATATTACTTTTAAAGGAAAAGCAATACCTGCGGGAAGTTTTATCATCGCCGGAGCAAAAGGTAAAAAGGTTTCATTGCTGAAAGATTCCTTAACCATTTCACCAGAATGGTTTACCGAAAATCCTGATACTTCATCATCTCCTATGCTAGTGCCACGTATTGGCCTGGTCGAAAGCTGGTTCTCGGATATGGATGCCGGCTGGACACGTTTCCTTTTCGACCAGTACCATATTCCATTCACTGTTATCCGGCCAGGTGACTTTGCTAAAAAGACTTTTGAACTGAATTTTGATGTGGTTATTTTTCCCGATGAGGATAAAAATGTGCTGATGGAAGGGAAAAGGAAAAAAGGTGAGGAAGTTTATACTGCAGATTACCCGCCGGAGTTTACCAAAGGGATGGGAAAAGAAGGGTTTCAGAAAGTATTGAAATTTATAAAAAATGGCGGGACGGTTCTTTCGTGGGGCGGTTCTACCGGACTTTTTGAAGGGCTTATGACTATAAAAATTTCTGAGACCGAAAACGAAGAATTCCGTTTTCCGTTCACCAATGTTGCTGACGAGCTTAAGAAATCAAAATTCAGCTGTCCCGGATCACTTTTGAAAGTTGATTTGCTGCCGAACCACCCGCTTACCCTGGGAATGAAAGCAGAAGCCGCTATTATGAGCGAAGGCGGACAGGTTTTCCAGACATCGGTTCCTTCATTCGATATGGATCGCCGGGTTATTGCTCGTTATCCTGAAACTAAAGTTTTACTCAGCGGTTATTGCCAGAAGGAAGAATTGCTCGGAAATTATGCTGCCATGGTCTGGATGCGGAAATCAAAAGGAAACCTGGTGGTTTACGGCTTCAGTCCGCCATTCAGGGGTTCGGTGCCGGGAGTTTACAAATTGCTTTTTAATGGGTTGTTGCTGAAGTAGCAGTAAATTCTGCATTTCCGGGCAATTTCATGTGCTTTCCGCGTTTGTTTTATAACCGGAATACAATTCTCTATTGTATTAATCCGATGAAATGCGCAGTTTCACTGAACAATCTGCCCTGAAAACTCTTAATAGTTTGTACCTAAATTTTACACCTATACCTTAAAAATGAAAAACACAATCCTTCTACTTTTACTAATACTAGCCGTATCTGTTTCCGCCCAGGAAAAACATTTGAAAAATATTAAACAACTAACTTATGGCGGCGATAACGCAGAAGCATATTTTAGTTTCGATGGTAAAAATCTCTCCTTCCAAAGTAACAACTCAGCTTGGGGACTAAAATGCGACCAGATTTTTAACCTCAATATTGAAAAAGCAGCTAAGGACAGTACTTATCGGCCAACCTTAATCAGTACTGGTCTTGGACGTACCACTTGCTCTTATTTTATGCCGGGCAATAAACAAATTATATATGCATCCACACATCTTGGGGATAAAGAATGCCCGCCAAATCCGGCTCCCCGCGCCGATCATAAATACCTTTGGCCGGTTTATCCTGATTTCGATATTTTTGTAGCTGATTTGAAAGGCAAAATTGTAAAGCAGCTCACTAATACCCCAGGTTACGATGCCGAGGCAACCATTTCGCCCGATGGGAAGAAAATTGTTTTCACCTCCATGCGTAATGGCGACATGGATTTATATACCTGTGATATTGATGGGAAAAATGTGAAACAAATTACAAATCAACTTGGCTACGATGGCGGCGCTTTCTTCTCGCCAGATAGTAAAATGCTGGTGTTCCGCGCATCCCGCCCCACAACTCCTGAAGATATAAAGGAATACAAGGATTTACTGGCACAGAACCTGGTGATGCCCACAAGTATGGAAATTTGCACTTGCAATGCTGATGGAAGTGATTTCAAACAAATAACACATTTGGGTAAAGCCAACTGGGCTCCGTTTTTTACTCCCGACGGTAAGAAGATCATTTTTTCGAGCAACCATCAGTCGGCCAAAGGCTACGATTTTCACCTCTTTATGGTGAACCTGGATGGCACAGGCATCGAGCAGGTAACTTCCGAAAGTTATTTCAATGCTTTCCCCATGTTTTCGCCCGATGGCAAAAAGCTGGTCTGGTCTTCGAACCGTAATAACCACGGCACACGCGATACTAATTTGTTTATTGCGGATTGGGTGCAGTAGGCTAAGTTCTTCTTGCTATCATTGCTAAAATTCCAAGGCCAAGGTAAATTTTGGTTCTTGAGGGTTCTCCCCCTGGTTGCTGAGCGCAGTCGAAGCATTGGGGGAGATGTCCGAAGGACAGAGGGGGTTATAAGGATTAAATTCCAAGACTCAAATTCCAAGTCCCAAATCCTCAATTTATCAACTATATTTGCTCGAAGGTTTCTCCCCCTCGGGGGAGATGTCCGAAGGACAGAGGGGGTTTAGCAAATTCTAAGATCCAAATCCCAAGGCTCAAATTCCAAGTCTTAAATTTCATGACTTTCTTTAGGAAGGAATCTGGAACCCTGAACCTGGAACTTGGAACCTGGAACTTTGAATTTGGAACTTGACCTGGAACCTGGAACTTGAAACTTGGATCTTGGAATTTGGATCTTTACCTTAGGTTGGTCCCTGATCAAAATTCCCTATATTTGTAACCAAACATATTACAATGAAGCAGGTAATAAAATATGTCGCATATTTCCTTTTATTCGTTGTTGCTGGATACCTGATCTGGCGGTTCTCGTTTATGATCGTATGGATATTGGTAGCAGCAGTAATTTCATTTATCGGGCACCCTTTGGTACGCTTTTTCGACAAGCTCCACATAAAGAAATTCCGGATGCCTCATACCGTAAGTGCAGCACTTTCATTAGTGGTCATTGTTCTTATGTTTCTTGGCTTTATAGCCATTTTTGTTCCGCTGATTGTAAAACAGGCAAACACCATTTCGGCAATTGATGTAAAAAAGCTTGCGGAAAATTTGCGCGAACCTATGCAGTGGATCGATGTTGAAATGCATGAACTCGGAGTAATTCCTGCCGGCGAAACACTCCAGGAATTTATTATTATTAAAGTTAAATCTATAGTTAACCTGAGCAGTGTTACCACCGCCATGAGCGGGGTATTTAATGCAGCCGGAACCGTAATAGTAGGCTTTGTTTCAGTGCTGTTTATCGCTTTCTTTTTTCTGAAAGATGAGAACCTGTTCGAAAACGGCTTGCTCCTTTTTATTCCGGAAAAACAGCACGAGGCAACCCGTAACGTAATAAGTTCCTCAAAACACCTGCTGATGCGGTATTTTATCGGAGTAATGCTCGAACTGCTCGGCGTAATGTCGCTTATCACTCTGGCGCTATTGATATTTGGCGTCGAAAATGCGTTGCTAATCGGTTTTTTTGCAGGTATCATGAATATTATTCCTTACATAGGTCCTATAATCGGATCGGTTATTGGATTAATGTTAGGCATAACAGCTACCCTGGCATTTGGCTCATTCGATGATTTGCTGCCGGTAATGGCAAAACTCATCGGAGTATTTGCGGTAGTTCAGTTTCTGGATAATAATATACTTGTACCATTTATTTATTCAAACAGTGTGAAAGCGCATCCGCTCGAAATATTTTTCGTTATCATCATGGGTGGCAGCCTTGCCGGGATTTTTGGCATGTTGCTGGCAATCCCGGTTTATACGGTACTTAGGGTGATTGCCAGGGAGTTTTTACAGCAATTCAGGGTGGTACAAAAACTCACTCAAAAGATTGATTAGCATTGAAGATTTCTGTAATTTTCCGTTATTACCTCGCTTTCCTGAAAACACTTAACCTGCGAAGGTTTTCTAACCTTTTGCTGGTCGAATCCGGATTTCTGGTGAGCCGGAT
>JBBSDG010000352.1:0-5133 GCA_038249635.1 Bacteroidales bacterium | reverse complement strand
GGACCAATGAAATATGATGTATTAAACACTAATTTGAGTAACGCTGCAGGCAAATTTCCTGTAACTGCCGCTGGCACTTATTACCTTGCAATTAAGGTAGGAAAAGGAGCGGCTTCAACCTTCGGCGATGGTATAGCTATTGATAAGCTTGTGATAAACAAAGTTGAGTAATAGTATTATCCTTTTTATAAGGAATAAGACTATAAATAAAAAACAGTACAGATGGAATAATAAATCCGGTAGTGGTTTAATTGTTCCTGAAAATTTAATGCTCGTGAAACTTTAATTTGACTTCTATTTGATTGAGGTTTGGTTGAGGTTTGGTTGAGGGAGGGGAATAGCTGATGCTATTCCCCTTAATTTTAAAAATTGCACTGTCATTATAAACTCTCGTAATTAATTTCTTTACGATCTACTGACATTACAAAAACAGCTTGCAATCAGTAACAAGGGACATTCAGTAAAAATTCTAATTCCTCATTATTCAAAAAAATGAAACAACTTGTTTTTGTGGTTTTACTGACATTGCTATTTCAAAGCGCATTTTCGCAAAGCAGTAACTATACCGCACTTCAGAAACAACTCTGTAATGGTTGGAATACCTGGAGTTATGGCAGCATGATGTCGCATGTATTATTGCCTGAAGGCTTGGTTATGAAAGTTAACCTGCGCCAATCATTTATCGGCACACCCGGCGATCCCGACTTCTTTATCAATCAATTAACAGTCGATACCAACGGACTGGTTCGCCCGGTAGCTCATACTTTCGATGGATCATACACCGAACTTATCATCCAAAACTGGAAAGGTAATACCATCAGGGTGCAATCGACATCCCGAGGAAATAATATAGCTATACTTGTTACACCAGTCATACATTCTCCAAATATTCATTACTCCATCGAATTAGAATGTGGTTTGATGTGGAACCGGGAAGGTAAAGTGAGGCGAACGGGTAAAACAATTACGGCTTCGTTCGCTGATGCTGAATATATTATCAGATCGACACGTGAGAACTTCGAATCCTACCAGGCTTATACTTCCCCTTACCTGGCTTTTAAAGGCGACTCGGCAATCGGTTTTTACACGGGTAAGGAGAAATCCATTGCAGAAATCAAGTCAATTATTGAAAAAGCACAAAAAGAATACCTTTCGTATTCAGAGAAGTATGGCGAACTGGCCGAAGGCTTCAGAGCCATCCAATCAGTTTTGGGCTGGAATACTATTTATGACGCTGAAAAAAACAGGGTAATTACTCCAGTATCACGCAGTTGGAACGAAGCCTGGCAGGGATACGTGCTTTTTGAATGGGATACTTATTTTGCTGCTTACCTGTTCTCGCTCGATAACAAAGAATTTGCCTACAGCAATGCAATTGCCATCACGAGAATGAATGAGCATGGTTATGTAGGTCAGTGGCAAATGCCTGGCATGGTAGCTACCGGAATATCACAACCGCCCGTTGGGAGTTTGATTTGTTGGATGATTTATGAAAAATATCTTGAAAAATGGTTTCTCGAGGAGGTTTATAACGAATTACTTAGCTGGAACAGGTGGTGGGTAAATAACCGGGTAAATAGTACATTTCTCACATGGGGCTGCGCGAAAGGCTATGGCCATCAGATGGCTGCGTGGGAATCAGGACTTGATAATTCCCCTATGTATGATGATGCCGAAATGGCAAATATTGGCGAAAACTCCTTGTACAATATTGCTGATGTAGGGTTAAACAGTATGTATGTTTCCGATTGTATAAATCTTGCTAAAATAGCTGCAACACTTGGCAAAACTGAGGATGAAAAAGAATTGTTAGCCCGTGCCGCTAAATACAAACTTATAACTCAAAATCTCTGGGATGAAAAATCGGGCATATATCTCAATAAATTCCTTGACAAACCCGGTTTCAGTCTGCGATTAAGCCCAACTATGTTTTATCCGATGATGGCTGGTATCCCGTCCAAAGAACAAGCCAAAAGGATGGTTAATGAACACCTTCATAATTCAAAAGAATTTTATGGTGATTACATATTGCCTTCCTGTGCTTACAACGATCCAGCCTACAACAACAATTACTGGCGCGGAGCCATCTGGGGACCAATGAACTTCCTGGTTTATCTCGGTTTGCGCGATTACGATGAAAAAGCTGCCAACGAACTGGCCGAAAAGTCATATAACCTCTTTATTGAGGCTTGGCAAAAACACGGAGCCGTTTTCGAAAACATCAACTCGGCCAAAGGCGTTGCAAATCGCAAGGATCAATTGAACTGTGCCCCTTATTATCATTGGGGAGCACTGATGGGTATTATGAAATTTATGGAAGAAGGAAAATAAAAAACCCAATCTTAAACATGAAAAGATATTTTTTTCTGCTGGTAATTATACTAGTACTTGCAACTGGATGCTCGCTCAAAAATGCCAAAGTTCCAAATTGGTCGCTGGTAGTTAAGCAAGCCGGTAAAACAGATATTGAGCTGGTTACTTTTACGAATATCGACAAGCCTTTAACATTTCAAAAAACAGTTGATGGCATCCATGTTGTTTTTACACTTGAGCCAAAAGATAAATACACAGTTTTTAAAGCCGTTGCTTCAACCGAAAGCGCCGGAAAGGAAATTTACTTCTCACTTAAATGCAATTATGATACAACGAGTATTCCTTATAATTTCAACGGCGAGGTGAAAAGCCCTGAAATTTTCCGCCAAAGTCCTCACGATGTGGATGCATGGATTTCGGAAGGTATTGCCAAGCAAGCTGTTCCCATGGTTGCTCTGAAAAATAACAATGGTTTCATTGTAGCTTTGAATGGAAGTCCAGCACTTTACAACAACTTCACAAGCCAGGCTTTTTATAACCTACGTGAGGTTATTGAATTATCTTCAGGCGATAATGGCGAAACTCCCGGCCTTAAACCTGATACTTCGGAAGCACTGAAACTGGACTACAACACCGATAAAACCCAGGTAATGGCGCCGGGGAAAATTATGTCTTATTACCATCCTCTATCAAACAATAATCCACACAGCTTTGAAGGTATTATTTTTAAGAGTCAGGCTAAAGATTTCAAAGGTCTGCGGAAAAATGTTAACCAGTTGGCAGCAAAGCACTTTTCCGGAGGCAAAGTAACCGATTATTTCGGAGCTTTATCATATTCGACCGCTTACATGAATCTCCGCGTAAATGAAACCGGTAAAAGTAAATACTGGGTTGTTCCTTCCGTTGAATATGGGAATACCCAGTATTGCCGCGATGCTTTCTGGATTTCGACTATGCTGGATTCCGACTGGTCAACAGAGTGTATTAAAAACGAACTTGCTGAGGTAAATACCTATGCCGAATATCCGCTGATGGCCGTAATATGGGCTTACCGTTCCTTTAAAGAAGGAAAACAGGTTGACATGGCTAAAGTTCAGAAGTACCTTGATGCTATAGAAACCAGGGCAAAAGGAAACTGTTTCTACAGCTTTACCGAGAAAGATGGCCGTATGGATTTTCAATACTGGGGCGATGTAATTGCATTCGATAAAGACGATGTAATCAGCTTCAATCAGGGTCTGTTTGCTTTAGTTCTTACTGCGGCAAAGGAAATGGGTTTGAAGGTTAAATCTGATCCTGCGAAAGCTATTTTGGAGTATAAAAACATGTTTAATTCAAAAATGGGCTTTTACCCCATCAGCCGGAAGAAAAACAAAATAATGGGACCCGACCCGTTGGTTCCCGATTTGCTTGCCCAGGTTTATTTCGATCGCAAATTACTGGACGATAACACAGTGAGGCAGCATTATGACCGAATGGTTAAATACTCAAAAACGAAATATGGATTCAAAGTTGTGAGCCTGCCCGATGGCAATTATTTACCGGCGGCTATGTACGATGTCGAAAACTACACTTCGCAGGTAAATCGTGAAAAAATGCCTGATGGCAGGTATTTCAAAGGCGGGTCTTACTTTTTGTACGACAATTTATTTCTGATTTGTGCTTACCTTCATGGTATACCGGAAGCAGAGGATGAACTTATCTGGAGAGTATCGCTCGATTTTGAAGCCGGGTCGACCTCTTATGAATGCTTAAATACAGTTACTGGTGAACCCTGGAAACCAAACATGGGTTGGAATGTGGCTGTTTATTCCATCTGGCGAAAGCTGGTTGATGAAGGAAAAGCCAGCCCGAAGTTGTTCAGTAAAATTGATCAGATTGTCGGAAAGCAATAGCAAAACACGAAACTAAAACACCATATTTTTATGAAAATCACAGCATTCCTCTTTATCAGCATGATTTTTTTATACAGGCCTGCAATAAGCCAGCAGCAGTATAAATTTCCATTTCAGGATCCAAAACTTCCGGTTGATCAACGGGTCGATGACCTGGTTTCGCGAATGACGCTGAAGGAAAAAGTTTACCAGCTTTTTAACCAGGCACCTGCTATCGAAAGGCTTAGTGTTCCTGCATATAACTGGTGGAACGAATGCCTTCATGGTGTGGCCCGGGCCGGAAAAGCAACTGTTTTTCCTCAGGCTATAGGTATGGCTGCAACGTTCGACCAGGATTTAATGCTACAGGTTGGTAACGCAATTTCGGATGAGGCCAGGGCAAAACACCATGCGTTTGTCCGTGGCAACGCCAGGTCTATTTACATGGGACTAACTTTCTGGTCGCCCAATATTAATATTTTCCGCGATCCGCGTTGGGGCCGTGGACAGGAAACCTACGGCGAAGATCCATACCTCACTTCCCGCATGGCTGTTAATTTTATAAATGGACTTCAGGGAAATGATCCCAACTATCTGAAAGTAATTGCCACATCGAAACATTATGCTGTGCATAGCGGACCGGAACCCAGCCGACACACCGATAATATTTTTGTGAACGACCGCGATTTGTACGAGACTTATCTGCCTGCTTTTGAGGCAACTATAAAGGAGGCAAAGGTACAATCCATCATGTGCGCTTACAATCGTTTCCGCGACAAACCCTGCTGCGGTTCCGATATTTTGTTGAATAACATCCTTCGCAACAAATATGGCTTCAATGGGTATGTTGTTTCCGATTGCGGTGCTATTACCGATTTTTATAACAAAACGGCACATCACATAGTCGAAACTCCAAGCCAGGCCTGGGGTTGGGCAATTTCCACCG
>JBBSDG010000351.1:0-5134 GCA_038249635.1 Bacteroidales bacterium | reverse complement strand
ACTCTGCAATCAATATTACCTTACGTATTGCAAGGATATGATGGATGGCGACAATATGATGGGTGGAAATATGATGGGTGGAAATACCATGCATGGAAGTAACATGATGGGAACTCATACCTATATGGGCGATACTTCAGTTGTAAATCAATACTACCGCAATTTAAAGACCATCCACCTGGCACACTCTGCTCACCATCCTGTTAATTAATTGATTTACATGTCTGATAATACAAATAAAACTGATTAATATGAAAAAACTGATAATTATTGCGAGCTCAATGCTGTTATTCGTTGGGTTTGCCGTTGCTCAAACTGATACTAATTCACCCGGCAACCAAAAAGAGGCAACCAATACAGGTATCACATATACCTGTTCCATGCATCCTGAGATTACTTCCGATAAACCCGGCATATGCTCCAAATGCGGAATGGACCTTGTTCAAAAAACCAGCGTTCAGTACACCTGCCCTATGCATCCTGAGGTAACAAGCGATTCGCCGGGTAAATGTCCTAAATGCAAAATGGACCTGGTTGTTAAATCTTCTGCACTCTATTCATGTCCTATGCATCCTGAAGTTACTTCTATGGAACCTGGTAAATGTCCGAAATGTGGAATGAACCTTCAGAAAGCAAAATCTCATGACCATAAGATGAAAATGGGCTGCTGCATGTAAATTTTCGATAATAATAAAATGTTTGCTGTTTCAAATACAGTTAAATTTGTTAAACAATAATACAAAGTAAAATGAAAAAGTTAAGTATAATAGTTCTGCTCGTGGTTTCTATGGCAATGGCTTTCAGCGCTTGCAATAATTCAACGTCAAATAGCACTAAAGTCGAATCAAAATCTACTGAAAAAATAGTTTATACCTGCACCATGCATCCTGAAGTGCATAAAGATAAACCGGGTGATTGCCCGATATGCGGTATGCCTCTTGTTATTCAGGAAAATGCCGATAGTTTACATATGCACAACCAGTCCGATACCATGCACATGATGCATTAATCATGATTCTGAAAATTCGGCTGTCAGGCCATCTGTAAATGCTGACGGATGGTCTGACAGCCGATTTTAGATGCAAGATTCAGATTGTTGACACAGAATAATCACTTAATCAAGAATTTATGTTTAACCGACTCGTCAAATATTTTCTCGAAAACCGGCTGATCACCTTTATCTTACTGGTTTCTTTCATAGCGCTGGGTGTTGTTTTTATGCCCTTCCACTGGAAATCAGGGTTTCTGCCGCGCGACCCCATTGCAGTAGATGCCATTCCCGATATTGGCGAAAACCAGCAGATTGTAGCTACCGAGTGGATGGGACGTTCACCTAAAGATATACAGGACCAGGTTACATACCCTTTGACTACTTCCTTGCTTGGTATTCCGGGAGTTCAAACCATCCGCAGCACTTCCATGTTCGGCATGTCGTTTATCTATATCATCTTTAAAGATAATGTCGATTTCTACTGGAGCCGCTCGCGTATTCTTGAAAAACTAAGTTCACTGCCTTCCGGTACTTTACCAACCGGTGTTCAGCCAACTTTAGGGCCGGATGCCACTGCATTAGGCCAGATTTACTGGTACACCCTCGAGGGTCGCGACCCAAAAACAGGAAACCCAAACGGTGGCTGGAATCCGCAGGAACTCCGTTCGATACAGGATTTTTATGTAAAATACGGATTATCAGCTGCCGAAGGGGTTTCGGAAGTGGCATCGGTAGGTGGATTCATCAAGGAATACCAGGTTGATTTAATTCCCGAAGCACTGAAAGCATTCAATGTTTCGGTTATGGATGTGATGAATGCCGTGCGCAAAAGTAACCTCGATATAGGTGCCGAAACCATGGAGCTGAATAACGTGGAATACATTATTCGCGGACTTGGCTATGTTAAAAACCTTGGCGATCTCGAAATCTCGGTGGTGGCGGTCCGGAATAATGTCCCGGTACGGATTAAAGATGTGGCACATGTTTCATTTGGACCGGCTACCCGGCGTGGCGGATTGGATAAAGCAGGTTCCGAAGCTGTCGGTGCCGTAGTGGTCGCCCGTTACGGATCAAATCCGATGGATGTTATCAACAATGTAAAAGCTAAAATTAAAGAAATTGAAGCCGGATTGCCACAAAAAACCTTGCCCGATGGTACTATTTCAAAAGTAACAATAGTTCCTTTTTACGACCGCACCAGCCTCATCAAAGAAACTATCGGAACACTCGAGTCAGCCTTATCGCACGAAATCCTGATCAGTATCATTGTCATAATCATCCTGGTAATGAACCTGCGGGCTTCGCTCATTGTTGCCGGCTTACTGCCTATTGGTGTATTAATGACGTTCATCCTGATGCGGGCTTTCGGCATTGAGGCTAATATTGTTGCCTTATCGGGAATTGCAATTGCTATCGGCGTAATGGTTGATATAGGGATTGTGGATGTGGAGAATATACTCCGGCATCTTGAAATGCCTGAAAATAAAGGAGTCCGTGGTAAAAAACTGATGGACGTAATTTACCAGGCTACCACCGAAGTACGTGCCGCCGTGGTTACTTCCATTGCAACCACCATTGTAAGTTTTTTACCTGTGTTTGCCATGCAGGCAGCAGAAGGCAAGCTTTTCCACCCGCTGGCCTTCACCAAAACCTTTGCGCTTTTGGCAGCCTTTATTCTCGGCATTGTGGTGTTACCTACCTTAACGCATATCTTTTTTAACATCAGTTTTGATACAAAAAGGATTCGCAAATTCTGGAATAGTGGTCTGATCATTGCCGGCATACTGGCCCTGATTTTCTGGCACACATGGCCGGCTTTGGCATTAGTTGCTATCGGTATCAACAACCTGCTTGATTACCGCTGGCCGGAACAAAGGAAAGAATTCCCAAATTATATCAATATTGCCATCACGGTGCTTGTTGCTGCTTATTACCTCACCATCGAGTGGTTGCCATTGGGCGCTCACAACAGTACTTTTATCAACTATCTGTTTGTAGCTGGTATAATCGGGGTGATACTTCTGGTATTGATGTCGATGGTACATTTTTACGAAAATATTATCCGCTGGGCATTGGCAAATAAAACTAAGTTCCTGCTTATCCCGGCAGTGACACTGGTTTTTGGAATGCTGGCCTGGATGGGAACTGATAAGATATTCGGCTTTGTTGCGACAGGTGCTGAAAAAATGGGTTGGAAAAGTTTCAGAAAAACTGCTCTTTGGGAAGCTCCTGCTAAAAGGTTTCCTGGAATCGGAAAGGAGTTTATGCCTTCCTTAAACGAAGGATCATTCCTGCTTATGCCAACCAGTATGCCTCATTCGAGTATCGAAAAAAATCTGGAATATATTGAAACACTCGACAAGCGTTTATCAGCAATCCCTGAAGTTGAGATAGCCGTGGGTAAATGGGGGCGTGTAAATTCCGCACTCGACCCTGCGCCGGTACAAATGTTCGAGAATACGATCAATTACCGCCCGGAGTATATTCTTGACGAAAATGGACAAAGAATGAGGTTTAAAGTGGACCGCGATGGAAGCTATATTTTCAAAAGTGGCTCAAAATACAATTTCGAAAAGGAAGGTTTCAGGCCTATTCCATCTGATAGCCTGGTTCCTGATGCTAAAGGTGAATATTTCCGGCAGTGGCGTCCCGAGATAAGGAAACCGGATGATATATGGAAAGAAATTGTTAAAGTTACCGATATACCAGGATTAACCTCCGCTCCTAAACTACAGCCGATAGAAACGCGGCTGGTCATGCTTTCGACCGGTATGCGAGCACCAATGGGTTTGAAAGTGTATGGACCCGACCTGGAAACTATTGAAAAGGCAGGTTTGCAATTGGAACAGGCATTAAAAGATGTGCCGTCCATCAAAGCTTCCAGCGTGTTCTACGACCGGGCAGTTGGCGCTCCTTATATCGAAATCAATCTCAATCGCGAAGCTATGGCTCGCTATGGTATGAGTGTAAGCGATGTGCAGGAAGTTTTGCAGGTGGCTGTCGGTGGAATGGCACTTTCATCCACGGTCGAAGGACGTGAGCGGTTTCCGATCAGGGTTCGTTATGCCCGCGAATTACGTGATAATCCTGAGGATCTCAAACGTATCCTAATCCCGGCAATGAACGGCGTACAGATTCCCCTGGGAGAAATAGCAGATATTGATTATACGCGCGGCGCACAAATGATCCGGAGTGAAAATACGTTCCTGAACGGGTATGTTATTTTTGACAAAAACGAAGGTAAAGCCGAAGTGGATGTAGTTCAGGAAGCGGAGAAAGTCCTGCAAAATCAAATAAGTAACGGATCTCTCAAATTAGCTGCTGGTGTTTCCTATAAATTCGCAGGCAATTACGAGCATCAGCTACGAGCCACAAAAAGACTGTCGATAGTAATACCTATAAGTCTGCTCCTCATTTTATTGCTTCTGTATTTCCAGTTCCGTACTGTTACGGCTTCGTTTATTCACTTTTCAGGAGTATTTGTTGCCTTTGCCGGCGGTTTCATTATGCTTTGGTTGTATGGTCAAGGGTGGTTTATGAATTTCTCCGTTGCCGGGATTAACCTCAGGGATATGTTTCAAATGCATACTATAAATCTCAGTGTGGCGGTCTGGGTCGGTTTTATAGCCCTGTTCGGAATTGCTACAAACGATGGCGTAATAATGGGTACCTACATTCACCAGGTATTCGAAGCGCGGCATCCTGCCACGGTTCACGATGTGCGCGAAGCAGTTGTATCAGCGGGAATGAAACGTGTCCGTCCTGCCATGATGACCACCGCTGTTGCAGTAATAGCTTTGTTACCTGTCTTAACATCTAACGGTAAAGGTTCTGATATTATGATCCCTATGGCAATACCTATGTTTGGCGGAATGGTGATACAGGTAATGACAGTTTTCGTGGTTCCACTATTTCAAGCTATGTGGAGGGAAAGGGCGGTAAGAAAAGTAGAAATACATTGAAATAAAATCGAAATAGATTGAAATATGGTGAAATAAATAGAGATAGATTGAAATACTTAGAAATACTTAGAAATAGTTTGAAATACATTGAAATATGGTGAAATAAATTGAGGTACAAGGAAATAAATTGAAATAAAGTAATCGATAGTTATCTGTAAAGGGATTCTCAAATTGTTAATTT
>JBBSDG010000350.1:0-5141 GCA_038249635.1 Bacteroidales bacterium | reverse complement strand
CATTTGGGAATGTTTTAAACCCTTCGGCTGCTGCGTCGTCGCTGACATCGCACAAAGCCACCACATTTTCATTCATACATTCGCTCCAGTTCGCTTTCCCGCGTCCTCCTACACCTATTACCGCAATGTTTATTTTGCCGCTTTTACATTGTGTTAATCCCGGAAGTAATGCTGCTCCGGCTGCAACAACAGCTGATTTTGCGATAAATGATCTGCGTGATAAATTTGTCATATAATTTGGATTATTAATATTTATTTTTCGCCTATTCTTATTTTTTCCAATATCAGCATTCCTTGAAAAATGGAATATGAATACTTGAAATAGAAACAGGTTGCCTGCAACTATGAAGGCAACCTGTTTTTTAATTGGGATAAATTAGTAACCTGGATTCTGCTTAATTTTTGAATTCTGATCGATTACCATTTGAGGAATTGGATTTATATACATTTTTGGTGTAAATACAGCCGGGTGGTTAAGCGGAATTATTTCATAAACCCAAACACCTTTGTTGTCAGAAGGAGATGAGTTTGTAATTTTCATCGCATGTTTATCGACACTCATTACGTCAGAAGCTATTTTCCAACGAACGATATCCAAAAACCTAATCCCTTCATACGAAAGTTCAACACGACGCTCACGGCGTATTGCAGCGCGCATGGCGACTTTATCCATACCGGGGTTTAAATCGGGTAGATTTGACCTTTTTCTGACCGAGTTAACTGCTGTGTAAACTGAAGCATCCGGGCCAACAGCCTCGTTTTGGGCTTCTGCATAGTTTAATAACACCATCGCATAGCGCAAATAAACGTAGTTCTGTCCGCTTGAATTACCCCCTCGTGGTGCGTCCGGATTGATCCTCTTCTTTGAATAATAGGCTGTATTTCCAACGTCATCGCTGGCAAAGTCAATTTCGTTTTTCGAAGGATGCACTTTGTCAATGCGTGTGAAAATCGTATCGACTTTTGCCATCCAATCCTGTTTGTAAGGAGCACCATCATAAACAACAAAGTCATAGAACCTTTTTTCTCTCCCAACATAAGGCTTTTGTGGATTATAGCCGGATGTCGGATCAGAGATCAGTTTCCCGTTAGCCATGCAATAGGCATCGACTAGTTCTTGAGTGGGGCAATAATTGCCCCAGGTATAATAGACATTATTAATCCATACCGGACCGCCAAACTGTTCGTAGTTATTTCCCATTGTAACGGCAACATTCTGGCGATCCCAAATAACTTCTGAATTGTATTCATTTGATGCCCTCCAGAAATTGGGCAGGTCTTGAAACAGATTGTAGGTTGAGCCACCATAAGTGTCAATAAATTGTTTATTAGTAGCTGCTGCTTTTGTCCAACGTGCCGGATCGGCTGATGCAAAACTTATTAAATGATCCGGGTCAGCAACGGCAGGGGAAGCATTAAACAAAGGACTTGCTGCATAAAGTTCAACCCATCCTTTCAAAGCCAGGGCAGCACCTAATGTTGCTCTTCCTGCATCCTTATCACCGCCTGAATATTTTGCCGGCAATGCATTATTCTTGATAATGGAATCCAACTGAGTTGTGATGAAATTAAAGGTTTGTTCGAAAGATGCTCTTGGAGTATAAATTTTTGTACTGTCCATTGTATTGCGATCGAGCGGTATAGTAAGAATAGGTAAGCCACCTACATGATACCATAATTCGCTATAGAACCATGCTCGGATAAATTTTACTTCGTCGAGACGTTTCTTAATGTAACCTTCCGAAAAGTTTTTCGAATTCTCATTTAGTTTTTGAATGAAAGTATTGCATTTCCGAACCTTAGTGAAAGTATTACCCCAGTCAGCCCAATCAGTTGGTCCGGATGTTCCACCCCAAACCTGAAAACCACTTGCAGATGTTTCGATGATACCCTTTTTCCAGTTATAGGAAGTATAGTAAAACCCAGCATCGTTATCGTCGGTATAATTATCAAGGTTTTCAGGTTCATTCCCTTTATTAGGAAGACTGCCATAAATGTCATTCAGAAAAATGTCTGCATTCCCTTCAGATGCCCACATCGAGGCATCTGTTAGGTTTGACTTGCTCTCGTTTTCAAGAAAATCAACCTGGTTACAGGAATATATGCTGATAAGTAATAATCCTATAAGAGTAAGATTGCTGATTTTAAATATTTTAATTGTATATTTCATCTTGTAATTTTTTAATTGTAGTTAGAAAGTTACATTTAAACCTAAAGTGGTAACTTTTTGGTTTGGATAAGCAGTTTCGCGATCGGTGTATCCTACTTCAGGATCCATAAATTTCAGCTTGCTAATTGTGAGCAGGTTCTGGCCTGAAATATAGAAACGAACACTTTGAATACGCATCGATTTTGTGATCGATTTAGGAATTGTGTAACCCAATATCAGTGTCTTTAACCTCAGAAAACTATTATTGATCATCCAGAAGTCTGACCCTTGCGTATTATTTGCATAAGGTGCCTGTGTTGCTCTTGGATATTTGGAATTCTGGGTAGTTGGAGTCCAGCGGTTGTTTAAATATTCTGTTGTGGTATTGCTGCTGTTGTTCGCGAAAGGGAGTGTTTGAAAAGTTCCCTGAGTATTGAAACTCATTTTTGCAGATCCTTGAAAAAATAAGGTTGCATCAAATCCTTTCCATGCTGCGGTAGGAGTAAAGCCAAAACTAATCAAAGGATAAACAGGATTCCCAATAACGGTTTCGTCGTTTGCGTCAATTTTACCATCAGGAATACCAGCTGGTCCGCTAAGATCGGCGTACCTGATATCTCCGGGATGAAGATCCCCAAATTGGATGACACTATAACCATCTGTAGAATTGATCAATCCATCAGCATTTTTGTCATCTGCTGTTGAGAACAGACCCAATGCATGGTAGCCAAACGGCACGTTATAAACCCTGCCTGTCCGGCTACGGTTTGGATTGTTGCGGGTGGCAGCAGTTTCAAACATCTGAACCATTTTGTTCGTGGCATAACTAAAATTGCCTGTAAAACCTAACTCCAATCCGTTTTTAAATTTATGATTGCTTCCAACAACAAATTCAAAACCATGACTTTCCATGATTCCTGCATTTTCCTGGGCTAAGCTTAACCCATATTCAACTGGCACACTGATAGCAGGTGGCAATAACATACCAGTTCTACGTTCGTGAAAATAGTCAGCTTCAACAGTTAACAAGCCACTCCATAAAGTAGCATCAAAACCCACGTCGGTTTTTGTTGCAATTTCCCACGTAATATTGGGGTTTGCTTCGCGTGGCTGATATGCGCCCTGAACAAGATTGCCAGACCCAAATGCATAAGCATTAGATGTTAGTGTATAACCACTCAGATATTGGAAATCGGCTATTCTACCATTGATATAAGGTAAGTTTCCCGATTTTCCCCAAGATCCTCTTAATTTAAGATTGTTAATGAATGAGAATTGTTTAATAAAAGCTTCTTCAGATAATCTCCAACCTGCAGAAAATGCGGGGAAATAGGCCCATCTCTTTCCGGGGCCAAAAGAATAATGGCCGTCGTACCTGCCCGATGCTTCGAACAGATATTTATTATCAAATCCGTAGCCTAGCCTGTATACATACCCAATCTGACTACCTGTTGAAGAAGATCCATCATTGCTGAAATCGGCTTTGGCTGAACTTCCCATTCCTAATTCATCTACATTGATTGCAAAATTATCCCTACGGGCACTAAAACGCTCGTATTTATTATTCCGCGATTCGGCAACTAACAATCCCGTAAGATCGTGTTTGCCAAATGTATTGTGGTAATTCAGAAAACCCTGGAATGTAAAGTTTTGATTCTTCTGGTATTCCTGGCTTAACCAAGTATAACTAGGTGAGCCCCCTTCGTTGGCTGAAATCTCCTTTGCATAAGTATAAGGAGTTGTATTCAAATTTTGAGAATAGAAATAAAACGGCCGGTGCCAGCTTTTAATTGTTCGCTGGTTTGGATCGTAACTAAAAACTGCTTTGGCGCTTAATCCTTTTACAAAAGGCAGTTGCTGCTCAACAGAAATAGTAGTTAATAAAGTATTGTTGTTGTTTTTGACATATCCTCCTGAATTTAGAACACCAACCGGTGAGCGTCCTGCAAATTCACCCCATAAACCATTGCTGTAATTAATACTTTTAATAGGAATAAATTTATATCCGCTTCTGAAAAGTCCGCTGGCTGATTCTGCGGGGTCAACGGTATTCGAATTCTCGATCGATCCCATTAACGATAGGTTTACCTTGGTCGTATTCGTCACCTGAGTTTCCAGGTTCATATTATAGTTATAGCGGCCGTAGTTCATTTGGTCGAACATTCCGTTCTGTTTAAAGAAACCTAATCCGGCATAGTATTTAATCTTGTCAGTTCCTCCGCTAATCTGTAAATTGTAATTCTGAACAGGTGCCTTCATGTTCACATATCCTTCAGGATTGCTATCGGGATATTTGTCAGGATCTGTAGCGTGCAAATTTGCATAATCATCAATCATTGTCTGAGCAAAAGGCATCTGACCACCTGTTGGTATTTTACCATTGTAATCATTCAGGTAAGCTTCGTTTCTCATCCGCATATACCCTTTTGCATCGAGCAACTTTGGATAATAATTATAGGTAGGTTGCTGCACTCCATAATAGGAATCAAGGGTTAGAGTAGGAGCTCCCATTTTGCCTTTTTTGGTTGTAATCAGGATTACTCCGTTTGCTCCACCTAAACCGTAAGGGGCAACAGCCGAAGCATCTTTTAACACAGAAATTGATTCTATCGAATTTGGATCTATCTGACTGATATTTGACCTGATAATTCCATCAACCACGATTAACGGTGCATTATTACCAGTTGTTGCAATACCACGGATGTGGATATCAGGTGAATCCTGACCTGGTTGCCCTCCATTTGGGCGCATACTAACACCTGCCATTTTACCTGCAATAGACTGGGAAATATTGGCAACCGGAGTTGCTGCGACCTCGGTGCCCTTCATCGTACTAACAGAACCAACGATCGTTGTTTTCTTCTGAACACCGTATCCAACAGCGATTACTTCTTCAAGTCCAATGGTCTCATCGGTTAGGGTTACATTGAATTCTGATTTGGTTCCGATCGTCATTTCCTCCGACTTCATACCAACAAAAGTAAATATGACT
>JBBSDG010000349.1:0-5146 GCA_038249635.1 Bacteroidales bacterium | reverse complement strand
TTGCAATATCTGCCTGCACAGCTATTGCGAAGGTTCATCTCTTTGCAGAAACCCCTTCATCTTTTATACAGCATGTAAAAGAACTATCTTTGATAATTAAATTAGCACTTTTACTTCAGGACACACCGCGCGGCAGCGGGGGTTTTTTATGATCCGGTATGCTTACGGCTAATACAGCAAATTTAATTTTTATCATTTAACTACACGAAAGGATTTGTAAGGTAGCGAGGAGATCCCTTTGCAAGGCTAAAACATAAGCCCGCAAAGGGAATCTCTCCAATCAAATCTGCTGCTAATCAAAAATATCCTGTAACCAGGATTTTTGCTTTTTATTTGTATAGTGTTGCTGGGGTTTGCCGTAGTGACCTGTCTGGTCATTTAGACGGGTATTACCGGCAGGCTGCTCCGACCGCTCAAGGATTTTATCCAGTTCGCCCCTGTCGAGCCATACGCCCCGGCAATTTGGGCAATAATCAATTTCAACGCCCTGTCGTTCCGACATTACAAGAGGCACATTACATGTTGGACAATTCATGATTTCTGATTTTAAGGATTAATACTGATTTTTTAGTTTATATTATTTTTCGTCTTGCGATTCGTTTTGAGTTCTATTTTCCCAATTACTGATCAGCAATTTGCAACTATTGGTTGTTTTGCGATAATCCATTGGCTTTGTCAGTGATGCGTATAAGTCAATCCAAACAATGAGTCTAAAGGCAAAATCCAGGATTTACAACAGATACTTAATTATTACGAAACCACCGATCAGCAGAACAGTAAATCCTATGGCAAGCAAGTTGAAATATTTATCTATAAAACGCTTTATGGTTGGCCCATATTTCCAGATAAGCCAGGCTATAAAAAAGAACCTTGCTCCACGGCTGATTAAAGATGCTACAAAGAACATCAGCAGATTAAGGTCGAAAACTCCGGCTGTGATGGTAAAAACCTTGTACGGGATGGGCGTAAAGCCAGCCGTAAATATCACCCAAAAATCCCATTGGTTGAATAATGCTTTTATGCTGTTATATAATTCAACTGAAAATCCGGGGATATTCTGAAAGAAGAAAAGAGCGAACCCCGAAAATTCCCCGTTCGTGTTTAACCAGGCAAAATACCCAAGTCCATAACCTATAAATGCGCCGGAAACAGAACCCACAGTGCAAACCAGAGCGTATTTGAACGCTTTAGCCGCGCCGCCAAGCGCAAGAGCAATCAGCAAAACATCGGGGGGTATCGGGAAAAAAATTGCCTCAATAAAAGCGAGACCAAAAAGTGCTGCCGGGCCATAAGGTGTTTCGGCCCAATGTAAAACCCAATCATACGTTTTTCGTAACCAAGTCATATTAATTTTATTATAATTATCAATGCGGCTATGCTCAGCGATGATGCAATTGCAATAGCTTTCATATTTCGCGCTATCATTCCTTTAATCTGAGGGCCGATTTTTACAATCAGGTATCCCAAAATAAAGAAACGAATTCCCTGCCCTAAGAAAGTAGCAAACAGCATCATGAAAAAATTCAGGTTGAACACACCTGATGAAATTGAAAAAACCTTGTAAGGAACAGGTGTGTATCCAGCGGAGAAAAGAATCCAGAAATCCCAGCGAGCGTACAAAACCCGTATTTGCTCATAGAACTCAACCGAAAAACCTGGTATATATTCAAAGAAAAACTGAGCAATCCCGGTAAATCCGCCGTCGGCGTTAAGCCACACGAAATGCCCTATTGAATATCCCAATACTGCACCGAAAACAGTTCCAAGGGTTCCGCTTAATGCAAGTTTATAGGTGTTTGCAATATTAAGTATCGCAAGCCCGATGAAAAACGAGGGTGTAGGCAGCGGGAAAAATGATGCATCGGCGAAGGCACATACAAACATGGCTATCCAGCTATATTTTGTATGAGCCCATTTCAAACTCCAGTCATGCAGACTTTTAATCCAGATTTTCATCAGGCATATCCACTTTTAAGGTGCAGGTATTCGCCAATCAGAATTAAATCGGGGTGTTTTCGATTAAGCAATTTTTCTTTTCTTAGCATACACTTTAAAAAGATCTTCTTCATCTTCCCTGTTTCTGATCCCGCTTATTAATATGCTTAATAAGCCAGGTATTTCGTCTTCATTAAACCCCGATTTTAAAGCCAGACTGGTTACTAATCTCATTTCCGAATTGTCGATTTTAGCATCTGCCAATATCATTTTTACCATATCGTACATCTGTTCAAATCGCTTTGATAACTCATAAGGAGGAATAAAAGTCGTTTTTTTTGTCGAGGCAATGGCATCGTCAATTTCCAGGTCGGTTAGCCCTATTGACCGCCCGCAACGGTGAAGCATCTGCAATTCATCATCATGAATTATCCCATCCGCAATTGCCACCTGCACCAGATGAATAAAATGTTCTTCATCCTGATTTTCATTAAGTTGTCCATATTTTTCTGATGTATTCATTTCTGTAATTTTTAAATTATTTTTATTTATTGAACTAAAACGAAAAGTTATTTACTAAACTTGTACTGACTGTTAACCCGGAATTATATTTTACATAAATCCGCTATTCCCGCAATGTTTGCAAACTATTGCTTCCTCTTTGATAATTTCGGCACAATAAGGACACTTTTTGGTGTATCCTTTGGCCTCTTTTAACGGAAGTATCAGAATTACCAAAACAAGCAAAGGCACAAATGCACAGAGTATAAACCAGAGTATCGGGCTGTGGCCTTTTTTCCGGGCTAAACTGTAACCAATAATGCCTGCTACAATGGCAACAATGAGATACCTGTACATCTGATTTATTTTTTCGTTACATCGCCGACACCAATAAATGGAACTGCCCCGCCGCCTGTAACCGATGGCAGTATTCCATTCCATTTCTCAATTGCCTTAAGATTGGCTTCAATCTTTCGAAGTTCAATCAGGTCGGTTGAAATATTTTCCCTTTGCAGGCGCAGTGCCTCTGCTTCTGCTTTCGCGGATGTAATCTTCTGTTCTCCTTCAATCTTTATTCTTTCCAGGTCACGCTGGGCTTTCATCGCGAGTTGCTCCGCCGTTTGTTTTGATTCAATAGCATCCATATATATTTTGGAGAAACTGAATCCTACAATAGAGAACGCATCAACAGCAATGTTGTTTGCCAAAAGTCGTTCGGTAAGTGTTGATTTCATGGCATCACTCACTAAGGATCTTTTAGTGATGAGATCTTCGGCCGAATACCTGGCCGACACCGCCTTCACCACCTCCTGCACGGCAGGATCGATGATGCGCTCTTTAAACTCCAGGCCGATGGTTTGATAAACAACATTCGCCTTATCGGGAATTACATGGTAGTTTATGGCAACCGTTGAGCTTACTTCCTGAAGATTGGATGAAGAAGCAGTTGCATCGGTAGTTGCCTTCTGCACTTTTACATCCATAATCACAATTTGCTGCATTAACGGAATTCGGAAATGAAGCCCTTCGCCAAGTACAACCGGTCGCACAGCACCAAAATTAAGTACAATCCCTCTTTCGCCTGCCCCAATCTGAACCCAGGGTTTTAAGATCATGAAAAACAAAAGAGCTACTCCAATAATGAGTGCTGTCCTTATCGGCCCTTTTTTCAGAGCCGTCCTTATATAACCCGAAGCCATGTCATAATCATCATTTTTGTTCATTTTATGCAAGTATTAATTCCTATTCATAAGGCTTTTCGGTGTCGCCCCTGATAAGTAAGCCTGTTCAGGGCAGGTCCGTTTTTAAAAAAGGTGGCTGGTCTCCTTTGTATTTATTTTCAATCTTTAAATCAGAATAACCTAACCTTTTGTAAATTCACAGAAAGCTACAACTGTTATGTTCAATAGGTACTTAAGCGAATCAAGGGTTGGATCAACGTTGGTTAAACCCTCGAAGGGTTGGCATAAACCTCCTGTTTTAAGTAGCATACATGCTGAATAGCATATAGTAAATCCCTCAAAACAATGGATGCTTTGAGAGTTGCTATTAATACGGGAGATGTTTTAGGAAGTTTTAGGCGGTTGCCAGCAGGTTTTGCTATAATGTGGAAGAAAAGTACAGTTTTTACTGTAATTATCCTGTCCGGTTGTGGGGCTGCCAATGAGTTCGGATGATTGGCATATATTTACCTCATCATTTGTAATTTCTGATTCCGATAAAACGGTTTCAGAACATGATTGCTCACTGTTTGCGATATTCTCAATAAAAAATAATTTTGCAGGGGAAACTGAAACCGTATTTCCCGTAACATTTGAAAGTGTTATGGCAAACAGTACAAAAAACAATATTTTTGTCAGCGTTTTCATTTCGCTGCAAAGATAGATAAAGAAAGACTTTGCATTGCAATTTGGGGTTATATTTGCCAGCGAATATTCATAATAATTCTTAAAACCATGTATAGTAACTATTGGCAGTTTGATACATTAATAGATATGCCGGGATACTATTTTGTATGAAAATCTGTTAATCAATGAATCCCGTTTCAATAATATACAATCCGCATGAATACTAAAATAGCAGTAGCTTGTATCAACTCAGGTTCCACCAAGTTGTTCCCGAAAGGCACTTCACTCAACCAGGTGATTAAAGAATTTAATGTAGAGCTCAAAAGTTCTATACTTGGCGCATTGGTTAACAACGAGTTGCGAGAACTTTCGTTCGAAGTGTTCCATCCCGTTTCGGTTCAGTTTATTGATATCAATCATCCCGAAGGAATGCGGATGTACACCAGGGGTCTTTCCTTTGTGCTTTACAAAGCAGTTCATGAGCATTTCCCGGAGGCAACACTCCGTATCAACCATTCCATCTCAAAGGGAATTTACTGCAGATTGATCAATACGGATAAAGAATTGACTCAAAAGGATATTTCGGATATCAAGCAGAGAATGCAGGATATTGTGAACGCTGACCTTCCATTTGTAAAGGTAGAAGAAGAAACGGAGGAAGTAATACGCAAATTTGAGGAACAGGGTCTCACAGATAAGATAAACCTGCTTAAGCATCGCGGACGCAGTTATTCCACGTATTACAAGCTTAACGGGCATATCGATTCTTTTTACGGACTGATGATCCCATCAACCGGCTATCTGAAAGTTTTCGACCTCAATATGTATTACAACGGCATGTTGCTGCAGATACCTCAGAAAGG
>JBBSDG010000348.1:0-5154 GCA_038249635.1 Bacteroidales bacterium | reverse complement strand
TTTTGATTACAGTTCGTTTTTCGATTTTACTCACGGTCTTTTTCTCCATGTGAGTTTCAACCCATGTTCTTCCGGCTTGTCCATCACCACCGGAACCGCCATCGCCGCCTTCACCTCCCGATCCTCCTGATCCGCCTGTTGAGGAAACTTTAATGCTGCCACCCTCAGGATTTACCAGGTATCGGTATTCCTTGCCTGTATTATAATTCTGCGCAAATACATAAAGTAATTTACAATTTAGTATTGAATCGTAATATAAGTCAGCCCAAATGCCAATATCAGGTCCATCGCCGCCATATTCTCCCGACTGTCCATTTTGTCCATCCGAACCATTCATTCCACTTCCGCCATTTGAACCGGATGTGCCCGAAAAACCCGGCGATCCGGATGAGCCGCTGAAATTGAGTTGGTAATTATGTTTATAATCAAGAACAACCGGAAAAGTATCTGCAACAGACTGGTTACGCAACGAGTTTACAATCAAGGAAGCAGAGTGCCAGTCAATTTTGGTAATATCAGGCTCAATGGTGAATTTCCCCTTATTCCATGATCCGCCTTTACCGGAAAACCTGTATGGCCCTGCTTCCTTTTTACTTTGCAGATCCTTGTAAACACGCTGAACTCCATTGTCGAACACAACAACAAGTTCCCCTTTAAACTGGCTTCCGGGAGCTTTATCGAATGGAGTTGTTGACCGGAAAGTGATACTGGTATCATAGTTTAAAGAAACAGCTATCACTTTTGCCAATTCAGGATGTTTGTGTGGATAAGCTTTAATGATAATTGAATTTCGTAAAGAGGGATCCGATTGTTCGTTAACCGAAATATTGCCCGAATTGGATGTTCCGCCTGTAACTTCAATTTTAAAGTTCCACCAGAGTGTAGAGCCATCCTTCATTCCGCGGGTTTTACTGATATTTCCGTTTTTGTAAAATGTAAGAATCCCAATTTTAAAAGTCTCGCCCTGAAGTACCAGTTGCTGGTTATCGAATACAATCTGTATGGAATCAATTTTTTGTGAAGCTGCATAAACGCTCATTGGCATGATTATCCTTGAGAGCAGAAACATACAAAAGCAGAATAAACTAAATTCGATCTTTCTCATAGTATTAAAATCGGGATATAAAAAAACTCTGCAATAATCGCTCCCTTTTCAACTGTTTAGGAAATAATAATCAGGCTTTGTAATTGATCAGGTAACAACAAAACGGTATGGATTTAAATAATATCGAATCCATACCGTTTACAAATAACAGGATGTTTACTATTTATTACCTTTCAGCCACTCCCTCGCATTTACAAACGCTTCCATCCATGGTGAAAGCTGGTCGGCTTGGCGGGCATCCGGATACAAAGGCCATTGCCAGGGCAGGAGCGAGCGTTCCAGGTGGGGCATCATAACCAGGTGGCGGCCGTCGGCACTGTAAATACAGGCAGCATCGTACATCGACCCGTTGGGATTGCCGGGATATGCGCTGTACGAATATTTTGCAGCAATGTTATACTGATCTTCGGAATAAGGGAAACTAAACTGCCCTTCGCCATGAGCCACCCAAATGCCTAACTTACTTCCTGCAAGCGATTTCAGCATCACCGAATTATTTTCTAAAATATCAACTGTAAGGAAACTGGATTCGAACTTGCCTGAAGCGTTGTGCAGCATTTTTGTTTTCTGCTCATGAACCAGATTTACGAGCCCGAGTTCAATCATTACCTGGCAGCCGTTGCAAACGCCAAGACTTAAGGTGTCATTTCGGGCATAGAATTTTTTGAGTGCCATGCGTGCATTGTCGTTGTATTTAAAAGCACCGGCCCATCCTTTTGCCGAACCCAAAACATCGGAATTGGAGAAACCGCCTACAAAAACGATCATCTTGATATCTTCAAGGGTTTCGCGGCCGCTCATCAGGTCGGTCATATGAACGTCCTTAACATCCAATCCGGCAAGGTGCATGCTCCAGGCCATTTCGCGATCGCCGTTCACGCCCTTTTCGCGGATAATGGCAGCTTTGATGCCTGAACGTGTTTTACGATTCGGGTCAATGCCGAACTGGCTGTATTTTCCGGTGAAAGCTTGTGGGAAGTTAAATTTCCGTTCCTGAATTGAATAATTTTCAAGTCTTTCTTCGGCTTTTCCTTTGCTGGTTTGTTTGCGGTCGAGGAGGTAGGAAGTGCGGAACCATTTATCGCGCAACGCATGAATATCAAAACTGTATTTTTCATCCTGATGCCCGATATTCAGCATTATACCTGTAGCCGGTTTGCCAATCACGCTGTAGCTGATGCCTTTATCATGAAGATAAATACTCACAAAATCGAGGTCGTTAACCTGTATAACCACACCTGGTTTTTCGCTGAAAAGCAGGCGGATAATATCATCCTCGCCTAAACTATCAAGATTCAAATCCATACCCATGGCAGTATGGCTGAAAGTCATTTCGAGCAAAGTGGTGATGAGTCCGCCGGCTGAAACATCGTGCCCGGCAAGGATCATATCTTTATTTATCAGCTCCTGAATAGCTTCAAAACACAGCCGGAAATAAGCTGCATCTTTAACTTCAGGAGTGCTCCCGCCAAGTCTATTCATGGCCTGCGCAAAGGAACTTCCGCCAAGGTTAAAATCACATTTCGAGAAATCTATATAAACAAGCGATGATGTAAAACTTTCGTTCAATACGGGGCTTATGACCTTCTGTATATCCGAAACTTCACCAACGGCAGATATAATTACAGTACCGGGAGCCATTACGGTATCGCCGCCCGGATATTTCTGTGTCATCGAAAGCGAATCTTTTCCGGTCGGGATATTTACGCCAAGTGCTATGGCAAAATCACTTACCGCCTGCACCGCTTTATACAAACGAGCATCTTCGCCTTCGTTGCGGCAGGGCCACATCCAGTTGGCACTGAGCGAAATGCCGCCGAGGCCTTGTTCGATGGGCGCCCAAACCAGGTTGGTGAGCGCTTCGGCTATCGAAAGTATCGAGCCAGCTCCTGCTTCAATCAAACCCGCTACCGGCGAATGACCTATGGAAGTGCCAATGCCTTTCACACCCTGGAAATCAAGAGCTACAACTCCGAGGTTGTTTAAAGGGAGCTGAAGTGGTCCGGCTGTTTGCTGATGTGCGATACGACCGGTAACCGAACGGTCAACTTTATTGGTAAGCCAGTCCTTGCAGGCAACTGCTTCGAGTTGCAGAACCTGTTCGACATAATGAATTAACTGTAATTTGTCATAATCAGGCTGCTGAAATGATGACTTAATTTCCTTATCAGCCATCACGGTGCGTGGCGGTTTCCCAAAAAAGTATTTTAGCGGGAGGTTGAGTGGCGCATCGCCTGTTAGCGGGTTTGTAAACGAGAAGTTCATATCACCGGTAATATCTCCGGCAACATAAAACGGAGCGCGTTCGCGTTCGGCCACCCTTTGCATTTTTGCCACATCGCTCTCATGAAGTACCAGCCCCATGCGTTCCTGCGATTCGTTACCTATAATTTCTTTCCCTGATAAAGTGGGATCGCCAACCGGTAGCTTGCTGATATCTATGGCTCCGCCTTGTTCTTCAACCAGTTCGGAAAGTGAGTTCAAATGTCCGCCTGCGCCATGATCGTGAACCGAAATAATCGGGTTATCCAAGCTTTCGGCCATAGCACGAATGGCGTTATATACGCGTTTCTGCATTTCCGGATTTGAGCGCTGAACGGCATTCATTTCGATGCCGCTGTGGTATTCACCAGTGGCGACGGACGAAACAGCTCCTCCGCCCATCCCGATGCGGTAGTTATCGCCACCCATTACTATTACTTTGTCGCCGGTCTGCGGATGTCCTTTCAGACTGTCAATTTTGCGGCCATAGCCGATACCACCAGCCTGCATTATTACTTTATCGTAACCGTAACGCTTTTCGTTTTCCGAATGTTCAAAAGTGAGCACCGATCCGCAGATAAGCGGCTGCCCGAATTTATTTCCGAAATCGCTTGCACCATTGGATGCTTTTATGAGGATTTCTTCAGGTGTTTGATACAGCCAGGGACGAGGTTCATTTTCGGTTTCCCATTCGCGGCCTTCGCCTGTGCGGGGATACGAAGTCATATAAACGGCAGTTCCTGCAATAGGCATGGAGCCTTTTCCTCCGGCCATGCGGTCGCGTATTTCGCCACCCGAGCCGGTAGCCGCACCGTTGAAAGGCTCAACGGTTGTAGGGAAATTATGGGTTTCGGCTTTTAGAGAAATTACGGTTTCAATATCGCGGGTTTCGAAATAATCGGGTTTATCCTGCGTGGCAGGTGCAAACTGTTCGGCAACAGGGCCTTCGACAAAGGCGACATTATCGGTATAGGCTGAAACGATCCGGCCGGGATGTTCCTTTGATGTTTTTTTTATAAGCTGAAACAGGCTTTCAGTTTTTTCTTCCCCGTCGATCACGAAGGTTCCGTTGAAAATTTTATGCCTGCAATGCTCGGAGTTTACCTGCGAAAAGCCGAAGACTTCGCTGTCGGTAAGTTTGCGGCCAAGTTTCGTGCTGACTTCATTTAAGTATTCTATTTCTTCGTCGCTCAGAGCCAGGCCTTCTTTTTTATTGTAGCTGGCAATATCTTCAATATTTATAATTGGTTCAGGCTGTTTGTGAATGCTAAACATATCCTGGTCGAGGCATGGATATAATCGTTGAAGCATGTGATCATAAGGTGTTTGATCATCCTGTACTTCGAAGAATTCCTCGATTCGAAGAATTCCTTCAATACCCATATTCTGGGTAATTTCAACGGCGTTGGTACTCCAGGGCGTGATCATTTCGCGGCGTGGGCCAACAAAAAACCCGGTCATTTTGCTTTCGCTAACCTGCCGGGCATCACCAAATAACCATTCCAGTTTAGGGATATCATTTTTGATTATATCTGTACGGTGATGAACTGCATACACCGTTTTATCCTTGCGAAAAAAGAGAATCATACTTTTTCAGAATTTGTTGGCAAAGATAGGAATTTGTCAGGAAACGGAGATCTTTTGTATCATTTTGCTGTTTTCAAGCATAAAATCAGAAATCACATATATCTCAAACGGGAAAATTCTTACATTTGTAAATTCCTTGATGATTTGAACTGATTTAAAGCTTAAGACGACTGAAGGTAAAGATGTTATTAATCTGAAAT
>JBBSDG010000347.1:0-5184 GCA_038249635.1 Bacteroidales bacterium | reverse complement strand
AATATAGCCCAGGTAACTTACGAGGTTGGGTTTAGTGATTTGCAGTATTTCCGTATGTGTTTTAAGGATGAGTTTGAAATGACTCCTTCACAGTACATCAGGGCAAATACAAATGGCGATAACCGGTCAGCGGAAAAAATTGACCCATTCGATCAGGAAGAGTAAGAGAAGAAATTTCCCATTTATAATTTCTTTGCTTCATAAATAAACAACTCATAAATGTTAACTGGGAGTTTTATTAATTCGAAAAGCACCAGGCAATATAAATTAGAAAACCAAATAACTTTCAGTGCTCCATCACTGAATGCTATGAATACATTCGAAAAAAACGTCGTATAAGAAACGATAATTAAAAGTAATGTAAATTCTAAAATTGAATCCGGATTAATCTTTCAACATGCTTCTATAAACTTTCTGATATTTAAATTATCAGATGAGTGATAAAGACTGGATACAACAAACAAAAGGCAGAACTGTAAGTTAAATTAATAAAAAAACAGGAATGACAAATTACTTCTTAAAACCTTTGGTCTTTAATGTAATGGCAAAACCAATGGGGTCGGTTTGTAATTTAAACTGTGCTTATTGTTACTACCTCGAAAAGAAATCCTTATTCCTGTCATCTTCTACAGTAATGTCCGACCTTGTTCTTTCGAAGTTTACCGAGCAATACATTGCAGCCCAACAACTTCCAATTGTAAACTTTGTTTGGCAAGGTGGGGAGCCCTGTTTAGCAGGGCTTGGGTTTTATAAAAAAGCTTTGTACTACCAGCAAAAATATGCCAATGGCAAAAGCATTCACAATATCATTCAAACCAATGGCACTTTATTAAACGATGAGTGGTGCAGTTTTTTTCGCGAAAACAATTTTCTGGTCGGCATTTCTATAGATGGTACTAAGGCATTGCACGATTCCTACAGAAAAACAAAATTGGGTGAGGGGAGCTATAACAGCGTAATCTGTGGCATCCAGCTTTTAAAAAAGCATGGGGTCGAATTCAATACCCTGGTGACGGTGAACAATAAAAATGCCGATTATCCTGTGGAAATTTATGCAAAGCTTAAGGAGCTGGGATGTAAGTATATCCAGTTTTTGCCCGTGGTCGAAAGAAAGACGGTGGAACCATTAGAAGTCGCTTTGACACTTGTTTCTGAAGAATATCCCCACAAAGCACATGTTACCAACTGGAGTGTAAGCCCCGGGCAGTGGGGCAATTTTCTGTGTAAGGTTTTCGACGAATGGTCGGGAAACGACATTGGGCATTATTTTATTCAGCTTTTCGATGCTACGCTTGCCAATTGGGTCGGTGAAAACCCTGGCGTCTGTCTTTATTCAGAAAACTGTGGAAACGATCTGGTGATAGAAGCCAACGGCGACGTTTTTTCGTGCGACCATTATGTTTATCCCGAAAATAAACTTGGAAATATTTTGGAAGGAACACTGTTGCAGTATATTACATCTAAAAAACAGGCAATGTTTGGCCAAAAGAAAAAGTCTCTTCCCGAAGAGTGCATACAATGTGAATTTTTATTTACCTGCCATGGAGAATGTCCTAAAAAAAGATTTGTTCCCGCAAAGGATGGTGCAAAGCTGAATTACCTTTGTGATGGCTATAAAAAATTCTATCAGCATTCATCTCATCTGATGCGTATTATGAAGGAGGAACTAACTAAATAATTGTAAATTAATATGAATCCATTTAGTCAAAAATTCAATAAAGCAAAATCGGTTTTGATCTTAATGCTGATTGTTGCCATGCTTTTTTGCACCTCGTGCAGGCAAACCGAGCAACGCAAACGACCAAATATTGTCATAATACTTACCGACGATCAGGGTTGGGGCGATTTTAGCTGCAATGGGAATACATATGCCGAAACGCCTGTGCTGGATTCATTATCACATCTTGGCGCAACTTTCGACCGTTTTTATGTTTCTCCCTTAAGTGCTCCAAGCAGAGCCAGCTTATTAACAGGTCGTTATCATCTTCGAACAGGTGTATCGGGCGTTTCAAACCGCGAAGAAGTTTTAAGGTTAAATGAAACAACCTTTGCCCAAATTTTTAAAAATGCAGGTTATGCCACAGGTTGTTTCGGGAAATGGCACAATGGCGAGCAGTATCCATATACTCCCAATGCCAAAGGGTTCGATGAGTTTTTCGGTTTTTGTGCCGGGCATTGGAACAATTATTTCGATACCGAACTGCAGCACAATGGATTGCCTGAAAAAACCAAAGGATACATTACCGATGTACTTGCAGATAAAGCGATTGAATTTATTACGAAAAATCAAAACCGACCTTTTTTGTGCTATATCCCGTTCAATGCCCCACATAGTCCATTTCAGGTTCCCGACAAATACTTTAATAAATACAAAAGCAAAGGCTTAGACGATACCACGGCCTGCGTTTACGGAATGGTACAAAATATTGACGAAAATGTGGGTCGTATCATGAAAGCACTCAATTTGCTGGGTTTAGATCAAAACACCATCGTTGTTTTTATGACCGACAACGGGCCTAATACCTGGCGCTACAACGGGAACATGAAAGGAATTAAAAGCTATGTAGATGAAGGAGGGGTGCGGGTTCCTTGTTTTATCAAATATCCGGGGGTAATAAAACCAAATACAATTATAAAAAGCCATGCTGCCCATATTGATATTTTGCCAACATTGGCAGAATTTTGCCATGTGACTCTTGCCGATTCTATTCGGCCAGACGGAATAAGCCTGGTTGGGCTTATGGAAGGCAAACAAAAGGATAATCTGAACCGATTAATTTTTGCTCAGAATAAATTAACAAACCCGCCAATTTCTGTGCGCGACAGTGTCTATATTTTTGTCCAGGGAAAGGAAAACAGCTTTTTGTATAACTTACAAACCGACCCCGGTCAGAAAATTGATATTTCTGCCGGAAATGCCGATTTGGTTAGGTTTTATAACGATACCATCAATCACTGGTACAAAGCTGTAACGAAAAATGGCATAAGTCCACAGCCATTTTTTTTAGGATTCGGTTATAGCCTGCCCATTACATTGTCAGCACCCGAAGCCAGACTCGGAGGTCAACTAAAATATTTTGAGGGTCATGGATGGGCCAACGATTGGATAACGGACTGGAAAAGTGCCACCGACTCCATATCATGGCAGGTGAATGTGGTTGAGCCATGTCGGTACAAAGTAGTTTTGAAATATACCGGTGGACCTGAAATAGTTGGAACCGGAATTATGCTTTCTGTTCCGGATGGCTCAATAAATGCTACTATCGAAAAATCTTTTATCCGAGAATTAATCGCCAGTCCCGACAGGGTAAAACGCAAGGAGGCATATGAATGTAAATGGGGCGAAATAAACTTAGGGACTATAATGTTGAGCAAAGGCAATTATCCCATTACGTTGAAATTAATGAAAAATCTGAAGGCTGAGTCCATTGATTTTAAATCGCTTTCACTCTGGAAAGTGGACTAAAAACCGCCTCTGTTAATTTTCATTGCTTCAATCTGCAAATGTGTGGATTAAAATCATAAACATAAACAAATGAAATGCCTGTTGCTAAATGCACCGGCTTTACATGCATCATTTTAGAACAAAAAAATCATGAAAACAACAATCAAACTTTTGCTTTCGCTGATACTGATTATATTCGCTGGTTTTGTTTCAAATGCTCAAACCATCATAGAAGCTGAAAATGCTACGCTGAACGGGGTTACCATAGCTACAAATGCAGCAGGATATTCAGGAACCGGATATGTAGATATGGCAGCATCAGGAAGCATAATTGTAAACATTACTGTGCCTGAGGCCACGTTTTATAACCTCGTGATGCGTGTAAGCACTCCCATGGGCAATAAAGACCAGGATTTGTATTTAAACGGAACACAAATCTCAACGTTGAAGTTCCCTGCCAATGCTTTATTTTTCGATTTTAATGCAGGGAATCTGCCATTGGTAAGCGGAACCAATACCATCGAAATTAAAAAAAAATGGGGATATATGTATTTCGATAAATTTACATTTACCAAAGCAGCACTCCACGATTACACCACCACGGCAATAGTTCCTGTCAATGCAAATGCCGATCTGAAAACAAAAAGTGTATATACCTACCTGCGTTCGAACTATGGCAAAAATATCATCGCCGGCCAAACATCGTATTGGAACGAACTGATTGCAATTGCAGGTAAATCTCCGGTGTTGAGAGCTTTTGATATGCAGAATTACTCGCCTCACAATCCATGGCATTCCGACTGGAGCGCATGGGACGACGGCACGGTACATAGTGCAATAGATTGGTATAATAACACCAACGGCAAAGGAATTGTCAGCTTTCAGTGGCACTGGTTCTCGCCATCGGGCGGCTCGTTGAGTACAAGTATTTTTTATACTGATAAAACCACTTTCGATGTCTCAAAAGTGCTTGATAACACATCGCAGGAATACACAGATATTATCCGCGACATTGATGCTATTGCCATACAGCTTAAACGACTGCAGGATGCGGGCATTCCGGTTTTGTGGCGACCACTGCATGAAGCGGGGGGAGCCTGGTTTTGGTGGGGTGCAAAAGGCCCCGCAGCCTGCCTAAAACTCTATGATGTAATGTACGACCGGCTCACAAACTACCATCATTTGAATAACCTTATCTGGGTTTGGTCGACACCCGAAGCAGCATGGTATCCGGGGAATACAAAAGTGGATATACTGGGTTACGATTCGTATCCCGGAGCGTACAGTTACGGAACCCAGAAATCAGTTTTCGACCAGTTGTTCGAAATAACGGGAGGTAACAAAATGATCACCATGTCGGAGAACGGCCCAATACCCGATATCGACAAATGTTTAAGTGAAGATGCACGCTGGCTGTATTTTTCGTCGTGGGGCGAGCTGGTGGCAAGTCAAAACACGTCGCAGCATATTCAGGCAGTTTATGCCCATAACCATGTAATAACCCTGGATGAAGTTGAGGTTGTGACTTCACTTGATAAAACAATTAAGCCGGGTTTTAGGGTTTATCCTAACCCTACCTCTGATGTGGTTAACATACAGTCCGACAAGGCATTTATTAATCCTGAAATTTCAGTTTTTAACAGTTTCGGACAGAAAGTGCTAAGTAAAATGAAAGTATCAAAGGCTGATCCACGAACCATCAGCCTCAATGTTTCCGGTTTGAAACATGGCACTTATTT
>JBBSDG010000346.1:0-5188 GCA_038249635.1 Bacteroidales bacterium | reverse complement strand
TTAAAATCCTTTTATAAACAGATTTTTTTCAAAATCCTTTTTTAATTTCTTGATTTTTGTTGAAACACTTTGGTCGATCTGGAAGTCATCGAGATTAATTACAAAGCCGCCAAGTAGTTCTGAGTCAATGTTTTCGACCAGATCAATTTTCATGTCAGTGAGTTTGTGAAGAATTTCGAGCACACCATCTTTTTCTTTTTTCTCCAGTTCAACTGCCGATGAAACATAAGCCGTTTTGATTCCTTTCGATGCTTTGTAAAGGTTGGTAAAAGCTTCGGCAATGGATGGCAGAAAGCGTTCGCGGCGCTTCCGTACCATCAGGTTCATAAAACTGAGCGACATACTGTTAACCGAAGCCCCGAAAATTTTGGTAATCACCTTGCTTTTCTTTTCGGCATGTACTACAGGATTTTGAAGCATTAGCACAAAATCACGGTTCGATGCGCATACCTTACCAAGCAGTAACATATCCTCATACGCATTTTCGACAACGCCTTTTTCCTCGGCAAGGTCGAAAAACGCTGCAGCATAGCGTATTGTTATTTTCGTATAGCTCATTTGAGGGTTTGTATAAATCCTGCTTAATTAATTTTAACTTCTTTCAGAAGCTTTTCGGTAAGTTCCTGTTGTTGCTTCTTGTTTTCCAGTTCTTTCCCAATCAACTTTTCAGCGATTTCGATCGAAATAGTGGCTATCTGGTTTTTTAGTTCATTGATGGCAGCCATTTTTTCGAACTGTATGTTTTCGCGGGCATTTTCGAGAATACGTGCCGCTTCTTCATTTGCTTTCACACGGGCTTCATCAAGAATTGATTCCTTCACTTTACGGGCATCGCGCATCAGGGCATCGCGTTCGTCTTTGGCATCGCGCAGTAATTGCTCGTTTCCGGTTTTAAGCTGAAGCATTTCTTTCTTTGCATCGTTAGCAGCTTCCAACGACTTTTCTATGGTCTCTTCCCGTTGATGAATGCCTTTCATGATAGGCTTCCAGGCGTATTTGGCTAGAACGTACATTACCAGGCTGAATGAAACCAACATCCAGAATAACAGGCCTATACCAGGAGTTACTAATTGCATAATCTGAGGTATGAGTAATTTATAATTTGGTTACAATGCAACTCACGGGATTTTTTGATTTAAGAATATCTATTAACGAATTTTAATTTATGATTTGCCGTTCTATCACTTTAGTTCTAAAATCATAAATGGTTAACTCAGCGAAGCGAACACACGAACTCCTTTAAAAATAAGCAATTGTGAGTAATCCTTTGTTCGTTACATTTATTCTTGATCTTCTGTTGTACAGTATTATCCCGTAAAATTTTTACTTCTCTTAGCAATTCAGCTAACGCATCCCTGCCAGACGCAGGGATACAGTAGCCAAATTTTTTACTTAATGAAAATGATCAGAAGACAAACCACGATAGCGAAGAAAGCAACGCCTTCGATAAGAGCGGCTGCAATGATCATGTTCGAACGGATATCGCCTACACTTTCGGGCTGGCGGGCAATGGATTCGAGTGCCGAAGCACCTATTTTTCCAATACCGATACCTGCACCGATAGCTGCGATACCTGCACCAATTCCGGCACCCATGTATGCAATGGGGGCAAAATTTGTTGCTGCTTGTAATAAAACGCTTAAGAGTGACATAAGAATTGAATTATGGTGATTAATAAAGGATTTAGTGTTCAGTGGTATGCTCTTCGGAAGTATGATGTTCTTCCATAGCCATTCCGAAGTAGATGGCTGAAAGCAATGCAAATACATAAGCCTGGATAAATGCAACCAGCAATTCGAGTAGGGTCATAAATACTCCGAATGCAATGGAGAATACTGAAACTCCGTAACCGATAGCGATGTTCATACTGCCGAAAATAAAGATCAGGCTCATAAATCCAAGCAGGATAATATGGCCGGCGGTCATGTTGGCAAACAAACGGACCATCAATACAAAAGGCTTTGTAATAACTCCTACGATTTCGACCACAGGCATAAGGGGAATAGGAAATTTAAGCCACCAGGGAACTCCGGGGGCGTTAATTATATGTTTCCAGTAATCCTTATTGCCGTTAAAGGTGGTGATCGCGAAAGTGAAAAGAGCCAGCACCATAGTAACCGCAATGTTACCGGTGAGGTTGGCACCTCCGGGAAATAATGGGATAAGTCCTAGCAGGTTGTTGAGAAAGATAAAGAAAAATACGGTCAGCAGGAAAGGCATGAAACGCGCATAATTCTTTTTGCCCAAACCGGGAATAGCAATATCGTCGCGGACAAAAAGGATTAGTGGCTCAAGCAGTGATTGAAGACCTTTGGGAGCAGTATCCGGATTTTTCTTATACCGGTTACCAATCGAAATGAAGATAATACACAATATCAAAACACTGATAAACAGTGACATTACATTTTTAGTAATCGAAAAATCAAGGGGAATTTTGACGGAAGCATCCATGGTTTCGCCGTCTTCCATAACCTTTACAATTTTACCTTTGTTTTCACCTTCGCTCATCAGTTTGTAGCCGTTATACGCTTCGGTGCCGTGATGAAAATGGCTGGAACTGAAAATTGCCAGTTTACCGTTATCCAGTAAAATTACAGGCAAAGGGATGGTAAGATGAAAATGATTATAGCTTAAAATATGCCATTCGTGGGCATCGCCAATATGCTCCATGATCATTTCGCCGGCATCAAAACCTTTCTTTTCGGTTTTATCAGGGGCCTCAGGATTTAGTGAAGTTTCAACGGTATTTCCATACGAATACCCTGAAATAAACAAGGTAATAATAACGACCTGTAACCTGACTGTATGTAATAACTTTCTGATCATTAGCCTGCTTTCGGATTGAAGTGCAATATTACTACTATTATGTGAAAATTGCTTTGTATTCATTTCAAAAATACAAATTTATTTCAATTTCAGGATGCAAAAGTAAAATAATGGCAACATAATATTTTGATGTGCTGGAAAAGTTAAGGCCTCATTAGATATATGATTTGTTAAAATAATTAGAATAGATTGATGAATTAATTCGGAAATTGAATTGATATTTATTTTTTCGTCCTTTTCCCTTGATGGAAAAGTACCAACTTAGCGAAGCCGAAGTATCATGACAAAAGAACAAGAAAAAAAACAAAAAACAGAATATAAACTTGAGTTTTCTTTTCCCAGCACATCAAAATAATATTTAGCCAAAATAACAAATGTATTTTGGAAGATTAGATATTTTGTGATTTACGAATGCCGATTTACGAATGACGATTTGGTGCCTGGTGACAAGTCAACCATCCAATTTAAAACCTAAAAAGTTCGAAAACGGATATGATGACAAATTTTTAGCCATCAGATAAATCTAAAACAGGTACATTTGTCGGACTAAAAGTAAGCTATGGAATTCACTGTTTTCTCCGATGAATCGTTTATGCGTGAAGCTTTGAAAGAAGCCAGGAAAGCTCTTGCCAAAGATGAAGTCCCCATTGGTGCCGTAATCGTATGCGCGAACCGCATCATAGCCCGTGCACATAACCTAACTGAACAACTGAATGATGTTACGGCTCATGCCGAAATGCAGGCATTTACTTCCGCTTCAGGATTTATGGGCGGCAAATACCTGGAAGGTTGTACCTTGTTTGTTACCATTGAACCCTGTGTGATGTGCGCCGGAGCTTCATTTTGGTCACAAATCAGCAGGATAGTTTATGGTGCCGATGATATAAAAAGAGGTTATTCGTTACTAAGTTCTTCGGTTTTGCATCCACGTACCAAGGTAACAAAGGGGGTTCTGGCGGAAGAATGTGGCGAGCTGATGAAAGATTTTTTCAGAAAAAAAAGGTAGTTTGGGATATTGTCTGTAAATTAATAATGCGGATTATGGGTTGAAATTGTAGCTTGTAAACTGCCAGGCGAACTCTTTCAGAGTTTAGTTCGCTATAGATAAAACATGAATTCAGCTCTTGATTCGTCTTAATATTGATTCATTATTATTTTTATACCCTTTGAATAAAGGAAAGTGTAACTTTGCAGCAGTAGTTTTAACTGAAAGTAAAGTGAAGAATATCAGATATTTTACCAATGGAGTGGATACAATTGAGTGGAATCTGGAATCGTGTATGCACTCCGGCAAATGCCTGAAAAATATGCCATGTAGTATAGATAAGCCTGGAGTATATAGTATCAATGTATCGGAACGTCAGTTTGATGAAATTTTGCACAAGGGTGAATTTTGCCCTTCAAAATCATTAAAATTAACAAAATCCGGGGCAAAATAAAGCTCATCTGAATTGTTCGGGAAAACATAAATTGATTCGATCAGTTATAAATACAAAAGACAAATTCGTCATTTTTTCAATGCAGATTGGTTATTGACTGCACACTAATAACCACTTTGGATCGTTTTTTGACTATGATAAAATAAAACACTCTTAATGCCCCGTCTTCTAATCATACTAATTTTATTCAGTTGTCTGTCAGCTTTCCCGCAGTCGTACCGAACGATTCAAAATACAGCATTTGTGCGTGGCGAAAAACTGAATTACAGGGTTGCGTTTAATTCGGCACTTACAGGCAGCATTACAGGTGGTAGAGCTTCGTTAGAAGTGAAGAATGAAAATAAAATTATAAATCAGAGGAGCACTTATCATGTAGTTGCCGAAGGCAAAACAACAGGTTTTATAGAAATATTTTACAAGATTCGCGACAGGTTTGAGAGTTATTTCGACCAGGATGCATTGATTGCCAGACAGTTTGTGCGAAACACACGTGAGAACAAGTACAAAAAAGATGATCTGGTAATTTTCCGACAGGAAGACCGTTTGGCTGTTAGCATGACAAAAGTGGTGAAAGTGCCGGCAAATGTTCAGGATGTTGTTTCTGCTTTATATTATGCCCGTACACTCGATATTTCAGATTTAAAACCGGGCGGATCCATACTAATCCCATTCTTTCTGGATGATTCAGTATATCATTCACGGGTTATTTTTAAAGGCCGCGAAACAATAAAAATCAAACTGGGAACATTCAAATGCATTGCTTTTCAACCCATGGTTGCAACCGGCTATGCTTTCGACGATCCATACCCTATTACCATCTGGATTACAGATGATGCAAACCGCCTGCCGATACTTATTGAATCGGAACAGCCTGTAGGCCGCGGAAGAGTTGAACTGACATCGTATTCAGGGCTTGCAAATCC
>JBBSDG010000345.1:0-5192 GCA_038249635.1 Bacteroidales bacterium | reverse complement strand
ATATGACCTGAAGAGTGTTTTGAAAGGTTTGAAATCAAAATCGTATGTTGGATTTAACATGTTTAATTCAACCCGTATTGGAAAAGCATTAAGATATATTTCGTATATCCCCACACCTGTGGCAATAACAGGTACAGATGGCACTCCGGTTTTGGATGAAAAGGGCAAACAGACTTATGACATTAAGCTGACGAAAGTTCAGGACGGTACCTCACAGGCCGCTTTGGTTAAACTTCATGACTACTATTCACAACAACTTACTGCGTACCAGACTTTGACATTTGAACGTTCTTTCGGAAAGAATGATATTCTGACGAGTGCAACCTATACGATCTCAAAATATTTACAAGATCGCACCGAGGAACCGCTACGTCAGCAAAATGCGACATGGACAGGTATGTATACCTATAACAACAAGTACACGATCCAGGCGGTGATGGCTTACAATGGCTCTTCCAGTTTCGCAAAGGGTAACCGGTATAAGATGTTTCCCTCAGTTGGTGCAAGCTGGGTCGTGACAGAAGGTGCGTCAAAAGCGATTAACTTTTTGAAACTCCGGGCTGAATACGGCCAGATCGGTTACGACAACCTTCTCAACAGCAACCAGTATTACATGGATGCTGACCGTTGGACGGCCAATAACTCAGGTTCTGTTTTTGGCCCGCATACTGCGAACAGGTGGTTTGGTAGTACGATCGACAGCGACAGAAGCTACAGAACGACCTATAACAAGATTGGTAATCCAAACCTGACATGGGAAACCCGTGAGGAAATTAGTGCCGGATTTGATGCATTGTTATTTAATAACAAGCTTGCATTACAGGCAACATATTTCAACATAATGCGTAACGATATCGTTGTCCAGGTGAACAATCTTTTCCCTTCATTATCCGGTTACCAGGCGAACCCTTATTATAATTTTGCAAAGACCAGTCATGAAGGGATCGAATTCGGCTTTCAGTATAGTGAAAAGATCGGACAAGATTTTAATATTTCAGTGGGTGGTAATGTATCTACATTAAAAACGGAACGTATTAAAGTGGATGAAATTGCTTACCAAAATGCATACCAACGCAGAACAGGTACCAGTTCATCTGCCTATTTTGGACTGGTTTACCTGGGGAAATTTGCAACTGATGAGGAAGCCAAACAAGCACCACTGCAATTATTCGATGAAACCCTTCACGCAGGTGACCTGAAATACGCTGACCTGAATAAAGATGGTGTTGTGGATGGAAACGATCAGACTTCGATTGGAAACACTTCGCCAAAATTAGTTTACGGATTGAATGTCAACGTAAGTTACAAGCGTTTCGACTTAACCGTCATCGGAAACGGTCGTGCATTTGTTGATGTAGCCTTAACAAACAAATATTTCCAGAATGGTTGGGGAGATGACACGTACTCTCAATTCGTCCAGAATAATATCGATGGCGATTATCCGGCATTGACCTATCAGAAAGTCAACAACAACTTCCAGGGTTCTTCTTATTGGCTCCGGGATGGCAGCTATTTTAAAATTCAGAATATAGAACTCGCTTATAATTTTAAACTATCGCCTTCAAATGCTGCAGGTGTTAGAGGAGCAAGATTTTATGTTCGCGGGGCAAATCTGCTTACAATATCAGGTATTAAAGATGTGGATCCGGAATCGATGAACTCGGGTATTACACAATATCCGTTGTACAAATCGTTTACCGCAGGTGTTAAATTAACTTTTTAAGAATTCAGATATGAAAAGAATAGCAATATATTTAAGTCTCATTACTCTTTTTCTGAGCTCTTGTGCCAATTACCTCGATCAATATCCGTACGGCAATTATACGGAGGAAGAGAACTGGAAAAACCAGGCATTTGTTCAGGGGCTGGTTGGCCAGTGCTATGAGTATATGACAAGGGATTATAACAACAATGAAGGGTACTACCTCGATGGTGCAACGGATAACGCAGTCGTCACGACCACTACAAATGTGATGAATAAACTGGCAGTGGGTTCAATGGTAACCGGTGATGATCCTTTTGCAACCTATTGGACAAATGATTACCGTGCGATTTCGCTAGTCAATCTTTTTATGAAAGACAGAAGAGGAATTAACTCGAAGTTCCTGCTTGATCCAACCAATAATGCTTTGGTTGCCAAAAGATTGCAGGGTGAGGCTTTTGCACTGCGTGCATGGTTCCAGTGGGATTTATTGAAACGCTGGGGAGGTAAAGGAACTAACGGTGAATTACTTGGATTCCCGATTGTTTTGGATCCTTTGATTGATTTCGCAAAGGATATGAGTAAGCAGGTTAATGTTTCACGTAATACCTATGCTGAGTGTGTTGCCCGGATTCAGGCCGATTGTGATTCAGCGTTTGCTTACCTTCCCATTGCACATCGCGACTTTTTGGTTCCCGGTGACAAAACATATGCCGGAGGCCGTTTCTGGGGTCGTATGGATGGAATCACTACACGTGCCATCCTTGCCGATATGTACCTGACCTATGCCAGTCCGCTTTTTAATCCTGCAAACGAAAAAAGCCGTTGGACAAAAGCTGCACAATATGCCAAAGAAGTCATTGATTTTAAATTAACGATCGATAAAGTTACAAACGGTTTCACTCCTGCGAACCCGGTTATCTGGACGAATCCGAACTTTCCGGGTATTGTGTATTCTTCCCGTGTTGCGGGAGCCTCTCAAAATAACATAGCTACCACAAGCGATGCGATGGAAAGAGCATTGTATCCAAAAGGCTTTCAGGGAAATGGTGCAATTGGGGCTACACAGGACTTTGTGGATGCTTTCCCGATGAAGAACGGCTATCCCATTACCGATTCGCGCAGTTTGTATGATCCACAAAATCCGTACAAAGACCGTGATCCAAGATTCTACAGTATGATTTATTACAATACTGCTCCTGTAAAACTTAATAATACCGGCGTACTCTGGTACACCTTCGAAAACTGGGAAAATGCATCAGGTAATGTTGGCGTTGGAAAAGATGCTGCTGGTCCTCAGGCGACAAGTCGTACGAACTACCACATCAAGAAATTTATCTCGATGAAGTTAAACTGGTCCATGTCGACAATTACCATTGAACCGCATTCAAAGTTTTATTATCGTTGGGCTCATATGGTGTTGACTTTTGCTGAAGCGGCCAACGAAGTAGAGGGCGCCAATGGTACAACCTTCGGGCTTTCTGCAAAAGATGCCATGAAATACTTACGTACCCGCAAAACATATGACAACGCTACTACATTCACTGTTGACCCTTATTTGAATGAGGTGGCCGGTACACCCGGGAACTTCAGAGAATTTGTTAAAAATGAAAGGCGTATTGAAACCAGCTTTGAAGGAATTCGTTTTTACGATTTACGTCGCTGGAGTACGTCTGTGTCCGCTCTGAACAACCCGGTCCATAAAGCAACAATAACAAGGAGCGAAGCAGGTGCTTTCACTTATGGTTCAGATGTAGTTGATAACCGAAATTTTAAATCGCTTTATCTGCCAATACCTTATAACGAGATGTTGAAAATGAGTAATTTGGTTCAGAACGAAGGCTGGGAAGCCTGGGGCAATTAATTTAATATACAAATGAAAATGAAAATTAAAATTTTAGCAATAATTCTTTCCCTGGCAATGGCTTCATGCTACAATGAATATATTAAGGACTATGCCTATACTAGCATCTATTTTGCGTATCAGCTCAATGTCCGTACTGTTGTTGTGGGTGAGGGGATGAAAATTGAAGTAGGCCCCGCTTTCGGTGGCGAGATGGTGAACTCAAAAGACCGCCAGGTTGCATTAGGTTTTGACAATTCCCTGATAAGTCCTGCAACGTTATTAGCTATGCAGACTTCATCAGCCAATTCAATTAAGAACTATGTGACAGGATTGGCACAACTGAAATTGTTGCCAACTGATTATTATACAATCAGTGGTAATTCAGTAACGATCAAAAAAGGTCAGAATTCGGCTACTGTTGTTATCCGGCCTGACTCGGTAAAATTTCTGTCAGATCCTGCAACCTTGATGGCACAATACGTACTGCCATTCAGAATTACAAACGGTGATGCGGATTCAATCATTACAGCAAAGAATTATGCCGTCATTGGATTAAGGTATGAAAATATGTTATTTGGGAATTACTATCATGGGGGTGTTACAACTGTGAAGGATGCAGCTGGTGCTGTGGTTAAAACAACCAAATATTATACGACGATACCACAAGCTGATGCTAAAGTGTGGGCTTTAAAAACAATCGCACCAAACCAGTTGGTAACAAATGGTATCAGCGATGTAGCTGGGTCATTTAAACTCACAATGGTCGGCGGAGTAATCACGATAAGCCAGGCAACCGGTTCTGCCGTGGTTGTTTTACCCACTGATGCAAGCTCTTTTAATCAGGCAAAACTTCTGCAGAACAGGAAGATTCTGCTAAATTACAAGTATGCCAATGCAGATGGAACAACTTCTTTTGCCCAGGATACGCTCACTTTCCGCAACAGGATTCGTGACGGGATTAATGAATGGCAAGACGAAAATCCAGCCAATTATAAATGATTCAGTTAGATTAAAATAAATATCATGGGCGGTTAACTTCGGTTTTCCGCCCTTTTTGTTACTTATTATTTTTTGTTTTGAGAGGTAGAACCAGCACGAAAGAGATCAGAATCTAGCAAGTTATAAGTTGTAGGAATGCAAGTGTAACCGGAAATTTACAAATCAGGGGCGTAAAAACACTCAGATAAATCAATGCATTGACGAGCAGAAAAACAGAATCCTAAGAACCAATATGCAGAGAGAATTAATCAGCCATGATTTGATTAGCTGAATGCTCCTTATTTCTTAGCCCCCATTTTGTCTTAATCCTGATAAATGTTCCGGTTGGCCATCGCCAACGACGGTTGTTCGGTTTTTATGCGCTCCATTGGACGATAGACATAAATCAACCCATATTCCGTTGCTTTTTCTCTTTTGAGATCATCTGGTAAAGCGGAGAATGTTTCTTCGACTTCATTCCAGATGTCCAGAATGATTTCATCAGCCTCTTTTCGTAATTCAGCAACCTTTGTAGTCCACCTGGCGGTGTTATTCTGCAATGTTTTCTGAAAGTGATACATATCTGCGAACTGATCGAATTTTACTTTTACAAGAGCGATAGAAGGGTTATAAAGCGGATTACCACCGTTACTGATGCGTTTGTGT
>JBBSDG010000344.1:0-5197 GCA_038249635.1 Bacteroidales bacterium | reverse complement strand
TCTTTCTTCTTCACGAACGGTAACAATGCGCGAAGTAAGGGCACGAAGTTGTTCATTAGCAACCTCAAGTTTTATTTCCGACTTACGACGTTCGCCAATTTCGCTAAGCAGCTTTGTGTTTGTAACCTCAAGTTCATTCATTACATCCACATTGTCGGCCATCATGCTGAGGGTTGCAATGCGGGCTTTTATCAAATCCTCGTTAGCCCGGGCAAGGTTAGCTGTTCGTTCGGCTACCCTGATTTCGAGCGTGTTGTGGGCTTCGCGCAGCTCATCTTCAATCAGTTTGTAAGCGGTTACATCTGTAACAATTACTCCGATTTCGCCCGTTTGTTCATTTTCGGAAAGAGTATTCAGCGAAAGCTGCAACTGTAAAGTCTGAAGTTGACCTACTGGCTGAAACAAAATATTTAAACTGTTGATACCCGCGTGACCGAACCTGAGCAGCTTGTCGAACTTTGTTGGTGAAGCAGGGGATATGAAAGAATCGAGTTTTGTTCCTATCACTTTTTCGACCGGCAAATTCATGAGCCTTGCAAAGTGACTGTTACAATACATTATTTGACCTTGCGGTGAAAGCAGAATTGCTCCTTCCCGCATTTTTTCGAAAAAAGTCTGTGCCGAAGTTTCGCTTAGCGATGATGAAATTATGTTTGCAATATCAACTCCTTCTTCGGTAAAGGTATCTTCACGGATATTCCGGATTGCATGAAGAGTGGCCTGCGATTCGGAAAGACGCACTCGCAGCTCATCATTTTCACGATGAAGTTGCTTAATCGTTTCTGCATTTACATCCTTATTCATGAAATTGATGTTTATTGAAAATGCTTTTCTTCTGTTAGCCCTCGCCCGAATTAATAGTGATATGTCGTGTTTGTATCTCCTGACAATTCCTATATTCTTTCAATCACATATAACCTGTTAATTTAGCCACACAAAAATATTAATAGAATTTCAATAACGCTATAGCTGAAAGCACACTTAAATTGTAGTTGATTGTATCTAAGTTATGTAGCTGAAACAACTACAAATACATGATGGTAGTTTTTAAGTAGTTGATATTGTGAGCAATAAACTTTTATTTGAGGGCATCTTGTGAAATTTGGAAATGTGAAATGGAAATCAGGAAAAATAGACCAGGAAAAGAAAACAGGAAATAGGGGGATTGTAATTATTTCACTATTCCTGATATTGGGTCATCATCATAATTTGTGTTTTATGCACTTTGGATAACTTGCAACTATTGCCCTTATTATTTTCCTCTAACTTTTGACCCTTAACTTTTCAGCCATTTCCTGATATCCGTTTATCCTCCTTAGGTCTGCCTTCTATACTTTTGATTCCTTACTACTATTGCCCTTACTATTTTCAATTAACTTTTAACCAATTAACTTCCTATTAGCATTCAGCTCCATCATACCTCCGCTTTTCAAAATGGAACAAATTCAGAATTCCGGTTTTATTCCGATTCCGATTCAATATTTTTAATTATAGTTCGGGTATGAAGCGATGGGGTATCTTTTTCGCCTGAATGCTCAAGATCCTGTTTCAGGAAATCGAGGTTGTAAGGAAGTGGTATGCCTAACTGTTCAGCTAACCGGTTGCAATGCTGTTTAAGCTCAATCATGCGCATTTCCCTGCCTATTGCCAGCCGGTTGAAACGGGTGAGTTCGTCGTTGGACAATGCAAGTTCCTTCACTTTTTGTTTAATCTGTTCCTCGGCAATTTTGCGGTTTGTAATGTCGTGGCCTATTCCTACAAGGCCTGTTATCACTCCCATTTCGTCCGTTAAAGGTATTTTGGTGCTAAGATGCCAGCGGTGTCTTCCTTTTGCGTCAACAAATTCTCCCTCAGAGTTCACTAAAGGTTGCCCTGATGTTAAAACAGCAATATCATCGGCAAACCACTTTTGCCCAACTTCGCCAGGAAACATTTCGAGATCGGTTTTGCCTATTACTTCAGCTTCGGAAGTAGCGCCGATAATTTCCATGTCAGCAGGATTGGTAATAATTTTGCGACATTCTATATCTTTTACATAAATGGTGTCGGGGATATGATCAATAAGCGTACGAAGGGTTAGCCGTTCCTGTCTCAGCACGTCTTCGGCCTGTATGCGATCAGTTATATCGGCGAAAATGGTAGCAAAACCATCCTTATCCCAAGGGGATACTGATATGAGGAAATGCTTGTTCATTGGCGCGTAATAGCTTTCGAATGTGTAATGAAGGCCCGTGCTTACCACATCCTGGTATTCGGACAGGTAGGGCGGAAGCAATACGCCATATACTTCGGTTGCAAGTTTGCCTACTACATCCTCCTTCTTCATATTCAGGATGGCCTCATATTGTTGGTTAACTCCTACAATTTTGTAGTCAACGACCCTTCCTACATGATCGAAAACCAGTTTTTGCAGGCACACGCCTTCACCCATATGCGAGTATAGGTTCCTGAAACGTTCCTCACTTTCGCGAAGCGATTGCTCTGCTTTTTTTTGTTCGGTAACGTCGGTATCTACTCCACGATAACCTAACAGGTTTCCTTCTTCATCCAGCACTGGTATTCCTGTGGTTGAAAGAATTAAAACATGGCCATTCTTATGAATGCTGGAATTTTCAAAATTTTTGAATCCTTGTTTTTCGCCAAAAAGCTTAAAAACTTCTGCTTTCAGTTCATCTGCCAGGTCGGGAGGAAAAAAATCATAGAAATACTTTTTTCCTACAATTTCGTCAAATGAATAGCCCAGTATTTTTTCACTTATTTTATTCACATAAGTGTACATTCCGCTGGCATTAACTTCCCATATAAATTCGCCGGCAATCTCGGCAATCTGCTGAAATCGCGCTTCGCTGGTGCGAAGTGCCGTTTCGGCTTCAAGGCGCAAACGTGCGACTTCCTTTTTTTCGAGTGTTGCCTTAATGGCAGGAACCAGTCGGATAAGGTTTTGCTTCAGCACATAATCATCGGCCCCGGCTTTCATGCACTCAACGGCAACCTCTTCATTCATGGAGCCGGTTACAAGTATAAACGGTGTATTCGGAGCCAGTTCCTTACGCAGCAGCAACGCCCTCATTCCATCGAAACGGGGCATTGAGTAATCGCAAAGAATAAGATTGGGTTTAAATTCGGTCAATCCTAAAATAAAATCATCCTTCGATTCAACAACCATGTCTTCAAAGGAAATGCCTTCCTTACCCAGGAGTCGCTTCTCTATTTCAACATCACTCTTGTTATCTTCGACGATAAGTATCCGTAAAAATTTTTCCATTTCATATTAATTTGAAGGTGGAGGTGGAGGTTCGTTTATTACCAGCCAGTATAATCCAAGATACTTAATAGCTTCCGAGAATTGATTAAAATCAACAGGTTTGCGAATATAGCTGTTTACGCCAAGGTCATAACTTTTAACCACATCCTGTTCTTCTTTTGACGAGGTAAGGATAACTACAACCTGCCGGTGTGTGCGCGGGTCGGTTCTGATCCTTCTTAATACTTCAATTCCGTCAATTATTGGCAGGTTGATGTCGAGTAACACAAGCGAGGGTTGTTGTTCCACGTTTCGTCCCTGGTAACTCCCTTTACCGAAAATATAATTAAGCGCTTCCTGTCCGTCTTCAGCAACAACAACTTCGTTCATAATGTGTTCTTTGAGTAAGGCGCGCTTGGTAAGTTCTACATCGCTTGCATTATCTTCGACCAGCAGTATTACTCTGTTTTCAATTTTCATTGCTTGTTATGTTTGGGTTAAATCCTTACTTTTGGTAATGGTTCGGGTTATGGTATTAATGAGTGAAGAGACTTTAACATAGAGTGGCAAAGGAATGCCGGGTTAGATTTCGGGTATTTTTAATGATCTGGTTGAACGATGGTTATTGAACCGATAAAATTACTTTAATTTTTGAGTTTACCAACTGTTGAATGTATGGAAATAATATTTTTTTATGACCTAATCTTCGTTACTGCCACTCTTGGTAAAAGGAGTGAGTGAAACCCTTCAAATCATCTTAAATTTACTGTAGCCAGGATTTAAAATCCAAATCCTCTGGTTTTTAGTCACCTATATCTTCAAGGAATGAGGCCAGAGGTGAGGTTTATACGGAGAAATCAGCAACTGAGATCTTTTTTTTATTCTGTTTTTCAAGCCTGTATATTTCATAACTTGCAGCTACTGAATTTTACTAATTAGGGTGAACAAAATACTGCCAAATAACATAAAATCAGCTTAATAAAGATTTTCAAATGCATTATTCCAGGGGGTATTTTTCGTTAGATAGTACCCTCTGGTCCGCCACCCGATTTACGGCATTAGCATTTATTTACTATATTAGCGGATCGCTTAAAGGCACAATAAACTAATCATTTTTTTGAGGCAAATTTTATGAAAAAACAAACCAACCCACAAACAGCGATTCCGGAACCGGCAAATTCTTTAAAAGGTTCTTCGAAAATTATAAAATCTGATCAGTTTCCCATTGTTGGTATTGGCGCATCGGCAGGCGGACTTGAGGCACTTGAGCAATTTTTCGGTAATATGCCGGTCGATAGCGGGATGGCATTTGTGGTAATACAGCATCTTGATCCCAATCACAAAGGAATTTTGCGCGAGCTGCTACAGCGCATCACCCAAATGGATGTTTATACTGTAACCGACCGTTTAAAAATTAAACCCAATTGCGTATATATTATCCCGCCTAATTCAAGCATGTCGGTTCTCAATGGCTATCTTCATTTGTTCGATCCCGTTGAAACGCGTGGGCTAAGGCTGCCAATTGATTTCTTTTTCCGCTCGCTGGCTGATGACAGGCAGGGGAAAAGCATCGGCATTATCCTATCGGGGATGGGTTCGGATGGAAGTGCAGGATTGAAGGCCATAAAAGACAAAGCCGGCATGGTGCTGGTGCAGGAACCCGGCTCAGCCAAGTTCGATAGCATGCCTCGATCTGCAATGGATTCTGTTTTGGTTGATATTGTAGCACCTGCCGGCGAACTACCCGAAAAGTTAATTAATGCCATCAGACTGCCTTTACCTGTTGCAGCCAGGCTCGAAATGGAGAAAGACACCAGTGCCCTCGAAAAAATAATTATTCTGCTCCGCTCTCAAACAGGCAACGATTTTTCGCAGTATAAAAAAAATACAGTTTATCGCCGAATCGAAAGGCGTATGAGTATTCACCAAATTGAAAAAATTGCAAGCTATGTC
>JBBSDG010000343.1:0-5220 GCA_038249635.1 Bacteroidales bacterium | reverse complement strand
GGCTATAGCCAAAACCCAAAGCATTATTCAGGTATTTCAACCTTATCTGATAAAGGCACAGGAACTTTATCACCAGGAAAAGCAACTGCTTGGCGATGTAAAAAACAATGCAAAAAAGGGCAATCCGAATAATTCAGGAATGCCACAAAGTGCTGATAATAAATCGCAGGAGCCACCTGTTTCCAAAACCGGAAGCCAGCAGGGAACTACTTCAGGCCCGCCATCAAATTACCCTTCGGTTTCGCCTCCCGGCGATACGCAAAGCACTGACGGCAATACTACGCAGAACTCCTACAGTCCTCAGGCAGGCAGCGGCAACCAAAGCTATACAGGCGGTGGCAACCAGGCAGGTAGTGGCAACCAAAGCTATACGGGCAGTGGCAATCAGTCTGGTAGTGGCAACCAAAGCTATTCAAGCAATGGCAACCAGGCAGGCAGCGGAAACCAAAGCTATACTGGCAGCGGCAACCAGGATGGATATGGTGTGCAACCCATGAGTTTACCTGTTAATAATCCGGCATCAGTTAACAACGATGGAACCGGAAACTGGGGAAATCAAAACAATGGACTGTACGGGAATTGCCTGGATGTACTCACCGGAACTGTTATGGGCATGGGCGAAGCAGAAGAAATGCCCGGAAGCGTGGATGTGGTATTTGTTGCGGCCAACGGTGCCTATACCTTAATGACTCCCAATTTTGCCCGCAACAATGGCACGGCAACTTACATGAGCAACCATAGTACCGATGGCATCTCGAAATGGAGTACAATAAATGAAACCGAAATTGCCGAAACCAGGTTAACCACCAGTCAGTTTGATCAGATACAAACCAATCCGCAGATTTCGAATGTGGTAAAAAACGCTGTTAACTATTTTGGTTTTGTGCAATATGCAGGCAACAAACTGGATGGAAAAGTATTTGCCGTAAAGGCAGAACTCGAAAACAGAACCGTGTATGGCTTAATTGCCGTGGTAAAACATGTAGGCACCGATGGCAGCAACGGCTTTCTGAAAATAAAAATAAAGGCTATGGGCATTGATACTAATGGCGACGGGCAGCCGGATGCGGGGATGTATATCAGGAATTAGTGATTTCTTGAAAACGAGTTTAAAATGAGTTTTGCCCACAGGTATCCCTTTGCTTCGGCTCCGCTCAGCAAGCGGTAGGGGAAAGTCCTCGCACAGAAGACTGAGTTATACTTATCACACCTAATAACAAAGGAAATGAGCATTTCAAGTAAAATGATGAGTTTGCTTATTGACATAAATCAGTTATCTCCAATCAAAAAAAACACTTTTAATTCACCTTTAAATAAAACCAAAATGAAAAATTTAACCTACAAAATAGTACTGTTGCAGATTGTATTATCAGTAACCTCATTGCAGTTGTTTGCACAGATTAACAATATGCAACGATCAAAAACCAACATTACACCCGGCACAAAAGCAGCCCCCGCTTCTATGGTAAAAGAAGGCATCTACTTTTTAAAAATTCTCGAAACCAATAAATACCTCGGTATCGAAGGCATAAATCCTGAAAACGGCGCTCGACTGGTTCAATGGGATTTTGCTGATCTGGACAATCACAAATTTCTGATCTCCCCTACCCCCGATGGTTATTATTTAATCAAAGCTATGCATAGCAACAGGTATCTTAATGTTGGCGGTCAATCTATTGAGGATGGCGCCATCATTTGCCAGTGGGATTATGTAGATCAGGATAACTTAAAATGGCGCTTCTATTACAACAGTGCCTCCCGGAGTTACACCATCCGCAACAAGCAAAGCGATAAAGAGCTTAAACTGCTCACAGGCACTACCGATGCCACTAATGGGGTTTTGCTGAGCATAAATGGCAATCCAAATGCAGGTACCCAGAATTTTGTGTTGCAGGCTGTAAATCCAGCCAGTGCTGCAAATGATACACCATCAGTTCAGCTAAGTACTGCTTTACAGGATGAGGTTATCCAGATTCGTTTACAAGACGGCACTTTGGTGAATCGCTCGATTAATCCAAAGTATGAAACTTTGAAAAAAGGTACTTCAAAAAAAGTAGTTCAGGAACGTGAGGATGGAGAGTGTGTTACCAAAACTGCCACCATTACTATGGAATCCAAAGATTTTGTTCCTGTAACGGCAAGCACCTACCTCGAATACAATGCACCTGGTTTAATTTACGATATACGCAGATTTTACAGCGGCGATTATACCAACAAGCAGGAATTCCTGGACGGTGAAAACAGGAACCCCATTGCCATTGTAACTACCGTTAGAAACAAGACCGGAAATATTTACGAACCGGTTGAAGTACCGACCAAAACCAATATTAACCAGGCAATTAAGAACCTGCAGGATACCTATACGCTCGACAGGCTTCAAACCACCAATCAGAGTCTTATCTACCGGAGTACTTATGTGGAAAGTAATACCGAAATGGAACTTAAATTAGGCGCATCGGCTTATTACATGGCATCAAGTTTTTCGGCCGATATGAAAGTTAAAAATGCGAGAGAAGCAAAAACCTTTTTTATTGAAGCGGATAAGGAATTATTTACACTATCGGCCGATAAACCACAAAACGGTTTTTTCAATACCAAAGTTCCCGGAATTGAAAACCTGGGTTATATCTCGCAGGTGTCGTATGGGGTGAAAGTAATCGGTAAAATAGAAGTCGAAAATTCGGTCGAAAGCCTGAGTACTGATTTTCAAGCCATGATTCGCGCGGGTTTTGCAGGCGGCAGCTTCGATTTCGCATCTTTTTCGCAGCAATCGCATAAGAATATAAAGTGCTTTTTTTATGTGGTTGGCGGCGTGAGCGAAAAAGTAACAGGTACGAACCTTGCCGACATTTACTATAAAATAAACGAAATACTGGAGTCGGTAAATTATAAAACCTGTATGCCGGTACGGATTAAGTTCACCCAGATTACCACCGGCAATACGGTGAGCTACAAAGATGCCACCAACAATTTTAATTACGAAGTATGCACGCCAAAGGCTATTGCCGAAGCCAATAAAGATTATTCAATAAAAGTAAACAGTATGTCGGCTATTGGTTCGGATATTCAGTTGTATGGCGATATGTGGGTTGAATTGTGGAGTCCCACCTATGGCGACCTGAAACAATACAGAACTACCAATTACTCCTTATTCAGTGTCAGGAATAATGTACATCTCGAACGCATGGATCTGGAAAGATATTCGCAGAACCTGCCAACTGTTTATTATAAGAACTTACCTGCGCAAATGGCTGCAGATGCCGAAATACATGTATATTATAATTTATTTGATTACGACGAAATCGGATCAGATTCGGATGATCTGCTGAAATTGCGGGGAGGTGATTTTTTTATCACAAAACGATTACCCGGAAGTGATCTGCCGCTCGAAGGCTTTTACAGAAGGATCATAGCCGTAAAAGATATTTCTGCCGCTAAAGCAACCGGAGGTAGTCTGATGGTTACTGACGACCTGGTGGATGGAGACGGAGTAAGCATTTCATATTCCTGCAACGAAACCGTTCAGCAGACTGCGCAAAAGAAATAGATCAATCGTGGCTGATCAGTTTTTCTGATTGTGCCAAAACAGTTTAATAGCTTTATCGCCACCGGTGCATATTACACTATATGTGCCGGTGGTTTTTGATTATGAATTGAATATGGATAGAATACGAATTTGCAACACAAACTTTTATCATTATCTGTTTACATAGTAATACTTCTTAAGTGTTGTTCTGAAAGGTAATGAATTTTTCGAAACCGGGGAAGGTTTAGAGCATTTTACCGGCTAAATAATGTTTTGATGTGCTGGGCAAGTTATGACCTCATTGGATGTATGATTTTTAAAGAATTCAGAATAGATTGATGAACTAATTCGGAAAGTGAATTGTATTTATTTTTTCGTCCTTTTCCCTTGATGGAAAAGTACCCAAAGATCAAGGCTTTATAACAATGCTGGCGGTTCTAAGCCTGAGGTATCTCCTCGCAATATAAGGCATGAAAGAGTAATACAATTCCAAATAGTTGTCGTTGCTGTGTATTGCTACGCACATGCCGTTCGCACATACCTCTGGCTACGAATCGCAGGCGCATTTTTATAAGGCCGGTCCCTTCTAAGAGAGTTACCTCTTATGGCAACATAGCGGAACAAGGATTTAGCTTTTCAGTGAGATTTTCAGGGTGTAGGGACCGGCCTAATAGAAATTTCACAACAGATGTTGACGAAGGTAAACAGCATGGGCATGTGCGTAGCAAAACACCAGCCTCACGTGCTGTCAGGCTATGGAAAAATCTATCAGGCCCATCCCAATTTATTGGGATCACGAGCCTTACCGAGTCGTACATCTGTGTGAAATTTATATTAAGCCTTGACCTTTTGGTTCTTTTGTGTTAAGACAAAAGAACAAGAAAAAAACAAAATAAAAAGAATTCAAACTTATAAATTCATTTCCCAGCACATCAAAATATTAATTAGCCAAAAAAAACATCGCTACACGAACCACTCTACAAAAAATAACTTACCTTTACAGTACAAAAGCCATCGAAATATGACAACAATTGCATTAAAAAAATTATTGATTAATAGGATTGCAGAGATTAATGATGTCTCATTCCTGAATGCAATAAAAACTATTCTGGAAACTAAGACACAAACACAGACTCTTTCTCTGACACCGCAGCAGCGCTTTGAAATTATCGAATCACAGAAAGAAGTTGAATCAGGACTTTACGTTGAACAAGTTGAATTAGACAAAGAATTTAATAAATGGCTAAGCGGAAAATAGTTTGGTCTCATAGAGCCAAAATTAAGCTCTTAATGATTCTTGAATACTATAATGAACGAAATAAGAGTAAGACCTATTCTAAAAAGCTTTATTCGAAATTTAACAAAGAATTACTGCTACTCCTTACACAACCAGAAATTGGCATAAAGACTGAATTAGAAGCAGTTCGTGGATTAATAGTTGATGAATTTATATTGTTTTATGAAATGACTTCTGAAATGATTATTGTTCATACTCTTTGGGACAGCAGACAGAATCCATCAGACGTAAGAATCAAATAGAATCAACAACTATTGCCAATAAATAGGAATATGAGCGGTCGGCACGACCCAGCGATTATTCCATGTTGAACTACATCCCGGTTAAATTAACGGAATTTTATCTATGTACTTTCTGACGGTTTTGTGTTTTTTACATGTTGAATATCAGAGTGTTG
>JBBSDG010000342.1:0-5252 GCA_038249635.1 Bacteroidales bacterium | reverse complement strand
CCGCTCAGCGGCCTGAAACGTGAAACTCTGAAACTATAAAACAAAAATAAAACAAACCTAAAAACATAATAACCAAGTCATGCTTTATCTGAGGTTGATTCGTGAGTCATTTGCATTTGCAATGCGGGCAATTGTTGCCAATAAGGTCCGGACATTTCTGTCGCTGCTGGGCATCACAATAGGTATATTTTCCGTTATTTCGGTACTTACCGTTTTCGATAGCATCGAAATGAGACTGCGTAAAAATATTGAAGAACTGGGCAGCAATGTACTGTATATTCAAAAATGGCCCTGGGCTCCAAGTGGCGAATATGCCTGGTGGGATTATATGAAACGTCCGCAATCACGTCTGCAGGAAATGGAGGAAATCCAAAAACGCAGCTCCCTTGCCGAAGCCAGTGGATATTATGTAGGTACTCAACGCAATATCAAGTCGAATGGTGTTACTTTCGAAAATGGATCATTAATTGGGGCATCGTACGAATTCGACAAAGTAAATACAATCAATCTCAGCAGCGGAAGGTATTTTACAATGGCTGAATCGCAAGGCGGACGTGCTGTTGCTATTGTTGGGACTAAGATCACAAAAGAGTTGCTGAAAGATGTAGTTGATCCGATTGGTAAAGAAATATCGATTTTTGGCCGAAAAGTTGAAATAATAGGAGTCTTTAAAGAAGAAGGTGACGCGGCTTTTGGAGGTTCAAAAGACGGATGGGTATTGTTACCGGTTAATTTTGCGCGTAATTACATTGATCTCGAAAGTAATAATATTGAAGCATCCATAGTAGTAAAAGGGAAAAAGAACGTTTCGAACGAAGCTCTTACCGATGAATTGACAGGCATAATGCGCTCTATCCGGAAATTGAAACCAACTGCAAAAGACGATTTTTCCATTAACGAAACAAGTGCAATAACACAGGTATTCGATAAAGTGTTTGGTGTTATAGCCATTGTTGGCTGGATAGTAGGAGGTTTTTCGCTTCTGGTCGGCGGATTTGGTATTGCCAATATCATGTTTGTTTCGGTAAAGGAACGTACGGCACAGATAGGAATTCAGAAATCGCTGGGTGCCAGAAACGCATTTATCCTTCAGCAATTCCTTTTCGAAGCTATCTTTTTATCGATGTTGGGAGGCCTTTTCGGGCTGCTTCTCATTTATATCGGGACTGTGTTGGTAACTCAGTTTGTAGGTATGGAAGTGATACTTAGCCTGAAAAATATCATCATTGGTATGTCGGTATCCGCCATTATCGGGCTGATCTCAGGATTGTTTCCTGCCTGGTCGGCTGCACGCCTCGATCCGGTGGAAGCCATGCGCTCAACATTTTAAGAATGAGGCTTTCTGCGGTTGTTCTTTTTATTGCCGGTTTTACCGCATAATAGTTCATAAATTCGCGATACGATGTTCGATATTTAAGTTATATTTGTCCTTTGACTATCACTGGAATAATGGAAAAACGCTGGGTACTAAAGCAAAAAGGGGATGCTTCCCTGGTTTCGGGAATAGCCGGAGCACTGGGGATTGAAAATGCACTTGCTGAATTGCTTGTACAGCGTGGCGTAACCAGTTTCGAAGAAGCCAAGGCGTTTTTCAGACCCGATCTTTCGCAGTTGCATGATCCATTCCTGATGAATGACATGGACAAAGCCATTGATCGCATCGGAACAGCCAAAGCCAGCGGACAGAAAATACTGGTTTACGGCGACTACGATGTAGATGGTACAACCGCTGTAGCACTTGTATATGCTTTCCTCAAGGAAAACGGGTTTGAGAATCTTGATTATTATATTCCTGACCGCTACAACGAAGGATATGGCATTTCTACCCAGGGAATTGATTATGCAAAGGAAAATAATTTCTCTTTGATTATTGCCCTGGATTGTGGAATTAAATCGGTCGACAAGGTAAAGTATGCCAATGAGTGCGGTATTGATTTTATTATCTGCGACCATCACCGGCCCGGAGACGAACTGCCTGAGTCTATTGCCGTGCTCGATGCCAAACGGATTGATTCCACTTATCCTTTCAATGAACTTTGCGGTTGTGGAGTCGGTTTCAAACTGATACAGGCTTATGCCCAAACACACGGAATTGCTTTCGATAGTCTTTACAAATACCTCGATCTGGTTACCATCAGCATTGCTTCGGATATTGTTCCCATTATCGGTGAAAACCGCATACTTGCCTATTTCGGTTTAAAACTTATCAATACTAATCCGCGACCAGGGATTGAATCCATCTTAGGTGTTGCCAATATCGTGCGCAAAGCAGATGAAGATATCAGTAAAGAAGGAGAAGATAAAGGATTGCTTTTTAGCCGCGAACTTACCATCAGCGATATGGTTTTTGTGGTAGGTCCCCGTATCAATGCCGCAGGACGTATCGAAAGCGGGCGCAATTCAGTAAAACTGCTGGTTTCGCCCGATATGGAAACCGCTGCCGGCATTGCACAAACCATTAACGATTTTAATACTGAGCGTCGCACACTTGATACACAGATTACACAGGAAGCACTTGACATTATTGATAAGGATGAAAGACTGAGGAAGGCAAAGGCAACCGTAGTTTTTAATCCCGACTGGCATAAAGGTGTAATTGGGATTGTGGCTTCTCGCCTCACCGAATCCTATTACCGCCCCACGGTGGTGCTTACCCAATCCAATGGTTTGATTACCGGTTCGGCCCGCTCGGTAAAAGATTTTGATGTGTACGATGCCATTGATGCGTGTAGCGATCTGCTCGAACATTTTGGCGGGCATATGTATGCCGCAGGATTATCCATGAAACCCGAAAACCTGAAGCCTTTCCGCGAAAGATTCAATTCCATTGTTTCGGCCAGCATAACCGACGAAATGCTGATCCCCGAAGTGGAAGTTGACCTCGAAGTGAACCTGAACCAGATCACGCCCAAATTCCTGCGCATCCTCAAGCAGTTTGCTCCCTTCGGGCCAGGAAATATGTCGCCGGTTTTTATGGTCCGCGATACAGTTGATTCCGGCCATGCCCGCATTGTAGGCAAAAACCATGTTAAAATGACGGTTTACCAGGAATCGGTACGCTCGGCACCGTATTCGGGAATTGCCTTTCAGCAGGGCGAAAAATTCGATGCCATTTCGAAAGGCCAGAGCATGAATATCTGCTTCCATATCGAGGAAAACGAATGGAACGGAGTAAAGAGTATTCAGTTAAATATTAAGGATATAAGGTTTTGTGAGGATGGGCAGTAGATTATCATAGGGTTATCTTTTTGGGGAATTCCTTGATGGCCATTTCGACAGTGAAGACAAGTCATGATTGTCGTAATTGTTAACTGATGCGAAACAAATTTACAAATTATGAGATGTAAGATAAAGCGTCAGGAAACACAACTGTAAAGAGGATTTGAGTTACCTGGCTGCCGACACTGCAAAGCGTTTTTGCGATTTTCATAAAAGCAATCCTAACTAAATCATAAATTCGTACCTTTGAGGAAATAAATTGTCATGATACTGGAAAGAACAAAGAATGAAATTCTGGTCAGATTGCCTGCATATGTTGATTTAACAGAACTTCAGAATATGCTTGACTACCTGGATTATAAAGAACAGACAGCCAAAACGCAAGTTACACAAAAAGAAGTTGATGTGCTTTCGGAAACTGTAACCCAAAATATATGGGACAAGGTTAAAGTTCAGCGTGAATTGAAATGAAAATCATTGTAGATTCCAATATCGTATTTAGTGCTATCCTAAATTCATAAAGTAAAATAGGCCAACTGATCATTAATGGCTCAAAATATTTCAGTTTCTTCACGGTTGGATTACTTAAAGAAGAAATTCTGCAACACAAAAACAAAATTCTTTCTATTTCCGGTTTTACTCCTCAACAATTTGAGAAGTCATTTATTATTCTTACAAACAGAATAAAGTTTGTTGATGAAATCCTGATATCCGATAAGGATTTTGAAAAAGCAGCAAACCTGGTTGCAGGAATTGATGAAAAAGACGCTCTATTCGTTGCATTGACAAATCACCTGAATGCAAAACTATGGACAGGGGACAAAAAACTAGTTTTGGGGTTAAAGAAAAAAGGCTACACGAGGACTATATCCACCAATGAATTAAACGATTTATTTCTTGAAAAACAACTCCGTTCCAGGAGAAAATTAAAATAGGGAAAACGATCTATTGGCAAAAATGCCAAACGCATCCGAATAAGGAGTTTTTGGAAAGCGGCGGATTGCGTGAACGTATGTCACAGGCAAGAATCGATATGAGAAATAAGCAAAAATAGGACAATACTTCTATTGCAAAATTTTAATTACCGCCCCGTATTCGATCTTCCCGACCATCTTCGTGTATTGGTAGTTGCAACAGGTCTTGGTTCCCTGTGTCCTGAGTTTCCTCTACCCTGCTGTTTCTTTTCTTTTACCGGGTTATGATCCATCAATGGGAAAGGATGGTTATCGATAACCGGGATACGTTTGTTAATGAGTTTTTCAACATCGCGCAGGAATTCCTTTTCCTCGGCATCGCAGAATGAATAAGCGGTTCCTTTGGCGCCTGCTCTGCCGGTACGACCGATTCGGTGAACATAAGTTTCGGCAATATTCGACATTTCGAAATTGATCACATATTCAAGGTCATCCACATCAATACCACGGGCCGCAATATCAGTTGCAACCAAAACCCTTGTAGTTTGTGCCTTGAAATTGGATAACGCACGTTGGCGGGCATTCTGAGCCTTGTTGCCATGGATGGCTTCTGCCGTAATATTGTTCTTTAGCAGGATTTTCACAACCTTATCAGCGCCATGCTTGGTACGTGTAAAAACCAATGCAGTTTTAATGTCCTGCTCTTTTAGTATATTAACCAACAACGAGTTTTTATTCCCTTTATCAACAAAGTAAACAAATTGCCTGATAATATCCACCGTTAACGAATCAGGTGTTACCGAAACTTTTCTTGGGTTATTAAGTATGGTTGCCGAAAGTTTAACGATTTCGACCGGCATGGTGGCCGAAAAGAAAAGCGTTTGCCTCTTTTTCGGGATCAGTGCCATTATTTTTTTAACATCGTGTATAAAACCCATATCCAGCATACGGTCGGCTTCATCCAGCACAAGTATTTCAACATCGCGGAGGTTCATAAAGCCCTGGTTTATCAGGTCGAGCAGACGGCCCGGTGTGGCGATAACAATATCAACACCACGAAGCAAAGTGTTTGTCTGAGGATTCTGATTTACACCGCCAAAAATAACAGTATTGGTTATT
>JBBSDG010000341.1:0-5261 GCA_038249635.1 Bacteroidales bacterium | reverse complement strand
GAAACTACCCTGGTTTGGGACAGAAATACCGGCGAACCCATTTATAACGCAATTGTTTGGCAGGACCGTAGAACAACTGATTTTTGTGATGAACTGAAAGCCAGAGGACTGGAGGAAATCATACGGCAGAAAACCGGTCTGGTTGCTGATGCATATTTCAGCGGAACTAAGGTGAAATGGATACTTGATAATGTGCCGGGTGCAAGGGAGAAAGCGACAAAAGGAGAATTGTGCTTTGGCACTGTTGATACATGGCTGTTGTGGAAACTGACGAATGGCAAAGTTCATGCCACCGATGTAAGCAATGCGAGCCGAACCATGCTTTGCAATATTTCAACCTGCCAGTGGGATGGTGAGCTTGAAAATATACTGGATGTACCGGGCAATATGCTTCCGCAGATACGAGGCAGCAGCGAAGTTTATGGCAGCACAACGTTATTGGATGGGAAAACCGAAATCCCCATTGCAGGAATGGCTGGCGACCAGCAGGCAGCTCTTTTCGGGCAGTTATGCACTCATCCCGGAATGGTGAAAAATACCTATGGAACCGGCTGTTTTATGCTGATGAACACAGGTGAAAAGATGATCGTTTCCCAAAATAATTTATTAACTACCGTCGCCTGGAAAATTGATGGTATCACACAATATGCTTTGGAAGGCAGTGTATTTATTGCCGGGGCATTGGTACAATGGCTTAGAGATGGATTGGGAATTATAAAAAATTCAGCCGACGTGGAAGTCCTGGCAAAGCAAGTTGATACAACTGATGGCGTTTACGTGGTTCCTGCTTTTGCAGGTTTGGGTGCGCCTTACTGGAACCAGCATGCACGAGGAACAATAACCGGTCTGACCCGTGGAAGCAATTCATCACATATTGCCAGGGCCGCTATCGAAAGTATTGCCTATCAAACCATGGATGTGTTAAATGCAATGGAGGCAGACAGTGGAATACAAATTAAAGAACTTAGGGTTGATGGTGGTGCTACACAAAACAATTTATTAATGCAGTTCCAGAGTGATGTGCTGGATACAAAAGTGGTCCGGCCAACCATTACAGAAACAACAGCTCTTGGCGCAGCATACCTGGCAGGATTGGCGGTAGGATTTTGGGGAAGTATAGATGAGTTGCAGCAGCAATGGCAGATTGAGAGGACGTTTTCCCCCGAAATTACCATCGAGAGAAGAAACGAATTAACCAAAGGTTGGAAGACAGCGGTTGCGGCGGCACTTTCGATTGCATAGTGATTGATGGGATTGATGGGATTGATGAGATTGATGGGACTGATGAGATTGATGGGATTGATGGGACTGATGAGATTGACGAGTTTCAGCATCTTTATCCTTTATCCTCTGTCCTTTATCCTTTATCCTTTTCCCTTTTCTTAAAGAACGGAAAAATAAAATTACGCTGAATTCCTGGAGTGTTTATGACATCAAACTCATTAACCATTTACTGAAAAATAAATTCGATTTTATTACCACCAATGAGCCTGAACTGGTTTTCAATCAAATCCAAAACCAAAAGTTTCTTCTTCGGAATTAATCCAATGCTATCAATTTAACAACTCATTTCCCCCGCATTTTTCTTTGCCGAAAGCAGGTTGTAAGCCCCTTTAACCACAGCTTTTACCGTTTTTATATCTATACCTTCGGGTAGGGTTATTTCGGTGTAACCACCATCGGTAACGCCTTTCTTAACCGGTATCATGCGGTATTCCGTAAATGGTTTGCCCTCTTCCAGTTTGTTTTTATCGAACAGAAAAATGTAATCTTTATCATCGAAACTCACAATAGCCTCTGATGGCAAGATAGTTACCTCGTTCGACGAAGCTTCAATAACTGCATGTACATACATGCCTGGAAGTATATTTTTGCATTTTTCCGGAACGGCAGCATACACAGTATAAGTTTTATCCTGATTTATAGATTTGCCGGTCTGATAAATCACGGCTTCATGCTGTTCGGTTTCGTTGTTGATAAAAAACCGGATTTGCTGACCATTCGATATTTTATCTGCATCCTTTTCAAAAAGAGTAAGTTCAAGGAAAAGCTTATCGCTGTTCTCAATCTCAAACAGTACATCCGAAGATGTAACAAACTTGCCGATATTTATTTTAACTGCTTTCACAGCGCCGGAAATCGGAGACACCACGGCAACTGATCGTGTAATATTATCTTCAGTAAGGCTGGAAGGATTTATACCAATAAGAGCAAGTTTTTGTTCCAGAGCTCTAACCTGTGCTTTCAGGTTTTTGTAATCGGCTGTTACTTGTTGCAGGTTCTTTTGCGAATAAACATCTTCTTTATACAGTTCCGAGTGCCTGTTATATTCGGCTTCGGCAAACGCGAGCTTATTTTTTGCTTCCAGGTAATTCTGCTGAATATCAACAAATTCCTGGTTTTCCAATATAGCAAGTGTCTGGCCTTTGCTTACTGCATTTCCCGGCATGGCTGTAATGCTTTTTATAAATCCGCCAAGTGGCATACACACGGTCGCAAGGTTCTGAGGAGCAACAGTTACCAGGCCGTTCACTTTCAGCGTTCCGCTGAGGGAGCGCATTTCGATAACGCCGGTTTCAATATTGGCGAGTTTCACCTGGTCGTCGCGCAATTCCACGATATCATCGGGAAGAACTTCGGCTTCTTTTACTTCGACTGCTGATTTGCCATTGCTGCATGAAGCAAATGCGACAAGGAATGATGAAATGATAAAAAGGGATTTTATGTTATACTTTTTCATACTGATTTTTTTTTACAAGGTTTTACCTGAAATGTATTCGATGTTGATGATGGTCTGAATATAGCTGTTGATCGCATCAAGATAGTTTTGCCTGATGGTCAGCGCACGGTTTAGATTTAGCACATAATCCATGTAATCCATAGCCCCCGCTTTATAGCTTCGGCCGGATTGCTCAATGATATAATTTGCTTCGGGAACGGCCTGCTGTTCATAAAAATCAACACTTTTACTGTATTTATTGTGTTCGTCGAGCAATGAACGATAATTTGAAGCCAGTGTTTTTGAATAGGCCTCAGCATTGGTCTGAGCAATATTCTGCCTGATTCCCGCAGCTTTTATCTTAGCTGAATAAGGTTTATACCACAAAGGCACAGTTATTCCGGCCTGTATGCCTGAGAAACGGTCACCCGGCCCAAAAGCGGCTGGAACCGAATTAACTTCCTGCACACCTTGCATCGTCTGGCTGAAATATCCAATAGAAAGATCAGGCAAGGCACGGCTTTGTTCCAGTTTTTTTTCAACTCCAGCAACTTCAACCTGTTGATTTGCAAAACCCAGTGTGGGATTTTCGGCAATAGCACTGGAATCGGGGAGGAGAACCAGCAATTGTTTCTTCAGAAGTGTGTCAGCAGGATACCAGCTTTCATCCGTATTTAAAAGCGTTTGTAACTTACGCACATAAATGCCGACATCCGTATTAATTTGCTGGAGTTGGTTTTTTACTTCAAAACTTTGCGAACGTGCAGTGATCATTTCGAGGCGGTTGGTTTCACCTGATTTTGCCCGGAGTTCAGCAGCACGCATAAATCCGGAGAAAAGACTGTCCTGGTAAACCAGCAACTTTTCCTTTGCAAGCAGGTAGGCCAGTTGCCAGTAAACCTGTTTAACCTGGGTTGCAATTTCGAGCTGCGATCCTTTTAATTCCCATTCACTGCTTCTTATGCCTGCCACTGCCAGTTTATTCTGGTTGCTGTAAACTGTCGGGAACGAGATAGACTGCGAAAGTGTAAAACTGTTATCTCTGGTGTAGGAATTAAACTGGCCATACTGTGCTTCTACAGTCGTTTTGGGGATATCCCAGGATGCGCTTTTCAAAGCTTTCTGTTCCTCCAGCATATAAACCGACGATCTAACGGAAAGATTGTTGTCCAGCGCCTGCTTAATTGCATCCTGAAGATTGATTCGTTTAACCTCTTGTGCCTTAATGGTATCTATAAATGAAGATCCCACCAACAGCAAAACCAGAAGTGCCGCAGTTTTTGCAATTTTCTTTTTAAACATGGATTTGATTTTACCGGATGAAAAGATGATGTAAAACACGGGAAGAATGATTAATGTAAGTAATGTTGCAGTAATCAGCCCGCCAATAACCACCGTTGCCAACGGTTTCTGAACTTCGGCACCGGCAGAAGTTGATAATGCCATCGGCAGAAATCCGAACGAAGCAACTGCCGCTGTCATGATCACGGGGCGCAAACGAATATGCAGGCCTTTCAGAACTCGTTCTGCAATGTCGGTAATGCCTTCCTTTTCGAGCCGGTTAAACTCGGCTATCAGCACAATTCCGTTCAGTACCGCCACACCAAAAAGTGCTATAAAGCCAACGCCTGCAGAAATTGAAAAATTCATTCCCCGCATCCATAACGCAAACACACCACCAATGGCAGCCATAGGAACTGCCGAAAAGATAAGCAGGGCTTGCTTAACGGAATGAAAGGAGAAATAAAGCAAAACAAATATGAGCAAAAGCGCTACCGGCACTGCTATGGATAGTCTTTTCTTTGCTGCAACCAGGTTCTGGAATTGTCCGCCATATGAAAAATAATAACCAGTTGGCAGTTTTACCTGTTTTTCAATTTTAGCGGTAACCTCATCAATAACACTCTGAACATCGCGGTTGCGGACATTAAATCCAACCGTAATCCTGCGTTTGGTATTTTCGCGCGAAACCTGAGCCGGGCCTGACTTTATTTCAATTTCGGCCAGTTGCTCGAATGGAATTTGGCCGCCATCGGGCAAAGCAACTGACAAGTTCCTGACATCTTCTATATTTTTACGGTAGTCTTCATCCAGGCGGATAACCATACCAAAACGTTTTTCACCGTCGTAAACAACACCAGCCTGGCTTCCGGCGAAAGCTGCACGAAGCACACGATTCACCTCTTCGATCGAAACCCCGTACTGGGCAAGCCGGTCACGGTTGTAAGTTACCTGTACCTGGGCAAGCCCGGTAACTTTTTCAACATTCAGGTCTTCAACACCTTCAATTGCCTGAATGATCTTCTCCACGTCGGTCGCTTTTTCGGATAAAACATTCAGCTCATCGCCGAATATTTTAACGGCAATATCCTGTTTTGATCCGGAAAGCAATTCGTTGAAGCGCATCTGTATAGGCTGCTGGAATTCAAATTTGACACCTGCCAGCACCAGAAGTTTTTCTTCCATTTTTGCCACCAGTTCTTCGCGGGTTTTGGCGCTTGTCCACTCGCTTTTATCTTTAAGTGTGATAATATAATCGCCT
>JBBSDG010000340.1:0-5283 GCA_038249635.1 Bacteroidales bacterium | reverse complement strand
TTTAAAACTTTGGAAGAGTTAATGCCCTAAAGATAAAACATGAATTCAACCCTTGATTCGCTTTAATAACGGATATTTCGCTGCGCTCAGTACAAGTATTGAAAAGACTTACACGCTAATTATCGCGCTAATTGTAACTAAGCGGTGTATAGATAAGGCTTGGAACTGAAGAAAAATGGACTTTGTAATAGGTTCATATTCAGCAGGTTATTTTTAGTTAGATGAAAGTGAATAGAGAAGAGTGAAAAGTGTTTGCACACCCGCAGAGTGTCTGACACTAGAGGAAGCGAATAAAAATTTCGGCAGAATAGTTTGGAACAATCACAATATAGATTACCATTTATAGAATAAAGGCTGATACCAATGAAAAAGAAAATACTGATCGTTGATGACGATATGGACTATCTATTCCAGATGCGGATGAAAGTGGAGCAAATGGGTTTCGAAACCATTACTGCCGAAAGCCAGGCCGAAGCTGAGAAAGTGATACAGGAAATCAAGCCTGACTTATGCATTCTCGACCTGATGATGGAAAGTGACGACAGCGGTTTTATCCTTAGTTATAAAATAAAGCGGAAATATCCGGATGTACCGGTTATTATTGCTACTGCTGTAACTGCCGAAACAGGAATGACTTTCGATGCGCATGCCGACGAAAACGCCCAGTGGATCAATGCTGATCTGTTTCTCGACAAAGGTATCCGCTTCGACCAACTGCAGCGCGAAATAAAAAAACTACTGAAACTTTAATATATGGCTACTTATAAAATACTTATTATCGACGATGAGACGGGCATTCGAGAAGGAACAAAACGCATTCTGCAGAATTTTAAAGTCGATTATCCGTTTATGGATGAGCAAATTGACTTCCAGGTACTCGAAGCCGGAACCGGAAAATCAGGCATCGAAATAATTGACCGTGAACTTCCTGAAATTTTGTTGCTGGATAATAAGTTACCGGATATACAAGGTGTTGAAGTTTTGGAATATGTAAAAAGTAAGCATTACGATATTATTGTTGTTATGATAACATCCTATGCTTCGCTTGAATTGGCTGTAAAAGCTACACGCGACGGAGCATACGATTTTATCCCAAAGCCATTCACGCCGCAAGAAATCAGGGCTTCGGTCGAAAATATCACCAAGCAGATTTTTCTGAAACGTATGACTCAAACTCTTAATAATACGGGCAAACAGATCAGATTTCAGTTTTTGTCGGTTTTATCGCACGAGTTAAAGGCTCCGCTTAATGCCATCGACGGTTATCTGAGGATGATCAAGGAAAGACAATTCGGAAATAGTGTGGATGCTTACGAGGAAATGCTCGACCGTTCGATGGAACGGATAAAAGGTATGCGGCAACTTATTCTCGACCTGCTCGATCTCACCAAAATTGAAACCGGTAAGCCTACGCAGAAACTGGAAAAAGTAAACATACGGAAAATAGTGCAAATGGCCGTTGATACTATTCGTCCTTACGCTATTCAAAAAGATGTGGATATTTACATCAATTCGCGCGAAGCATTCGAAATGAAAGCCGATCCGGGAGAAATAGAAATTATAATGAACAACCTTGTTTCTAACGCGGTGAAATACAATAAGGCAGGAGGAAGGGTGGATGTTTTTCTGGAAAAGAAGGACGGTCAGCTTAAAATCACTGTTTCCGACACCGGTATAGGGTTGAAAAACGAAGACAAAGAGAAAATATTTGATGATTTTGTCAGGATCAAAAGCAGTCAAACGCGCGAAGTAACCGGCAGTGGTTTAGGCTTATCCATTGTAAAAAAAATAGTTGATATGTACCAGGGAAGCATTGAAGTGCAAAGTGAACCAGATAAAGGAACCTCATTTATTATCACTCTGATTGAACCGGAAGAATAATATTCTGAAATTAATTTAAAACGAAATATCATAACTAATTAAAATGGCTACAAAAAAACTCCCGGATAAAACTGTTGAACGACTCAGTCAATACAGGCGGACATTACTCATTGCAAATGCAACCGGAAAACATCACGTATTTTCGCACGAACTGGCTGCAATGCTTCATATTACTCCGGTGCAGGTGCGGCGCGATATTATGCTGATAGGTTATTCCGGAACCCTCAGGCAAGGATATGATGTAAAAGAACTTATTGAAATCATAGGCAAGATCATCGACAGTAAAGAAAGTCAGAAGGTAGCTGTGATCGGGATAGGCAATCTTGGCCGTGCAATCATCGGATATTTCAGCGGTAAGCGTACCAAACTCACTGTAGTGGCTGGCTTTGATATAAATCCTGAAAAAGTGGATAAAGTGTATGCCGGGGTTTCGTGTTATCCTTTCGACAGGCTTACCGAAATTATAAAAAAGGAGAACATTACCATTGCTGTGCTCACAGTACCTGCTAGTGATGCTGCCAATGTAGCCGAACTTCTGGTAATGGCCGGGATAAAGGGAATACTCAATTTTACGCCAAAACCCATCAATGTGCCTTCCAATGTTCATCTCGAAGAGTATGATATTATTACTTCGCTCGAAAAGCTTGCATACTTCGTGAAGAAAGTGTAAAAGGAGATAAATTTTTAGTGCTGCTGTTTTAATTTTTACATTATTTCCTGCCTGTAAATTCATTGTGTAAAATGCGGATTTTTTACGATTTTGATCAGCTTGCATCCATTCCTTTCCCGGTTGTAACAACCGGGGGATTCGATGGTGTGCATGTGGGTCATCAGGCGATTATAAAGCGTATCAATAAACTTGCACGCGACATACATGGTGAAAGCGTACTCATTACTTTTCACCCGCATCCGCGGAAAGTTTTGTTTCCCGCAACAGCCGGTAAGGATCTTTTCCTGATCAACTCGCAACGCGAAAAAATTGAGCTCCTGCGTAAAACCGGGCTTCAAAATCTGATTATTGTTTCCTTCACTCCCGAATTTGCACATATCACTTCTATCGATTTTATCCGCGATATACTTGTTGCCAAATTGCATGCCCGCAAAATTGTAATCGGATTCAATCACCAGTTTGGATACAACCGTGAAGGCAATTTTGATTTTTTAAAGGAGCTTGGGAATTATTATCATTTCGATGTGGAGGAAATCCCTGAACAGGATATTCATAACGAAACCGTAAGCTCCACGCTTATCCGCAAGGCGTTGCAAGAAGGGAAAATTCAACGAGCCAATGCTTATCTGGATTACCATTATATGATTATGGGCAAGCTCAACCCAGGCAGCAGCGAATTGATAGTGCGAAATGTGAATACCGCTTACATCAATATTGAGGAAGAATGCAAACTGGTTCCACCCGATGGAGTTTATGCCGTAAGGATTGAAGTAGGTAATAATTCATTTAAAGGAATACTCAATATTAAAAACAGCCGCTATGGTGAAGATCGCTGTAAGGAAGACATTACCATTGAAATATTTCCATTCGAGCTTCGGGAGTCACTTATCGGGAAAGATGCAACCATCTATTTTGCAAAATATATCCGGGAGGAACTTGAATTCAGCGGAACCGATGAACTTGAGAATCAACTGAAAAGAGATAAGAGGGTGGTGGAGGAATTGATTTATTGAGAAATAGAAAATAGAAAATGGCAAAACAGGTGTCGAAATTTGAAATACAATGAATATAATTCAACTGTATATGATAATCCATAGAACAAGACCATTTTCTACTAACATTTAACCATAAACTAACTGCCCGGTGACGGATTTAAATAATAAAATGAAAATCACTTTCCTGGGAACCGGCACCTCAACCGGTGTTCCTGTGGTTGCCTGCAACTGCGAGGTTTGTAAGAGCGACGATCCGCGTGATAAGCGCTATCGTACATCCGTAATGCTTACCCGGGGGAATTCAAATATTGTAATTGACTGTGGCCCGGATTTCAGGATACAAATGCTTAAACATAAGGTTGAAGATATTGATGCCGTGCTGTTTACACATGCTCACCGCGATCATATTGCCGGCCTCGACGACATCAGGGCATTTAATTATATACTTCACAAGTCGATTGACATCTATGGAACGCAGCTTACCCTAGATGCCATTAAAGAGAATTTTCCTTATATTTTTACTCCGGGCCGTTATACAGGTGCGCCAAAACTTAACCTTCATCCAATTACCGATTCACCGTTTTCGATTGGTGACACCAGCTTTATTCCTATACAGGTAATGCATCAGGATATGCAGGTATTCGGGTACAGGATCGGCGATTTTACTTACATTACCGATGCCAATTATATTTCGCCTGCTGAACTTGATAAAATACGAGGATCAAAAATTGTCGTCATAAACGCACTCAGGAATTCGAGGCATATTTCACATTTCTCATTAAGCGAAGCTCTTGATATCCTTAACGATCTGAAACCGGAGAAAGCGTATCTTACACACATCAGTCATTTCCTCGGTAAATTTGATGCAGTGGAAGAAAAATTGCCACAATGGGTTCATCTGGCTTACGACGGACTACAACTGGAAGTATAATATATTGCTGATTTGTAGATATATAATAAGGCAATTATTCTCTTACTTCTTTACATAAATTTTAGTGTTAAACATTTCACAGAAATTCGGTATTGAATTGCTTAATTAGGTGTAAAAGTTGTAATTTTGCACTTTCAACCGATAATTAAAATACGTGTAATGAAATTTCAACCTGAAGAATGCCGGATTCCCGATCAGCGGATGAAGCCGTTTATTGATGCTGATGAAATATGGGATCATATTAATAATTCCAAACCTACCATGGAAGAGGTGAGGGCGGTGATTGCCAAGTCAATGAACAAGCAACGTCTCACCCTGGCCGAAACTGCCATCCTTATCAGTGCCGATACTCCTGAATTAATTGAAGAAATAAAAGAAGGTGCGCGCAGGTTGAAAAAAATGGTTTATGGTAACCGCATTGTTCTGTTTGCACCTTTATATATTGGCAATAAGTGTGTTAACAATTGTTCCTATTGCGGTTTTCGCTCATCAAACAAAGATGCTATCCGTAGTACACTCGAAGACCAGGAGTTGATTAAAGAAGTTGAAGCTCTTGAAGATAATGGTCAGAAACGGCTGATACTTGTGTATGGCGAACATCCCGATTACGGACCCGAGTATATTGCTCATACCGTGAAAGTTGTGTACGGGGTGAGAAAAGGAAATGGTGAAATACGCCGTGTAAATGTCAACGCTGCTCCGCTCGAAATTGAAGGCTTTCGTATCGTAAAAGACTCAGGTATTGGCACATACCAGATTTTTCAAGAAACCTATCATCCCGAAGTTTATACACATTACCATCTCGG
>JBBSDG010000339.1:0-5295 GCA_038249635.1 Bacteroidales bacterium | reverse complement strand
TATTGAATCCATAGTTAGTTATGCGCTGAATATCAATCTGTTCGACAAGTTAAAATACCTTTGTTTTACTGATTGGCAGAATGAAAAAGATTACTGACCAATTCGCTGGTAATATGGGATAACTGGTTTTCGGTGGTAGAAGAACGCACAGATTCATTGTCACTTTATCATAATCCTGAACTGCGGGAACTCAGGCGGTACGAAACTACGGAAACAGGTTCGAAAAATATATTCCTTGTTTTTCGTAACTGAAACATGCGTTGAAAGATTGAAAGTTTTCCTACCTTTGAAAAGTAATCATCCATTTCAGAAGCAGTTTTATGATAACAATTTACCACAATCCCAAATGCCGTAAATCCAGGGCAGGATTACAATATCTCCAGGACAAAGGTCTGGAATACACCGTTGTTGAATACCTGAAGAAACCTTTTACACGCGAGCAGTTCAAAGATCTGCTGATGAAATTAAATATGAAACCTGACGAAATTGTAAGGACACATGAGGATGATTTCAAGGCCAAATTGAAAGGTAAAACCTTTACGGATGAAGAATGGATCACGATTTTGCTCGAGAATCCGAAATTGATCCAACGACCAATTGTTGTAAAAAATCATAAGGCGGTGCTTGGGCAGCCGGTAGATGAGATTGACAGACTGCTTGGAGATATTGGGTAAAAATGTCAAAAAGTTGCTTAAAGGGTGACATTCAGTGGTCAATCGGTAGTCTTTCGGTAGCAATTCTATCGTTAGTCTAATCTGAATTTGAAAGAAGATGCTAAGTATATAAAAATGGATCTAGATGATTTGAGAGTTTATAAATTGGCTATGCAACTGGCAGAAAAAATCTGGAATATCGCAATAAAATGGGAAGCCTTTGCCACATATTCAATTGCAAAGCAATATACTGAGGCAGCAGATTCTATCTGAGCAAATATAAGTGAAGGTTTGGACGTTTTCATTTTAAAGATTCGAAGAATTTTCTCTATCATTCCGGGGGATCACTTTTTGAAACAAAAACCCGGACGGCCAAAGCTCACAGCCGTTGAAAGTGAAAAACTAAAAGTGAAAAGCAAACAACGTACTTTAACTTATGAACAACCCTTCAAACCCTTCAAACTCTTCAAACTCTTCAAACCATTGCATAAATACCCATTAAACCAAAACTCACAAATCCACTATATAGCATGAAATACCGCATCGAAAAAGACACCATGGGACCAGTTGAGGTTCCTGCCGATAAATACTGGGGCGCGCAAACGCAGCGTTCGAAAGACAACTTCCGTATAGGCGACGGTTATATGCCGATTGAAATCATCAGAGCTTTCGCCGTTTTGAAAAAAGCCGCAGCACTTACCAACCGTGACCTCGGTGTTCTCACTGCCGAAAAATGCGACTTGATCGGGAAAGTCTGCGATGAAATTACCGAAGGCAAACTCGACGACCAGTTCCCGCTGGTTGTGTGGCAAACCGGTTCAGGCACTCAAAGCAATATGAATGTGAACGAAGTGGTTAGCAACCGCGCACATGTAATTGCCGGTGGAGTGCTTGGCGAGGGCAAAAGTCCTTTGCATCCGAATGATGATGTGAATAAATCGCAAAGCAGCAATGATACGTTTCCGACTGCCATGTCGATAGCCGCATACAAAATGCTGATTGATACTACACTTCCGGGTGTATTGAAACTAAGGAATACACTTGCGGCCAAGTCTGAAGAATTTAAGAAAATTGTAAAAATAGGCCGGACTCATTTAATGGATGCTACGCCTTTAACTCTCGGTCAGGAATTTTCCGGTTATGTTTCACAGCTTGATCATGCAATGAGGGCTGTAAAAAACACGCTTCCGCATCTGGCCGAACTGGCACTTGGCGGAACAGCAGTGGGAACCGGTATCAACACTCCAAAAGGTTATTCCGAAAAAGTTGCTGCACATATTGCCACACTTACCGGACTGCCATTTGTTACGGCTGAAAATAAATTTGAAGCTTTATCGAGCCACGACAATATTGTGGAAGCTTCGGGCGCACTCAAAACACTTGCTACCAGCCTGATGCATATTGCCAGTAATATCCGCTTGCTGGCTTCGGGTCCGCGTTGTGGCATAGGCGAGTTGCACCTGCCCGAAAACGAACCGGGATCATCCATTATGCCCGGCAAGGTTAATCCTACACAAAACGAATCATTAACTATGATTTGCGTTCAGGCCATCGGATGCGATGCAGCCATTACCGTTGCCAATACCCACGGCCATTTCCAGTTGAATGTGTTCAAACCGGTAATTATTTATAATTTCCTGATGGCAGCCAGGTTGATTGGCGACGGTTGTGTTTCGTTTAACGATAATTGTGCCGTTGGCATTGAGGCAAACCTTACATTTATTGAGAAAAACCTTGAAAACTCATTAATGCTGGTTACCGCACTCAACACCCATATAGGTTACGAAAATGCGGCAAAAATCGCCAAGAAAGCCCATCACGAAGGATCAACTCTTCGCGAAGCAGCCATGGCACTTGGGTTGGTAACCGATGAGCAATTTACCGAATGGGTAGATCCTTCAAAAATGATTGGATAAAAGACATGGTATTTCATTTAAAAACCCTCTTCAGGCTAGTTTCTGAAGAGGGTTTTTTGTTTCCCACGAAGACGCAAAGTGCACAAAGAAAAACCCGAAATACCAATTAATTCTTATTCATCACTTAGTCTGCCATTAAACTTCTATAACTTATAGCTCAGGAAAAACAAAATACAATCATTGTACTGCCCATTATCGAAAACCCGGTAAATACCTCCGTTTAGTTCTTTCGCCCTGATACTTAAAACTGAACTGTTCATCCGGAAATGAACTCCCAGCCGTTCGGTTACCGGAAAGCCAATACCGGCCATAAATGAAGGGTTTATCAGGCTGAATTTACCATAATTAACCTCCTGGTAATCCAGTTCTTCGTAACTGTGAAGCAATACTGAGAATGAAGGGCCGACTTCGAGGGTTAGTTTATTTTTAATTGTAAGTTGGTACAGGAATGGCATTTCGATATAGCCTAAACGCATCAGGTAAAAAGTCATGTCCTGCCGTTTATCATCAGGATTATGACGACTGCCTTTTTGGAAATAGCTGATCTCGGTTTGCAGCGAAGACCTTTCATTTAAACCCAGGCGAACCCAAAGTGCAGTATAAATGCCGGCTTTATTATACCCACTATAGGTATCACCGGCAACCTGGCTACCGACAAGGCCGCCGGCAAAGCCTCCCTGAAACTTCTGGGCAATAGCAGGAGAAGCAAAAAAACATAGTATGATGATGATCGGGTAAATTTTTTTCATAAAGCAATCAACAATGGGATGAAGAATATTGTTCTGTTTTCCGGAAGGAATAGGGGAATTTACGAGGTACGAATGATGATTTACGATTTACGAGGTATGATTTACGAATGACTAGGACAATTTCAGATTTACGAAGTACGAATTTAGCTTATTTATCATTAACAGAAATAAAATTGAATTGCGCATTAATACTGGATTAACCTCATTAAAGTTTTATTTCATAATCGTAAATCGCACCTCGTAAATCAAAAAAAAACGAGACGAAATTCAATTCGTATTACTCACACGGCTGTGGTAAGCCAGCACTATCCTCTTCCATCCCGAACCACACATTGGCATATTCCCCGTAAATACCAATCCCAATTGCCTGCCAGTTTACGCCCTTCCATATCTTTTTGTTAATAATCACGTCGTTATGTCCGGGACTTTTCTTCCATCCATCAAGAATATCCACGGCCTGTGCACGCGGGCTTGGGTATTTGTAGGTTGACCAGAACGAAATTTCGAATCCATCGCTTTTGTAGTTGGTAAGTTCGCGTGGTTTGCTCCACATACATTTTGCGTTTCTATGATCGGGAGTATAGCAGCAGGAAGTCCAGTTGCCTTTATTGGACCAACTGTGCATGTTACAACGTTGGCCCTGCTTAAAATTCGAGGCCTGGTCTTTGGCATGGGTTTGTGCCACAAAACACAGTGAAGCTGATAACTTTACTTTGGGTAGTCCTTTCTGAACCCTGTATTCATTTATCCATGCAAACAATTCGGCTTCGGCTGAGGATAAGCAAATTTCCGGCAACTGCTTTTCCGCCTGAACTGCCTGCGAAAAACCTTTGGCCGAAAGCACTATGAAAACAAGGAAAGCAAGTTGTAATCGCACCATAAAACAATGTTTACCCTTGATAACTCAACAGCCTGTAAAAAATTGCACTATTTGCCTGATTCAAGCTCCCTGCCTGCCTGTCCGTAGCGTTTTTCCTTGATTTTTTTGCCGTTCAGGAATTCCGATTTTAGCATCAGCTTTCCTTTTTCGTCCCAATACTGCCAGGCACCTTCTTTTATTTTATTCACATATTGCCCCGAACCCGAAACCGTACCGTTGGCATAATAGGATTTCCAGGCACCATCGGATTTGCCTTTATCAAAATTCTCCTCTTTTATTTTAACCCCGTTGGCATCAAAATAAACCCAAAATCCGCTACGCTCACCATTAATCCAGCCACCTGATTCGCTCATCTGGCCGTTATCATACCAGGTTTTCCACAGACCTTCCTTTATGCTATTTTTATAAATGCCATCTGACTGCGGTTTCCCATTGGGGAACCATATCTTACTTATACTATCCTGATTACCATCTTTATAGTACGAAACATACTGAGGCTTTCCGTTTTCGTACCAGCCTTTCCATTGTCCGTTCATTTTGCCATTGGCATAGGCACCCGAATCTTTCACCTGGCCGTTGGGAAACCATCCTTTCCATAATCCGGTTTCCTTATTGGCTGAATATTCGCCGCTGTGATGAACACGCCCATCCATATACCAGAAAGTCCAGATACCGGTTTTTTCATCGTTTGTAAAAGAGCCTTCTTTCCATTTGGCGCCGTCTTCGTAGAAATACGTCCACTTACCCTCAAGTTTGCCCTTATTAAATGAACCGGTGCTTCCTACTGTTCCGCCGGGATGATAAAACACCCCGAGGCTGTCGCGAAGATCATCCGTGAAATGGCCCTTTTCTTCAGGTGTGCCGTCGGATCGCCACGAAGTAATAGTGCTATTGAGTTTACCCGCTTCAAAATAGCCTTCGAACAGTTTTTTACCGTTCGTATGCCATTCGGTATATTTACCTTCCTTCACGCCATTCGCATAGTTGGCTTCGGCTATTTTAATGCCTTTTAAATTAAACTCATACCATACGCCTTCACGCTGCCCATTCACCAGCTTGCCTTCGGCCCTTTTGCTGCCATCGGAATAATGCTCAAC
>JBBSDG010000338.1:0-5321 GCA_038249635.1 Bacteroidales bacterium | reverse complement strand
TGCTGACGGAGAGCCAGCAACTCTTCACTGATCTGTTTTAGTATGGAAAACCTTGCAAACGAAGGAATGTTGGCCATTTCATCTGCAACTTGTCCTGCTGCATCAATACCCTGGTTAAGTTCCGCTTCGCCTGCCAGAAATGTTTTTGCCACTTCGCTGCCATCGTAAGGATTAATAACGGAATGATTCTGTGCAGTGGTTATGAAATTCCCGGCGCAGTATATTTTGAATGTTTTTGGTTCAGACATGTCGCATATTTTTATGTGATAAAATTACGATGGATTTGGAGTTAATGGTTAAAAGTTATTGGAAAATAGTTGTCGGAAAGTATTATTTGTGTAACGTCCCAATGGAAATGTTGAGCTCCCGTAACTCATCAAAGCCCGGAACATTCACAAATATTTCCTTATCTTTGCACATTAACTCAATAACAGAATTGCAAATATTTAATTACAAAGCTTTTATGTCGGAATCTAAAAGGACTAAAATTGTAGAATTACTCAAAACACCTGAAAAAACAGGGATTGGAAACAGTGTTACCATTAAAGGATGGGTTCGCACCAAGCGCGGAAACAAAAATGTTGCTTTTATAGCTTTAAACGATGGCTCAACCATCAATAGCATTCAGGTGGTTGTTGACCTTGCAAATTTCGATGAAGAAACACTCAAGTTGGTAAATACCGGAGCTTGTATTGCTGTTACCGGTAAGCTTGTTGAATCGCCCGGAGCAGGCCAGTCGGTCGAAATGCATGCCACACACATTGAAGTTTACGGCAGTGCCGATCCCGAAGTGTACCCTCTTCAGAAAAAAGGCCATACCCTTGAATTCCTTCGCGAAATTGCGCACCTCAGGCCACGTACCAATACCTTTGGAGCAGTACTTCGTATCAGGCACAATATGGCCTATGCCATTCACAAGTATTTCAACGATAAAGGATTTTACTACATTCATACGCCTATCATCACGGGATCGGATGCTGAAGGCGCCGGTGCCATGTTCAAGGTTACCACCCTCGATCTGAATAACATTCCCAGGACCGAAACCGGTGAAATTGATTACACCCAGGACTTTTTCGGTAAAAGCACCAACCTCACCGTTTCGGGTCAGCTTAATGGTGAACTTGCGGCCATGGCTTTATCCGAAATTTATACTTTCGGACCCACTTTCAGGGCCGAAAACAGCAATACACCTCGCCACCTGGCCGAGTTCTGGATGATAGAACCCGAAATGGCTTTTTACGACATTACCGACAATATGGATCTGGCGGAGGATTTCCTGAAATACCTTATCCGCTATGCCCTTGATAATTGCATCGATGATCTCGAATTCCTACAGAAAATGTACGACAACGAGCTGATCGAAAGGCTCAACTTCGTAACTAACAATGATTTTGAAAGATTGCCATATACCCGCGCCATCGAAATCCTGGTGGCATCAGGCCAAAAATTTGAGTTTCCTGTCGAGTGGGGTGTTGACCTGCAATCGGAACACGAACGCTACCTGGTCGAAAAAGTCTTCAATAAGCCTGTTATCCTTACTGATTATCCGAAAGAGATCAAAGCTTTTTACATGAAACAGAATGAAGATGGCAAAACCGTGAGGGCAATGGATGTTTTGTTCCCCCGCATCGGCGAAATCATTGGCGGATCACAGCGCGAGGAGAATTACGATAAACTGATAGCCCGCATTCACGAACTCGAAATTCCTGAAAAAGATATGTGGTGGTACCTCGAAACACGCAAATTCGGAACCGCTCCTCATGCCGGCTTCGGCTTAGGGTTTGAAAGGCTTATGCTTTTTGTAACCGGCATGGCCAATATCCGCGACGTGATACCTTTTCCCCGTACACCTCAATCGGCTGAGTTTTGATGCGGGTAATCAATATGACTTTTCACGGTTTGCGCTATTAATTAATAGTTTACCTTTGGAATAAATACGTATCCAAATCATCTGAACAGTATGCTCAACCAACGCCTTCAGCAGAAATTATTACAAAAGCTATCGCCACAGCAGATATTGCTCATGAAGCTTTTGCAGATTCCTTCGATGGCCCTCGAACAGCGAATCAAACAGGAAATTGAAGAAAACCCGGTTCTGGAAATTGATGAGGAATATGATCAGAATGCCGATAATGACTCGGATGATTTCGGCGATACCGATAAAGATAAAAATGACGATTCGCAGAATGATGTTGATATCAACGATTATCTGAGTGATGATGATATTCCATCGTACCGTTTGAATGCCGGAAATACCTCTGCCAGCGATGAGCATAAGGAAATGCCTATGACCGCTGATACCGGGTTTCAAGAATCGCTTCTCACCCAACTTGATCTTAAAGATTTTCCTGCTCAGAAACGCACTATCGGGACTACCATCATAGGGAACCTTGACGAATCCGGATACCTGCAGCGCGATCTGAATGCCATGGTCGATGATCTGGCTTTTACACAGGGAGTTACCACTAACCTTAAAGAAATTGAAGAAATGCTTAAGGTGGTGCAGAGTTTTGAACCGGCAGGTGTGGCAGCTCGAAATCTCCAGGAATGCCTTATTCTTCAGCTTAAACGAAATGATCCTTCCCCATCAGTTAGACTGGCCGTTACCATACTCGACCGTTGCTTCGACGATTTCAGCAAAAAACATTACGATAAAATTCTGAAACGCACACATTCGGAAGAAGAAGACCTCAGGGATGCAATAAATGAAATACTGAAGCTCAATCCCAAGCCGGGAAGTGCTTTCAGCGCATCAACCGAAGGCAATCAATATGTAATTCCCGATTTCATTATCGATAACAAGGACGGTGTGCTTGAGCTTACACTCAACCAGCGGAATATGCCCGAACTCAGGCTGAGCCGCACCTACACTGATATGCTGGAATCATACGGCGAAAATAAGCACCGGAAAGAAAAAAACGATTCGCAGCGTGATGCCGTTGTTTTTATAAAGCAAAAAATTGATTCGGCCCGCTGGTTTATCGAAGCTATTAAGCAGCGCCAGGACACACTTTACCTCACTATGAAAGCCATAGTTGATTATCAGCATAAGTATTTCCTCGATGGCGATGAAACCATGCTGCGGCCCATGATTCTGAAGGACATTGCCGAGCGGGTAAATCTTGATATTTCCACCATTTCGCGTGTTGCCAACAGCAAATATGTTCAAACTCCGTTCGGTACCTTTCTGCTCAAAAGTTTCTTTTCCGAATCCATTCAGAATGACCAGGGCGAAGAAATTTCGACACGTGAGATTAAAAAAATTCTTTCGGATTGTATTGCCGCCGAGAAAAAAGGTAAGCCACTCACCGACGAAGAACTTACGGCCATCCTGAAACAAAAAGGCTACCTTATTGCCCGCCGCACTGTTGCCAAATACCGTGAGCTGCTCAATATACCTGTTGCCCGCCTGCGGAAAGTAATGTAAGGTCTGCCCGTTGGATTTGCCACAAGATCAACAGGTTAAATTTCCCGATTCAATGAAATAGTATATTATACCAGGCAACAAATTAGCGGGTGAATGATCAATTTGCCTTAATTTATTTTGCCTGTAAACGCTTTATGAATGAAAACCACGGATCTGCAGTTATCACGAATACTTTCCTACATCCTTCATCCGCTTTTAATACCCACTCTGGCCATTTCAGCCCTTTTGCTGCGGCCCGGTCTTTATTCCATAGTTTTGCCACCGGCGTTAAAACTCTGGTTTCTTTCGCTGATTATTGTTTTTACATTGGTAATACCTTCAGCAGCAGTTTTTATCCTTTTTAGGTTAAATGCCATTTATTCCGTTGAGCTCACACATCGAGGCGAACGCACCATTCCACTGCTTATAGCAAGTGCTTCGTATATGGCTCTTGTCTTTTTCATGAAATCTGTAAATATACCACCAGTGTTTTTGTACGTGCTTTACTCGGCTACCATTGCCCTGCTTGCCGGATTGCTGATAAATATGGTGTATAAAATCAGCCTTCATACACTGGGCTGGAGTGCCGTGGCAACCACACTGTTAAGTATTTCGCTCCGTATGGGAATTCCGCTTCCGGGATTGATAAGTATAGCTGTGATTTTGTCGGGACTTGCGGGGTATGCGCGTTTAAAGGAAAACGCCCACAATCAAACCCAGGTTTATCTGGGTTATATGGCAGGCGTAAGTATTATTATGGCAATTACGTTACTGTTGTGATCAGAAAGGTCTGAAAACCAGGCCAACTGAAACAGGCGCAATCTGAGGACCAAGGTCTTTCTGGAACACCGACGAAAGCTGATAGAATAACGCAGCACCTATCCATTTGTAACCGATTTCGGCAAAAGGCCCGTAATGGAATTTCTCTAAATTTTTAAGTTTAAGTGATTTTTCAACCACCTGCGATCCGCTTCCCTCCAGATCGCTTCCTTTATATTTCGTATGAGCATTGATGCTCCAACCTACAATAAAGCCTAAGGTTCCATGAATTTTACTGCTAGCTTTATATTGAAATCCAAATGGTACATCCAGATAAGTAATTGAAAGCTTACTCTTTTTTACATCTATGCTTTGTGATGCTACAGTTTGGCCATTGAAAATTGCTTTACTGGGTGCATTGTAAAAATACGATTCATTTGCACTTGTAAGATTAGGATTAGTAAGTTGTTTCCCGTAGGCATTATATTTTCCTGTGCCCAGAAGTGCCTGGTTGTAAAAATTATGTGCTCCTATGCCACCGCCGATAAAAAATGATGTATGACCTTTTTTATCCATAGGGAAAGTGTAACGTATATAAACGTCAACTCCCTGGTTAATAGACCGCGGATTGATGGAGTCGGGAACTTTCGTCCAGATATCAGTATAGACTCCGAAACCAAGGCTCAACCGTTTTCTGATCGATTCGATCGAAGGTTTCTGCGCAAAGGTTGTGGCTGATAAGGCCAAAAGGGTAATAATTAAAAACAGGTTACGTTTCATTGAATGTATTTTTCGGTAGCAAAGATAAAGTAAAAACCGGATTTGAAGCACTGCAGCGGTAAAATGCGAATGTTAAGAATTGCTAATATCGTCGATTAGCAGAATTATCAGGAAAATATATTCAACAGATAACTCAGGCGGCAAAGATTTTCGTCAGAGTATGATAGATTTCGGGTATTTTGTGAGCTGAATGCGGTTTGCCCGTGACATACTACCATCTTCAAAAGGAATGAAAGCAATATTTTCAAAGTCAGGTTTATTGGTTATTCTGCGCTCTGTTTTTTTATGATTTTTCCGGTTATGATCTTTTCCTGATTTATAAGTTTTATGATATAAATTCCAACCGGAAGATTGCTGATGTCAATTTCGCGTTTGT
>JBBSDG010000337.1:0-5322 GCA_038249635.1 Bacteroidales bacterium | reverse complement strand
TGCCGGGATGCAAAGGTGGCAACATTTTCCCGCCAAGGTCGGCAGCAATATTATACCATTTATCAGGCATTTCGGAGGCTTGCAGCAAAATGCTGCGGTTAGTGTTGTTCATTACAGTAAGTTTTTGTTGAGTTTAGGAATAGAGTGAAAACGAAAAAGGCACATCGTAACGATGTGCCCTTTAGTTGAGTATTCTATATTTTTTACATACCCGGGATTACGCTACGATGTGTATGAGCCATCGGCGCCACCAATTATTAGAAGGAGTATGCGTGTTATTTATCATATACTTTAATTTAAACACAAAGATAAAGATTTATTTAAAACAGAAAGTAAAGTATGATTTTTTTTTTCTTGAAAATAAATGATTCTCGAAATTCAAGAATACGAAATATTGTAGTTGTTATTTACGATTATCATGACAAATGTAAACGTATTTTATCCATTCTGCCCAATAGGCTTCAAGTTGGATTTCCATTACCTTTGCACCTCCATTTCTAAAGCTAAACTTATGCAAACAGCCGAACGCAGTTCAGGGCACGATCCTTCAGAACAGGTAATTTATAACCGGTGTCTTTATGCTTATGTTGCAGCATCCGAAAGAATTAAAGGTGATATTATTGAACTGGGCAGCGGCGAGGGTTACGGAATTCAGTTGCTGGCTCCATTAGCCAAACGCTACCTGGCTGTGGATAAATTTGATACCGATATTTCGGGTCATGCCAATGTTGAATTCCGTAAACAACTGCTCCCTTCGCTGGCTGGTATTGAAGATAACAGTTTCGATTTTGCAGTTACTTTCCAGGTAATTGAACATATACAGGATGATAAAGCCTTTGTAAAGGAAATCCATCGTGTTTTGAAACCAGGCGGAACCTTCCTTGCCACCACGCCCAACCGACTTATGTCGCTTACCCGCAATCCCTGGCATATACGCGAATATACGGCTGATGAATTAACAAATGTGTTGGCCTCGGTATTTAGCTTTGTTGAAATGAAAGGCATTTATGGTAACGAAAAAGTGATGGATTATCATGTGAAAAACAAAGCCTCTGTCGAAAAAATTACACGCTTTGATGTTCTTAAACTTCAATACCGACTACCCCGGCAACTTTTGCAAATTCCTTACGACTTTATGAACCGGCTAAACCGGCGAAGATTACTTGGTGAAAATACCGGTTTGGTGAACCAGGTTACAACTTCTGATTTTTCGATAAAGGATGCAACAAACGAGTGCTTCGACTTATTTGCCATCGCTGTTAAATAAACTTTAACACATTTTTTCTGCTTTCTGTTATCTAAATGTTCCACTAAACTTCCGTTTCTTTATTTACATATTTGTGTTTTTATATATAATATTGAGTGTATCTTCCATAAAATCAGTGTGTAAGCTGGGATATATTTTTTTTTAACCGATCATTAACAACTGTTGGCCTTTTCAATAAACTGCTGTATATTTGAGCCTATTGAAAAACGGAATTATTCATTAACCCATAAATTAAATCTATGAAAAGGATTCTACTTGCGCTTGCCGCTTTCCTGGCAGCATTTCCTGTGTTTGCCAGTGAGGCCGACCTTAAAATTCCAGAACTCAACGCTGATCAGAATCACCTTCTTCTGCTCGGTTTCCTGGTTTGCTTTGCCGGATTGGGTTTCGGATTGTACCAGTTTTTTAAAGTGAAGAATTTACGTGCTCATAGTAGCATGTTGGATGTTTCGGCTGTCATCTTCGAAACCTGTAAAACGTACCTTATTCAACAGGGTAAATTCCTGATGGTACTTTTTGCATTTATTGCCTCTTGTGTTGCGTTTTACTATGGAGTTTTGCAGGATGCCGGAGTTGGTGGCGTTGCTTTGATTCTTCTTTGGGCAGTTATCGGTATTCTTGGTTCGTATGGAGTTGCCTGGTTTGGCATTCGTATGAACACATTTGCAAACAGCCGTATGGCTTTTGCATCGCTCGAACGCAAACCCCTCAAACTGCTCAAAATTCCACTCGATTCGGGTATGAGTATCGGTGTAGTTCTTGTTTGTGTTGAGCTGATTATGATGTTGATTATCCTGCTTTATATTCCGCGTCATTTAGCTGGTGCATGTTTCATTGGGTTTGCGATTGGTGAATCACTTGGTGCTGCTGCTTTGCGTATTGCCGGTGGTATTTTTACAAAAATTGCCGATATCGGTTCTGACCTGATGAAAGTAGTTTTCAAAATAGGGGAAGACGATCCACGTAACCCTGGCGTTATTGCCGACTGTACCGGTGACAATGCCGGCGATAGTGTTGGTCCCACTGCCGACGGTTTCGAAACGTATGGCGTAACAGGTGTTGCCCTTATCTCTTTTATTGTTTTAGCAGTAGGTACTGTTGCTGATGGTACTTTTATAGCAAATCCTGAATGGCAGGCAGCTTTCCTCACCTGGATTTTTGCCATGCGTATTTTAATGATCATAACTTCAATAGGATCATTCTATGTTAACGATCTTATCAGTAAGTCATTGTATAGCAAAAAAGATGATCTTGACTTTGAGAAACCACTTACTAATCTGGTTTGGATTACTTCCATTATGTCGATCCTGGTAACTTTTATAGCCAGTTATTTTATGGTTGGCCCTTCTACCATGATAGGTTCAGTAGATTCAAACGCATGGATTGTATTATCGGTTATCATCAGTTGTGGAACTATTGGCGGGGCTGTTATTCCTGAATTTACTAAAATATTCACTTCGCCAAAATCAGCCCACGTTCAGGAAATTGTAAACTCAGGAAAAGAGGGTGGCGCTTCACTTACTATTCTTTCAGGTTTTGTAGGTGGTAACTTCAGTGCATTCTGGATGGGAATGGTATTCGTAGTGCTCATGTTTATTGCCTATATCGCAAGTACATTTGGACTTGACCAGTTTATGATTTACTCTTCGATTTTTGCCTTTGGTTTGGTTGCTTTCGGTTTATTGGGAATGGGACCTGTTACCATTGCTGTTGACAGTTATGGACCTGTAACCGATAATGCGCAATCGGTGTACGAACTTTCATTGATCGAAGATGAACCAAATATTGCCCAGGAAATAGAAAGAGATTTTGGATTTAAACCCGATTTTGAAAAGTCGAAACATTACCTTGAAGCAAATGATGGTGCCGGAAATACTTTTAAAGCAACTGCCAAACCGGTATTAATCGGTACTGCTGTTGTTGGAGCAACCACCATGATTTTCTCTCTCATATTGGTTATTAAAAATGTATTGGGTGTTGAACCCGAAACCATTTTAAATATTCTAAATCCATGGACAATTCTGGGATTCCTTTGTGGTGGCGCCGTGATCTATTGGTTTACCGGGGCTTCGACCCAGGCAGTTACTGTTGGTGCGTATCGTGCGGTTGAGTTCATCAAAAAGAATATCAATTTGGATCCGAATGCTCCTAAAAAAGCCGATGTAGAAAAATCGAAAGAGGTTGTGAAAATTTGTACGCAATATGCACAAAAAGGGATGTTAAACATCTTTATTGGTATCTTCTCTTTTGCATTGGCATTTGCGTTTATTTCGGGTTATGAAGCTACCGCTGGGGCTACAAAAGCAATTCAATTTGCAGCTGCATCATTCTTTGTTTCATACCTGATTTCTATAGCAATTTTCGGTTTGTTCCAGGCAATCTTTATGGCCAACGCCGGCGGAGGTTGGGATAATGCCAAAAAAGTGGTTGAAGTTGATTTAAAAATGAAAGGTACTCCGCTGCATGATGCTACCATTGTAGGCGATACAGTTGGAGATCCGTTTAAAGATACCTCTTCGGTAGCTATGAACCCGGTTATAAAATTCTCTACTTTATTTGGATTACTGGCTATGGAAATAGCTATCTCGCCGGCTTTCCGTCCGGTGGCTCCTTATGTTGGTGTAGGATTCTTACTGGTTGCCCTTGTATTTGTATGGCGTTCGTTCTACAAGATGAGGATTGAGAAATAACCTTTTGTAATCAATTAAAAAGTCCCGTTAACTTTTTGGTTAGCGGGACTTTTTTATACGCAGTAATTCGGTTGATGATTTTGGTTTTGTAAACCGCGCGTTACAAGTCAGGATGCACAGAAAATGTTCTTAAGTAGCTTTTGACTTAAACAACCACCCCTCTATTTTCAGGTCGATTCCCTTACAACCAGGCTGGTCTTTAATTTCTTAACCACAGGCGTATAATACATTTCAGTGCTTTCGATCCGTTCAATCAGCAATTGGGCACATTCTTTCCCCAATTCATATCCTAAAGGGGTTACCGTTGTTAAGGGCGGATTGAACATGTTGCAGAAAGGTTCGTCGCTGAAGCTGAGTACAGCAATTTGTTCTGGCACTTTCAGCTTTTTTTTATATATGGAAATCATAACACCTGCAACCACCTGGTCGCTTATGGAGAATATACAATCGGGCGGTGAAGGCAATTCCAATAAACTAGTGGTTAGGAGTTCCGCTTCGTCAATACTGTTGCTGTGGTAAATATAATCTTGATTTACATCAATTTTATACTTTTTAAATGCCCTTTTATACCCATTCAGCCGGTCCTGCGAAATAGAAATATTCGGATTCCCCAAACCGATGGCAATTCGTTTATACCCGGCTTTCACCAGGTATTCAATCGCTTTATAGGTTCCATCTTCTCCATCAACCGAAATTTTATCACCTTCATAATTATTAGGAACTTTATCGATAAAAACAATAGGCACTCCGCCCGTTTTTGCGAGGGTAAAATGATGAAAAATATTTGTTTCCTTGGTCACGGATATTATAAGTCCATCCACGTTATTTGCCAGAAGGGTTTCGGTGCAGTCAACTTCTTTTTCGTACGACTCGTTCGATTGAAGGATCATCACACTGTATCCTTTTTTATCGGTAATTTCTTCAATCCCTTTCAGCACCGATGGAAAAAAGAAAGACGAAATCTCAGGCGTTATATAACCTATTATTTTGCTTTTCCTGTTGCGAAGCGAAAGAGCGTTGGTGTCGGGCTTATAATGCAATAACTCAGCCAGTTGTTTTGCCGCCTTTATTGTTTCAGGTTTAACATCAGGATGATCCTTTAAAGCACGGCTTACTGTGGAAATCGACAGATTGAGCGCTTTTGCAATGTCCTTGAGTTTAATGGTGTTCCCTCTCATAAGTAATAACTTGTATAACAGGCAGTTGGTTGTTGGATGACAATAAAGGTTGCCAAATCATTTCAGGGTAAAAATACTAAAAAGACCGGTCTTTAAGAAATTATTATTTATCCCTTATCAATTGTCTGGTAAATATGCAAACTTTTTTCTGAAAGTTATCAACCACAAACGTTTGTGAGAACGTTTG
>JBBSDG010000336.1:0-5336 GCA_038249635.1 Bacteroidales bacterium | reverse complement strand
GCTTCTTTTCTTTGGCTTGTTTATCGGCAACGAACTCCAAAAACTGGCGGTCGCTGACTTTGAATGAAATAACTTTGCCCAAATCAGACGGATACGAAAAAGCCTCGTCGAAGCCAAGAAATTTTCCATAATAATCGCGGGCTACCTGAAAATCGCTCACCAAAAAAGTCATTTTTGCGATGCCCCAGATTGCAGGACGGTCGATATTCTGAGCGACAACTGAATAAGATGTCAGCAAAAATATCACGATGTAAATTGCAAATCTCTTAATTCCCAAGATGTGACGCATTTAGATTCGGTTTAAGTTACTGAAAATAAAAGCTAAAGACTGACATCCAATAAGATATAGAATGCCAGTCTTTAGTTAAATTGTTGTAGAATTAGTATCCGGTATTCTGCGGAGCTAAATTTGGATTTACATCCAGTTCAGTCTTTGGAATTGGGAAGAGATAATCGCGGGTTGCATCGAAAGTAGCGTGTGGTTCTGTAGAGTTTGCTCCTTTAAAAGCCACATCACCAAGATTTCTCCGTTTAATATCATACCAGCGTTTCCATTCGAAAGCCAGTTCAATCCGACGTTCTTCCATGACCACATCAATAAAGGTTGCTTTTGCAAGGCCTGTTTGAACATTGTTAGGATAAGTTCCGACAACACCTGCAGCGTTTCTTGCTCTTGCTCTTACCTGATTGATATAACCTTCAGTTTCGGCATTTGGTCCACTCACTTCAGCTTGAGCTTCAGCCGCAATAAGAAGAACCTCAGCATATCTCATGTCGCAATAATTATGGTCTGAATAACGGAATCCGGCGCCAGTATTGCCAGGGAACCTTGACCATTTGGCAATGTGCGGACGGGCTTCTTTCCATGCTGTGTATGGAACCATAAGGCCAGTAGCTGGATTTCTTACTTCCGTATCGAAGCTAACTTTTTTCCGGTAATCCAGGTCGTTAAACGAATCGTAGGTTTTCATTGAAGGCACAACTACACCAAAGCCTGCATTGATGTCTCTCGGATACTGCATTGGCACAATTATATCATCGTTATACGAACCTTGATTAATTGCTCCAAGGAAGTCGATCGCAAAAATGATTTCCTTCAGGGTTGTTGTTTTGTCGGCTCTAAAAACATTCTGAAAATCAGACTCTAACTGGTATCCAAAAAGGTCTTTGTTGTCGATCACATATTTTGCTTCGGTATAGGCTTTCTGATAATCTTTCAGCGTAAGATAAACTGAAGATAGATAGGATGATGCTGTTCCCTTGGAAGGCCGTGTTCTGCAATCGGAAATTTGCTTGTTTGGCAACCATTGTTTGGCAAATTCCAGATCAGCAATAATTGCTTTGTATACATCAGCTTCCGAAGTTTTTGCAAGTGTTTTTACACTTGCAGGATCTGAGACAGGTTTATCCATATAGGGGAGTGCTCCAAACATCCGGACCAAGTTGTAATAACAAAATGCACGCAGGAAGCGAGCTTCGCCAATTAGCGGATTAATTTCAGCTTCAGGAAGTTTTAAACTTTCGGCTCCGGCAATTGCGGTGTTTGCACAACTTATTGCCACATACGATTGCTGCCAGATCTGACTCATCCACTGATTGGTAGAATTTGCTCCAAAGTCGTTGATCTGAATACGATAGGTAGCGGTCGACCGGTTGCCAATATCACTCATATCGTCGCGAAGTTCAATATTACAGATGTAGGCTCGTCCGAAAAGTGATTCATGGGCAAGTGCTCCGTTAACACCAAAGATTGCTGTTTGAACGTCTTGTTTGGTTTTGAAAAAACCTTCAGGAGCTAACAGCCCAACAGGATTCTCATCCAAATTTGTACAACTCATTGCTCCGGCCATCAAAATAATGGAGAGCATTTTTATTCTTATATTTTTCATCTTAAATCATATTTAAGTTATTAAAAGGCAATGTTTAATCCTACTGTATAAGATTTCGCATTCGGATAGCTTGCATAATCGAGTCCCTGGTTTTGGTTTGATTGAGCACCGTTGCCGCTTCCACGATAATTGACTTCAGGATCAAATCCTCTGTAATTTGTAAATGTCAGAATATTCTGGGCGCTTACATAAAGTCTCAATTTCGAAATTGATAATTTATCAAGCACAGATTTTGGCATATTGTATCCAATCATGATGTTTTTGACTCTCAAATAGGTTCCATCGAAAATCCACCGGGTGGAAACCCTTTCAGATCGGGCAGCCGTCTTTTTTGGCACGTCTGTATCGGTATGAGTTGGGGTCCATCTGTCGAGCGCCCTGGTGGTTGAATTGATTGGTTTGCCCAATGTTTCGAGCTCGAGTAAAGTATAACTTAAAATATCATTGCCCTGCGATCCTTGTATGAAAATATTCAGGTCGAAACTCTTCCATTTGAATTCATTATTGAATCCGTAAAAGAAATCAGGTTGAGGATTACCTACAATGGTTTGGTCGCTCGAATTTAAAATACCGTCAGCCTCACCGGTCAGGACGCCATTGGCATCTTTTTTTCCATCAATGTCACGGTATTTTTCACCACCGGCAACTTGTTCGAAACCCGAACCCGGGATGAAGGTATCGCCTTGCTGATAAACTCCATCATAGATATAACCATACATGCTTCCGACAGGCGCTCCAACACGAAGTATTTGAGTATTACCCAACGAAATGAGGTGTCCGGGACCTGAAGTATAAAGAATATCTTTTCCGTCAGGAAGTTCCAGTACTTTATTCCGGTTGGAAGAAAAATTGACATCCATGTTCCATTTCAACTCACCGGTCAGAATTTTACCTGAAAGTGTAAATTCGAATCCTTTGTTTTCAACTTTCCCAATGTTTTTTAGTTGTGATGAATAACCAGAGTATTGGGGAAGCGGAACGCTGAATAACAAATCAGAGGTTTCCATGCGATAATAATCAGCAGAGAAGTTAATTCTTCCATCGAACAGACCAATATCGGTTCCAAAATCAAGTTGTGCAGTGGTTTCCCAGGTAAGGTCGTCGTTGGCTACAGTGCTTGGTCTGACTGCATTCACTGCTACTCCGTTAACAATCGAAAATACATTGGAAAGTCCAGCCAAGGTTTGATACGGTCCAATGGCCTGATTACCGGTGATACCATAACTCGCACGCCATTTCCAGTTGTTCACCTTGGAGACATTACTCATGAATTCTTCATTTTTCATGTTCCAGGCGAATGCTCCTGAAGGGAAAAATGCCCATTTATGGTTTTTGCTGAAATTGGATGATCCATCGTAACGGGCATTGAAAGTAAGCAGGTATTTATCGCTGAATCCATAGTTTAGCCTGCTGTAGAACGAAGCAAGTTTTCCTTCGGTAAGGCTGGAACCCGGAATCTGAGTTACAGCACCTCCGCCTAAATTCCAGTACGACACGGCATCGGTAATGAATTTGCTGCCAGAAGCCAGCCAGTTTTCGTTCCGGTAAGTTTGATAGGAATAACCACCCATTACACCAATTTTATGAACTGAAGCCAAAGTTGTGTTGTAGGAAAGATAGTTTTCTGAGGCTACATTTGTTCTTTTTAAACTGGAAATGTTTCCCAATCCGCCATACGATCTTCCTCTGTTTAGCAAGGTTGACCAATATTCGCCGGTTCTGTTGTTTGTTGCCGATAGGCCTAAAGTTGTTTTAAAACTTAAATCTTTAAGCAATTTGTATTCGGCAGAGAAGTTTGCCTGAAGACGATCATTAACATCATTATTCTGATATTCCTGGGTAATTGCATATGGATTATCTATCGGATCGTGCATTGCTGCTGTTGTGTATGTTCCATCGGCTCTGTATATCCCTTGATCGGGCATAAATTTTATTGCAGAACCAATTACCCCGGCTCCGTCGGCACCACCCGAACTTTCCTGTGTTGGAACTCCGTCGGTGTTCGATCTTTCACCAAAAACATTCAACCCAATCTTTAGCTTTTCGGTTGCATTTATATTGATGTTACTTGTAACTGAGTATTTTTTGAATGCTGAGCCAATAATGATACCGTCCTGATCGTAGAACGATCCTGAGATGTAATAATTGACATTATCTGTTCCACCAGAAAATGAAAGTTGGTGGTTTTGAATTGCGCCAGTCCTAAAAATAACATCCTGCCAGTCGGTGTTTTCTCCAGAGGTTATATAAGATGGGAAAGCTTCCTTTGTCATATCAGTATATTGCTGCGCATTCAAAAGATCGAGCCGTTTAATCTCATTCTGTATCGAATAGGAAGTATTAAATTCAATTCTGGTTTTACCTTTCGATCCTTTTTTTGTAGTAACCATGATAACCCCATTTGCTCCACGCGAGCCGTATATTGCTGTTGCTGAGGCATCTTTGAGTATTTCGACAGATTCGATATCTTCGGGTGGAGGCATAATTCCGCCAACAAATCCATCGACTACAAAAATGGGGTCGCTACTTGCATTAATTGAAGTTCCGCCTCTAACGCGTACTTTCATCGAACCACCCGGATCGCCGTTGTTTGAAGTGATCTGCACTCCGGAAGCCCTGCCTTGTAGCGCCTGAACTGCACCTGATGCCGGAAATGAAACAAGTTGATCAGATTTCACTGAAGCCACTGATCCAGTCATATCAGATTTTTTTGTTGTTCCATAACCAACAGCAATTACTTCTTCAAGTCCAATCGTTTCTTCTTCCAGAACAATATTAATAACTGATTGATTACCAACTTTCACCTCCTGCATTTTCATTCCCACAAACGAAAATTGCAAAGTTGCATTTTCAGGAAAACTGGCTAAGGTGTAGTTACCATTGTTATCAGTTATTAAGCCTGTTGTAGTTCCTTTTACCACGACAGAAACGCCCGGGAGTGAGGCTCCTGATGAGTCAGTCACTTTGCCTGTTACTTTTTTGCCAACTTGCTGTACTGCATCCATTTCGACCGTCTCCGGAGCAAGAATAATCTGCCTGTCAATCACTTTGTAATTGATATCCGTTTTCTGAAAAAGGTCAGAGAGGATATCTTCAATTTTACCCTCTTTCACCTCAATATCCACTTTACGATCGACATTGACCAGCTTTTCGTTAAAGAAGAAAAAAAACTCACTTTTTTTCTCAATTGCGTCCAATACATCCATCACCCTGACATTTTTCATGTCAAGAGTTAACCGGGTTTCCTGAGAGTAGGTGGATGCCGCCCATGCCTGTGCTATAAATAGGAATGAAAAAAACACACTCAGCTTCATAATTCTCAAAGTTTTAATAAAGATACATGCCGATTCTTCACCGGCTTTTCGATTTTCTTTCATACATTTGTGTAATAAATGATTAAAACAATAATATTCTGTAACATTGTTTGATCTGACAGGAGAGCGTTGC
>JBBSDG010000335.1:0-5341 GCA_038249635.1 Bacteroidales bacterium | reverse complement strand
TCCTGGAAGTCCTCCAGCGTCATGATATTTTTAACCACGGCATAAATGGTTAATCCTGAAACGGATTTGATGCCGGTTTTTTGTGAGATATTTTTCCGGTGCGATATAACAGTATGGGTGCTGATATTGAGCTTGTCGGCAATTTCCTTGTTCTGGTTTCCCGAAGCGAGTAATTTCAGCACTTCAATTTCACGCTCACTTAGTTTTTCCTGGGCTGTGGTTTGTTCGTTCTCGCCTTTATTTCCAGCCTTTTTCACAATGTTAATAATAAACTCGGGAGTTTCGTAAATATTAATAGTTTCATCGAACAGTGATAATAGTTTTGAATCATAAAACGAATACACTACAGCTATCCATTTTGTATCGGTAAGGTTGTTCCTTATGCTGTTGAAAGTTTTAATATCATTCTGTACAAAGGATGGATTAATAATTACAATATCAATTTCATGACGAAGTACATAACCCGGAATTTCATCTATTGAATCAACCCTGTTCAGGTCAAAATATCCTTCATGATTGCCCAGAATAGCCAATAATCCTTCGCAGATAAGCGAAGAAGGCTCAATAATAATGATATGTATCCTTTTTTTACTCATTATTATTTTTCACAAAAAGTTCCAGATTTTCAACCAGGGGAATCAAAATTGTATCCTCAATCTGGGTGTGTACATTCAGATCGAATTCAAGTTCAAACAGGCTGAAAAGGAGTTTCCGCCTGATATGCTGATCGTTTTTCAGAGGAAGATGTTTTAGAAGCAGGTTCTTTAAATCTTCCAGTTTCTCTTCTATATCATTATGATGATCACGGTAATCTTTAACCGAAAAATCTTCATCCGGATTTGCCGGTTGTTTATCCTTTAACTGACTGAATAACTTGTTTATATATGCGAAAACAACCTGGTCCTCATAGTGCAGATGCTCTCTCACTTCGGAGAAATACTCATCGAAAAATTTCTCAACCATAAGCACAGAAGCCTGATCGTTGATTTCGTACATCTGTGCAATGTATTTCCGGATTTCCGGGTATTTCTCGTTCAGATAATACTGATGGCTGTTACGGAGAAAGAGTATAATGGTTTTTAAATCGGAAAAGGTATATTTGACTGATGGTGAGGGTAAAAACCCGTTGAAAAGGTTGGTGAAAGAAAGAAACAATTCGATGCTTATTTCATTTTTTGCACATAACTGCGCCACCGTCATGTCGTGAACTACCAGGTTTATGCCAAAATGTTCGAGCATAAACATCAGGTACGGATTTGTTGAAATAATATCCGACATCAGCATATCCGGTGTAGCTAACAGTCTTTTTGCCTGGTACATTTTAGTTGAATTAATATTTTCTAAAATACTGTCTTGTTCAATAACTTAAGGGATGCTCAATTTTAAACAAGAACGCTTTCAGCACGTAAAAGTATTGATATTTGCTGACTTAATCCAGGGTATTGGTGATTTCTATTCTCCTGGTATTATCCTGAGTTTGCTCATTATAATAGTAGATTTAATTAGAGTCCAAATTTATAACAACCATCCTAATATTTTGTTGCATCAGGATTTATTCATTTTTCTTTCTTTTCCAAAAGCTTATTTTTTCTTTAAAGGCCCGGACTTTTTCTTTATCAATCAAGCCAAAATACACCAATAGGAAAAGCACAATCCATAGAAGCCCCTTCAACAGAAAGAAGAGGAAACCGGCTATTCCAAGGTCTTTTAGCAGTTCCATTTGCGATGTAGTATATGTTTTTCTGATATAAAAACGATTCGAAGCCCACTCTAAAACCGACTACTCAAGTTTATTCTTTTTAATTAACAAGTCAATCATCTTGTTTAATTTAGTCCTGAGTTCGATAAGTTCATCCGTTGTCATTTCCCCGGTAGTTAGCGCATTGGTCATATTTTCGGGTATTGTAGAAGCTTCGACCCGCATTTCATTTCCTTTATCGGTAAGCTGAACAATGACCTTTCGCTCATCTTTTCCCGATCTTTTCCGTGAGATTATACCTAACGATTCCATTCGCTTCAGAAGCGGCGTTACCGTATTGGTATTAAGAATCAATTTTTGTGCAATTTCGTTTACCGTAATGCCATCTGTTTCCCATAAAACCATGAGTACGAGGTACTGCGGATAGGTAATACCAAGTTTCTCCAGGTAAGGCTGATATTCCCTCGTAATCAGCCTCGACGCCGCGTAAACAGGGAAGCATAATTGGTTACTGAGTTTTAACTGTTCGTCGTCCATAATCAAATTGTTGTGAAAATTCAGAAACAAACCGTATTTGCTGATCTAAAATATGAAAGATAGAAATCTTAAATACAGCCTGTTCATCAGGATTTTATACCCTGTATGATTGCTGATATATTCATTCGGATTGAACATACTTAAATAAAATCAGTTCAAAATTGTTTCAAGGTATTTGTCAATCTTTTCAGGTTTTGTGGTAGGCGAAAACCGTTTCAAAGGCTTGCCGTTCGGATCGATCAGGAATTTTGTAAAATTCCATTTTATCTTGTTGCCAAGCAGTCCGCTAAGTTCATTTTTCAGGTATTTATAAATTGGATGAGCGTTTTCGCCGTTCACATCTATCTTTGAAAACATCTGGAAAGTAACACCATAATTAATAACGCAACCTTCGGAAATGGATTTCTCGTCGCCAGGCTCCTGTCCGGCAAACTGGTTGCAGGGGAAACCAAGAATTACAAGTCCTTTGTCTTTGTATTTCTGGTTAAGTTTCTCCAATCCTTCAAATTGTGGTGTTAATCCACATTTACTTGCCGTATTAACTACCAGTATGGTTTTCCCTTTATAGGCATCCATTTTTATTTCTTTGCCCTGTAATGTTTGGGCTGAGAATTCATAAAACTGAGTTTTCATTATTTATTGATTTTTTAAGTTTAAACTGATCTGTTATTATTTTAGCTTTTTTAAATATTGACTTCTCCAGGCACTCCAGGCCCCGGTTGACCATAAGGCCCATAATACCAGCAAAGGCTGAAACAGTAAACGAATGCCACGCGACATATCAGAGTTTAATCCGAAAGCGTCAGTGCCATTAACATACTGCGCAATATTGCCCGGGAAAATGAGTACAAAGAAAATTGCAACAGCCCATCCAACCAGTACCCGATATTTTTTCAGTAAAATTAAAGATGCTCCCAGCACAAGTTCTGCCACTCCCGACAGCACAACAACCAGGTCGGTACTAAGTGGAACCCAGCCTGGCACCTGTGCCACAAACTCTGCACGTAACCAGGTAAGGTGACCGGTTCCTGTAAAAATCAGGAATACTCCCAATACAATCCTCAAAATCGTTTGAAGAAGATTAGTTTTAAAGTAATAAGTGTTGCCGTTTTCATTCATAGTAGTTATTTTATCGTTCATGATTATATCGTTCACGATGCAAAAATAGACAATATTTTTATATCGCATACGATATATTTTATTTATTCATCATTTTTGAAATTAATTTAATCAGATATGGATTTGAACCATTGGTATCGAGTTTTTTATTTTCTGATTTGAGCGCAATGTGTTGTTGTATTCCTTTTTGCATCAGATTTCGCTAATATCTGCCGGTAATTACAATCTCAGTTTCCTGCGCTTTATTTTTCAGCACATCCAGCAATTACCTTCTAAACATGCACATATCCTTTCATATGATAATTCTTTCATTTAATGTTTAAAACAAAAAGCACCCGGAATAATACCCACTTTAAAAGTATCAACTGCTGTACCCGATGGCGAATAGCGGTACACAAGGCCTCTTTGCACATTGTCGATAGCATCGGCAACATACACTTCTGAGGTTACCGGATCAACATCCAATCCATAGTAACCGCCTGAACGTATTCCCGTATAAGGGCTGCTGATAAATAATCCGGGCACGGCATCGGAAATTACTGCATGACGGAAGATATGCCGGTTGATAAAATAAAGCGTATCGCCGGTTCCGTTTATTTTCAATTCCGAAGGCCAGTCGCCCAGTGTGAAACGGAATATTTTCTCAATTTTCCTGGTTTTGGCATCTATCCGCATTAAACCCCCGGCTTCGTATCCATATGGGTTGCCGTCGAAACCGCCATCGGTAACCGTCCATATTTTGTTGTATTTATCCATTACCAGCGAAGTGGGTTGTTTTAACACTTCGATGGAATCGACCACTTTATCAGTTTCAGTATCAATAACAAGTATCTTGTTATCGAAACTCCAGCAATTGGTAAACACATATTTATCATATTGCACCATCTGATCAGTTGGATGCTGGTAAAAATTCGATTCGTGGTTATTTGCTTTAATGGTTCCGGTTATCTGAAATGTGAGTGGGTTAACAATAGTAATGGATTTTGCATATAAATCGGTTACATACGCTTTGGTATCGCTTATAAAATGAATGTAACGCGGGGAAGTGAAGCCGGTAATTTTGCCTACATATTTGAAAGTGTTAATGTTGATCACGTAAATTTTCCCACTGCTGTTTACCACAATATATCCTAAACTGTCGCGTATAGTCATTGATTGGGCCACATCGCCCAGCGGAAGTGCATTGGTGTTGTAAAAAACTTCGTTGTAAACTTCCTTTTTTTCGATATTGTAATATGATATGGAGGCGTTGTCGTACATGAAGTTTCCTTCGTTTATGATGAACAAGCCTTTTGGACTTGCCTTGAGCGAAGTTTTCTGTTTCCATAGCTCATTATCCTTCATGCAAGCTGTGAATGCTGCAATAAAGAACAAAAAGGTTATCCAAAAACAAATTCTTCTACGCATAAATTATATTTTGAACATTAACTGTAACAGATAATTACGTTTCGGCATAGGACGGTAAAGCACCGAATGATAGGTTTCGTTGAAAAGGTTGTATATTTTAAATTCAACTGATAAGGATAGTTTTTTTATGGTCAGATCCTTTCCTAATATCAGGTCGTTCATGTAATAAGGATAAAGCCAGTCGCGCCGTGTTACATCGTTGCTCGAAGTAGTATAACGTTCGCTGTAAGTTGTGTTCTGGTATGTAATGAAAAACCGGCGGTAGGAGAAATTAACCATTACATTCCCTGAGTGTAAAGGAATATATACCAGCTGTTTGCCGTATGATTCGTCGCCCCAAACTAACTGGTCGCCGTAATTAACTGAACGTGTAAAGGCATAATTCCCACTTATTTTGTAACCAATTTTACCAACATAACCGTCCAACTGTATGTTTAATTCCACGCCTTGTGATAAAACCCTTTTTATGTTACGTGGTTCCCAATATCCTTTATAGCTGGGAATCCAAATAATCCAGTTATCGATATCGGAGCGATAGGCTGTTACTTCTGTTTTAATTTTATGATATTTACTTATCGC
>JBBSDG010000334.1:0-5351 GCA_038249635.1 Bacteroidales bacterium | reverse complement strand
TCCGGTACTCTTGTTTTATTGTATCATTAACTATGGAATAGGTTAAGAAAATAATTTTAGGAGATTCAATTGCAATGTTATCATTTTCAAGGGTATGCTTTATTTTGCCCGAGACTTTACACGACACAATAAAAATGATTGTAACGAATGCAAGCAGAATAAACTTGTTGTTTGTTTTTTTTAATCTCATTTCTCAAAATGATTGTTTGCTTCACTTAGATTTAGAACGATCCCGGAAAACCGGGTTAAGTAAACGTATTTGAGCCTGATAATAAATTGTAAAGTACAGTTTTGATTACAGTATAGGCAAACAATGTAACCCAAATATATAAAATTAGTTCTATCATGTCATGAATATTTTTTTATATAAATTGAGAACCTGATAGACTGGTTGTACCTACCCTTCTTTTTCTTTACCCCCAAAACCCTTACCTTTGCTGCCTATGATTTCAGTGAGTAACCTTTCAGTACATTTTACCGGCGATTACCTTTTCAGCAACGTGAGCTTCCTGATCGGTGACCGCGACCGCATCGGCCTGGTTGGGCGTAACGGTGCCGGTAAAACCACGCTGATGCGCATAATTGCCGGCATTCAGGAACCCGAAAGCGGAACCGTTGCAAGTCCGTCGGATAGTTCCGTAGGTTACCTGCCACAGGAAATGGCAACAGGCAGCAGGTTGAATGTGTTGCAGGAAGCTATGACTGCTTTTGAAGCAGCGCGACACCAGCATCACTTGATGGACAAGTATTCAGCCGAACTGGCCGAACGCACCGACTATGAAACGGAATCGTATTCGAAAATTATTCAGCGTCTCAACGAAGCCACAGATCAATTCCATCTGCTTGGCGGACAGAATATGCAGGAAGATGCCGAAAAAGTGCTTAAAGGACTTGGCTTTGAGCCTGTAGAATTTGAACGGCCGCTGAGCACCTTCAGCGGAGGCTGGCAGATGCGTGTGGAACTGGCAAAGATACTGCTCAAAAAACCGGATGTCATTCTTCTGGATGAGCCAACCAACCACCTGGATATTGAATCCATACAATGGCTCGAAGATTTCCTGATAACTTACAGCGGTTCCGTGGTATTGGTTTCGCACGACAGGGCATTCCTCGATAACGTAACAAACCGCACCATCGAAATAATGAATGCCCGCATTTACGATTATAAAGCCGGGTATTCGCGCTACGTGGAGCTTCGTGCCGAACAGATGGAGCTTCAGAAAGCGGCTTTCGATAACCAGCAGGGCCAGATTGCACAGATTGAAAGTTTCGTGGAACGTTTCAGGTATAAGGCTTCCAAAGCAAGGCAGGTTCAGTCGCGTATTAAATTGCTTGATAAAATGGATAGGGTTGAAGTGGACGAAACCAGTTCATCGGCCATTCATTTTTTATTTCCGCCTGCGCCTTCTTCGGGTAGAGTGGTGGTTGAATGCAATAATCTTACAAAACGCTACGGCGAAAAGCTGGTTTTAAGTAAACTTGATCTGGCGATCGAAAAAGGCGATTTTGTTTCGTTTGTCGGCCGTAACGGGGAAGGGAAGACTACCCTCGCGAAGATTATAGTTGGAGAGCTGGATCACGAAGGTATTTGCAAACTTGGCCACAATGTAAAAATAGGGTATTATGCGCAGAACCAGGCCGAGCTGCTCGATCCCGAAAAAACAGTTTTTGAAACTATTGACGATGTGGCCGTTGGCGAAATCAGGACGAAAATCAGGAATATATTGGGTAGTTTCCTTTTTGGCGCCGATGCCATCGATAAAAAAGTAAAAGTGCTTTCGGGAGGTGAAAAAGCCCGTCTGGCATTGGCCAAGTTGCTTCTCGTACCGGTTAATTTGCTGGTACTCGATGAGCCTACCAACCACCTGGATATGGTGAGTAAGGACATTCTGAAAAATGCATTGCTCCGTTACGATGGCACCCTGATTGTTGTGTCGCACGACCGCGATTTCCTTACCGGACTCACCGATAAGATTTTTGAATTCCGTAACCGTACCATAAAAACATGGCTTTGCGACATCAATGATTTTATCAAGGCCCGCAAATTGGCCAACCTTGCGCAACTTGAAGCACGAAAAATCGAATTGCAGAAATCGGGTGAAAACCTGTCGGATAACAAGCTGAACTACGAAAAGCGCAAACAACTGGACCGCGAAATCCGCAAGCAGGCCGTAAAGGTTGAAAAAACGGAGCACGAAATTGAATCTATAGAAAACGAAATTGCCCGTTACGATCAACTGCTGGCCGATCCCGCAACGCATACTGATGCCGGCAAAAGCAACCGTTTATACCAGGAATACCAAGGCATGAAAAAGGAACTGGAATTAAAAATGGAGGATTGGGAGCAGGCGCATTCGGAGTTGGAAGAGATGCAGAAAGAAGGGTAAGGGATTTCGGATTTAGACGCCTTAAACAATTTTCATATAATTTTTCGCAGAATATTTTAATGAGATTTTCAAATATTGAATAAAGAATAAGCTTGCCTGCGGTTACCAAGAAATCATGAAGGCAGAAGTTAAGAACCTTTTCATTGTTTTTAGATTTTCACCTCAGAATTGTCAACCTGGATTTTCTACATCCTAATTCGGTATTACTTGTTCATTATTCGTTATTCGCTAATTAAAGACCTCACCCCCGTCCCCTCTCCTAAATGAGAGGGGTGCCTAAACCCTGATAATTTTTCCAGCGATACGAACCATCACTATTCGTTATTCACTATTCGTTATTCACTATCTATTCTTCATTCTTCATTATTCGTTATTCGCTATTCATTATTCATTGCGTTTCCGGCTTGTCCAGATTACGTGAACATCCCCATAATTTCCTCCCTTGTCATTCCCGCAATGGTTGAATCGGAGGTTACAAATAAATCAGCCAGGTCTTTTTTCTTTTGCTGAAGTTTCACGATTTTTTCTTCCACAGTATCTTTTGTGATAAAGCGGTAAACAAACACATTTTTATCCTGGCCTATGCGGTGAGCGCGGTTCAATGCCTGCATTTCGGCAGCCGGATTCCACCAGGGATCGAGGATAAAAACGTAATCGGCTTCGGTAAGGTTCAACCCTACACCTCCCGCTTTGAGCGAGATCAGAAATAACTTTATATCATCATTCTGCCTGAACGAACTGATAACTTTTTCGCGGTTAGTAGTAGCACCGGTAAGCATAGCGTATTTGTATCCTGCATTTATACAAAATTCCTCAACCAGCTTTAGGTGTCGCACAAAGGACGAAAATACAAGCACTTTGTGGCCCTCGGCAAGTATAGTTTCGAGGCTTTCGGTTACTTCGGCAAACTTGCCACTCCCGGCAACGGAACCGGCATCAATCATACGGGGATGATTGGCTAACTGCCTGAGCATCATCAAAGCTTTCAGAACCATGACAGAAGCATTTTTTACGCCATCCGACTCAAATTTCTCCAGTATGCTATTTCTGATTTTCGACTTTTCGGTATCATAAATGTGCTGTTGCTCATCCGTCATGGAACAAAAAACTGCTGTCTCGGAAACAGGTGGAAGTTCAGGAGCCACTTCTTCCTTGGTGCGGCGCAGAATAAAGGGTTTAATCAGGCTCTTTAACTTTCCGGCAGCCGGATCTTCCTGGCTTTTCGAGATAGGCGTGGCATAGTATTTTATAAAATGCTGATGACTTCCCAGCATTCCGGGATTTAGGAAATTAAACTGCGACCAGATATCGGATAAAGAATTTTGAATCGGAGTTCCGGTAAGAACCATGCGGTTTTGGCCTTGAAGACTGAAAACTGCCTGCGTAGCCTTTGAATCAGGATTTTTTATGGTCTGACTTTCGTCGAGAATAATATGCCCGAAAACGTATTTGCCGAAGGTGGCGATATCGTTACGTAAGGTTCCGTAGGTAGTAAGAACAATATCCGATTGACTGAAAGATTTTGCACCTGTAACGCGGTTTGAACCCACGTGAATATAAATCCGGAGCCAGGGCGCAAATCGCTGTAATTCGTTGTACCAGTTATGAATAAGCGAGGCAGGCATTACTACAAGGCTGGCGTTTGGCCGGTTAAAGTCAGTGTTAGCAATGGATTTATTAAAAGCTGGAACAGGTAAATTTGGATTTATTTCAGGCTGGGCAAACAAATCAAGTTGAAATGAAGGGGATAAGAATTTCTCTGGCGGATCAGGATAAACAGGATTATCAGAATTTTCATCAGCCGGATAATACGATGCCAGTATAGCAATGGCCTGCAGCGTTTTGCCCAGACCCATATCATCGGCTAAAATGCCTCCGAGGCCATGCTGCAGGAGCGAATGCATCCAGTAAAAACCGGCAAGCTGGTAGGGCCTGAGTGTTACATTGGTAAGTTCGGGCAGATCAACATGCGCCGGAAACTCAATAGAATCAGTGAGTTGCTGAATTTCGGGACCGGGAATGGAAGCTAAAAGTTTAAAATGGTGTTTGCTGATTCGGATTCCATGGCTTTGTTCTTTGGCATACAGCATAATATCCTTGAACCGCGAAAACCATTCGTCGGGAAGAATAACGATTTCGCCCGTTGGCAATTCGTATTCCTTTATGTTATTGATAATGTGATTTTTAAATTTAATAAAAGGGATTTCAAAATCTTTTAAAATTACAGTACCGTACAAATCAAACCAATCTATACCGCTATGCAAAGTAATATCTACCACCGGCACTTCTAAAAGATACCGTATGTTTGCGGGTTGTTTGATGCTAAAAAGAAGAAGAGCCAAATCTGAGCGGTTTTCCGATAACCATTCCACCATAGGATAAACCTGCAAGGAGAGGGCGTTCTTACCAATAAGGCCAAAGGTAGCTTCTGTTTGTTTCAGGTTTCGCGATTTCAGGAAAGCGATCTTTGCTTTTTCCCAGGCTAAATTTCTTTTAAACCGGTTAAAAACGAAACCACTTTCGTTGGCAATCAAGGTTGTAAAAGTAGTTTGTGGATTGTTGGCCAAAATTACCTTGTCGCCATATTGAAAACTGAGAACCAGCACGATACGACTTTGCCATCCTGCTTCGAGCGAGAGAATGGCTTCCGGCTCCAGGTGCAAATCATTTATTTTAAACCCCTCTGCTTCAATTTCGCAACGACTGGCAATTTTGCGGATAAAAGTGCTGAAGTACTTATACTCAATATGTTTGGGGATATTAACATATTCCTTGTTGCGGAAAGGGATAAGCAGTTTGCCGTTAATTTGTTCATTAAACCGCAACAGTTTATTGCCCGCCAGGTACCAGCAAGGATCATTAACCAGGATAATATTTTCAGGATTGTTTAATACAATTTCCTCATTGGCATGAAACGCACGAAGCTTATATTGAGTTCCTTCATGGGTGCGTACAAACTTTAAC
>JBBSDG010000333.1:0-5356 GCA_038249635.1 Bacteroidales bacterium | reverse complement strand
TGCCGCTGTTCTGCTATTTCTGATAGCAAATGCCGCGGTTTTAATTTTCCTTTTTCCTTCCAAAATAAGCAGTGGTTTTACAGAGGTTGTCGCACCTATGGGTTCGCGTACCCAGTTAAAATTACCCGATGGAACTGCTGTTTGGCTTAATGCCGGAAGTACATTAAAATATGCAAATAATTTCAGTAAGGAGAACCGTGCTGTCCACATTGAAGGAGAAGCTTTTTTTGATGTTACACACGATCCGTCACATCCTTTTATCGTTGATGCTTCAACTATTAGCCTGAAGGTACTTGGTACAGCTTTTAATATCAGGGCATATAAGGATGAAAATACCATTGAAACCACGCTGGTACGAGGAAAAGTGGAGATTGAAAGAACCAACCCTTCAGCCGGAGAAAAGATAATTGTATTAAAACCCAACGAGAAAGCTACCTTTATTAAGAATGAAAACAAGCTCTTTGTAAATGACTTATCGGAACCTGCCAATCAAGCTGATAGCAGGAAACTTCAGACAAATACTAATGATACTAAAAAATCAGTTTCTTCCGCTGAAAATCAAGATTCACCCGCCGAAGTTGATAATACTATAGCCTGGAAAGAAGGATATCTTGTATTTAGCAATGACCCGCTTTCGGAAATAATAGTCGTGTTATCTCGTCGGTATAATGTGTATTTTAATTACACCGATAAGGAAATATTAAAGTATCGCTTTACCGGCAAATTTAAGGAAACCACGCTGGAGCAAGTAATGCAGGCAATAACACTTACATCGCCTTTAGAAATTGCAGTCATAAAGGATCAGGTTACTATTAAAGAAGATCCTTCACGGAAGAAAAAATATATTGAAAATACCAATCAAAACTAAACCTGTGATCAGACCAAAGTTAATTATCTGATTTCAGTTTGACCTGTTAAATGCAAAAAAAAATCGGATAATGCGCTAACATCACCCGATTCGTTAAAATTCCACGCCCGACAAGATAAGAAGCATGAAGGGCTTTATGTGAAACTTAATTCCTGCAAAAGTATGGAAATAAGTATTACTGTGGCCAGGGGACTGGTGAATTATCAACCCCATTTATGAAAATTGCTTTCTTCCTTTTCTTTATTTGTTTATTCTGTGCGAATGTAGCAGGATTTTCTCAGACGAGAATATCCATAAATGCTGCGAACGTATCGGTACGAAATGTAATTCGTGAGATTGAATCAAAAAGTGATTATACTTTCTTTTATAACGAGGATTTTACTGATATAGAAAAAATAATAAGCTACACTGCTAATAATGAGTTGGTTGTTGATGTGCTTAAAAATATTGCAAAAAAAACCGGCTTAAACTTCAATGTGTTGGGAAATAAGCTTGTTGTTGTAACCAAAGAGATTCAGGTTAAACAAAAAATAACCGGCAAAGTAACCAATGAAAAAGCTGAACCAATCCCAGAGGTTTCTATTTCAATTAAGGGTACAACAATAGGTACCACATCAGATGTTAATGGTAATTATTCACTGGTAATTCCGGATAATGATAAAACTCTGGTATTTTCATTTATCGGAATGTTAACACAGGAAGTATCAATAAATAAACAAGCAGTTCTAAATATAGTTCTCGAAGAATCCGCAATTGGCCTTGAAGAAGTAATAGTTATCGGTTATGGAACAAGAGCCAGAAAAGATGTAACAACTTCAATTTCAACCATCACTAAAGATGCTGTCAGCAAAAGTTCAGGTATGTCGTCAGAATTGTCGATGCAGGGTCGTATGACCGGGGTACAGGTTACCAGTGGTGGCGGAAATCCGATGGCACGACCAACCATACGTGTGCGTGGTGTAAATACATGGGGGATATATTCGCCTTTGTATATTATTGACGGAATACCTGTTATAGAATTTGGAGCAGGCATCGAAGGTCTGGACGATGCTCGTGCCGGTAATCTTCGTGGCCCGCTTAATATCATGACAATGATTAATCCTAACGATATTGAATCGATCTCTGTATTGAAAGATGCATCGGCAGCTTCGGTATATGGAGTTCGCGCAGCTAATGGTGTTATTCTGATAACAACTAAAAAGGGAAGTGGGGATAAACCTGTTGTTGAGTTCAGCACGCGTCTTGGAGTTCAGAATATAACACAGAAAACGGATGTGATGAATCCAGCCCAATATACCAGTTTTATAAATAAGGTTCTGGCATCCGATCCCACCATCGCGATAGACCCTGATAATGTTGGTCGCTTTGATCCTTCCAGCCCGAATTACCTTGGCAATAGTGATACATACGACTGGTACAAGGCTCTCAAAAACAAGAATGCATTTTCAAAAGATTATTCTGTCAGGATTTCGGGTGGAATTGCTAAAACCGACTATTTTATGTCATTCGGCTCCACAAGTACTGAAGGAACTATTAAAAATAATTCTCTCGATCGATTGTCTGGTACTTTCAAAATCAATACTCAAATAAATAGCTGGCTGAAAGTTGGCGCCAATTACAGAATTGCTTCCGGCAAAGGTCGTGAAATGGCACATTCAGATTTGGTTGAGGCGGGTCAATTCCCCGCATGGCAAAAAGTTTATGATCACAATGGCCTGAACGGGTATGCGCCTGCAGTGGTTGGAAGGCTTGCCAATGGAACCTATTCAAGCGAAAAGCTTTATGGCGATGGAACGCGGACAAACCCTTTAGGTGTTGCGGCTGCGAGTGATAAGCTATATAAATCGATGCGAAATATGGGCAGTGCTTATATTGAATTTGAACCTGTCAGAAACCTGAAGATCAAAACTCAGTCAAGTATGGATATATATAGTTATGAGCTTAATGAATTTAACGATTACGATGGCAGCGTTTTTGATTATACCGTAGGTGACCTTTCGGCTCCAACCAATGGAAATTCAGTAGGAAGTTACAGTGAACGCGAAGTATATAACTACAACTTTATTAATGAAATCAATTTAAGTTATACTAAAACCTATAGAAAACACAATTTTGACCTTGTTTTAAATGGAAGCGATCAGCAGTACAATGCGAAATATAAAATTACCTCAACCCAATGGGTGCAATCGAAAACCAACTATATGCTTGGAGGCGATCCGAAATACACAAATGTTGAGTCAAGTTACGCCAACAGTGCCTTGGAGGGTATAATGGGACGTACATCCTATAATTTTAACTCAATATATTATCTCGATGTAACTGTACGTCGTGATGGCAGTACCCGCTTTTCAGGAAAAGATCGCTGGGGAACATTCCCTTCATTTTCAGCAGCGTGGAGAATATCAAGGGAAGCATTTTTGAAAGATGTCTCTTTTATTACTGACCTGAAAATTCGTGCAGGATACGGAAAATTGGGAAACCAGGAAGTACGTGACATGGCTTTTCTTTCGCCTATCGATAACCGGCCTGTTTTTGCCTGGGGAAACGATCCGGGCAACCCGGGAATGGGGATCCGAGGCTTTGGTGCTGCTGTATATTCTATTCCAAACGCGGATCTTCAATGGGAGAAAACAACCACAACCAATATTGGTTTCGATGCTATGCTTCTCGAAAACAATGTAATGCTTTCATTTGATTATTTCAATAAACTCACTTCCGGTATACTTCAAACGGTCACATTACCTCTTTCAGCCGGATTAATTCAGATGCCCGTTGACAATATAGCCACAGTTAGAAATACCGGTATTGAATTATCCCTGAACTACAACAATTCAATAGGAGAATTCAAATATAACATTGATGCGAATTTTTCAACTGTAAAAAATACGGTAGAAAAAACATCGGGCAATATTCCCATAGGAAGCATGCCAAGCGGAATCATCGAGGAAGGATATTCGATTAATTATATTAAAGGATACAGGGCAGGCGGAATATTCCAAAGCCAGGCTGAGCTCGATGCCTGGATGGCTAAATATTCGGATGCCAGCTACCAGAATGCAAAAATTGCTCCCGGTGACTATTACTTTCTTGATCAGCGGAGCCCTCCGACTGTGCCAAATACTTTTTATAAAGATTCACTGGATAGCAGGATTAATAGTTATGATCAGGTATATTTGGGGAAAACTATTCCCGGCTATTATTATGGGTTTAATCTTGGAATGGAATATAAAAACCTGGATTTAAACCTCCACTTTATAGGTGTTGGCGATGTGCAAAAGATCAATTATGTAAAGATGTTATTATATGATGTAGGCACCACGAAGACGAATGAATCTATTGATGTATTAAATGCCTGGACTCCTGAAAATAAATCAACTACTTTACCAAGGGCAGTTAATGGCGACCCGGCTGGCAACTACCGTTTCTCTGACAGGTTTGTTGAAAGTGCAGCTTATTTCAGATTATCTAACATTCAGATAGGCTATAGCCTTCCAACCCAGGTTTATAGTTTTATGCGCAACACTGTTTCGAATTTGCGTGTTTATGCAGGAGGTTCAAATATATTCACCCTCACCCAATACACAGGTTACGATCCGGAGAATGATAATTATCCAACTCCACGAACTTTTTTTGTGGGGCTTAATGTGCGGTTCTGATCCTGTAATTAGTGAAGATTAATTTATAAGCTATGATTATGAATAAATACACGAAACTTCTCACTCTGTTGTTAATCAGCATGTTGAGTTTAATTTCGTGCAAAAAAAATCTTGACATTAAAAAAACAAGGGAACTGGAAGATACTTATTTCAGCAGTGAGTATCGCATTACGCAAGGTATTGGAGCTGCGTATGCCGAGATTACCAATATATATGGCTCCGATTTAAATAACCAATCGAAACAGGGATTCTGGCTGCTGCCTGCTGATGATATCACTTTAGATGGAACCGGAGACCCGCTTGAAACATTTTCGGGGCTCAACGGAAGCAATAATTCGGTGCGTATGATGTGGATAACCTATTACAAAATAATAGGCCGGTGTAACTTTATGCTTGAAAAGATCAATGGAACTGAATTGGATGCTATATATAAAACGCCTGGTTTAAAGGAAGCCAATAAAGCCGAAATGCTTTTTATCCGCTCATGGTGTAACTTCAAATTGTGGGAAAACTGGAAAAAGGCTCCTTTACAAATTAAACGGATAACTTCTGTAGCTGAGGCTATTCTCCCTCCTTCCGAAGGATTTCAGTTGATTGACAATGCCATTTCCTCACTCGAAGAAGCAGCTCCTTTGGCCATAGAATCTTGGGATAATCAAAATTCAGGACGGATCACGAGAGATGCTTGCTATGGATTACTTGTAAAATTGTATGTTGCACGCGCCTGCTACAACTCGAAAAATGCTTCTGATTATGCTAAAGCTATCAACTCCTACGATAAGATATCCGCAGGTCGCCTGGCATCATTTATATCAACACCCTATGGTGCAAG
>JBBSDG010000332.1:0-5380 GCA_038249635.1 Bacteroidales bacterium | reverse complement strand
TAATACTTGGGTTACCCCCTATATACCCTTACAAGATAAGTAAAACCCGACTAACTACAAAATTTCAAAGAACTATTATTGCTAAAAATCCAATAAAATAAGGACTTTTAGATATCTTTGTTAACTAAACGACATTGAATTATAAAATGAAAAGAACTCGACTTAAACCCGAATTGCTGTTATTAATAATGGCTTCAGTATTCCTTAATATTCAATTTTCTTATGGGCAGACAATTGTTCAACCACAATTCAGTTATCTCAACGAATTTTCGCTGAAGGATACTTCTGTAATGAAGCTAACCGGGCCGGCGCGGGTAATCAGCTTTGAAGGCCGGAAAGGACTCAATACGACAAGTATCCACAGCGTATTGCAACTCAAAGCACACAATATGAAAGAAAAGCGCGGAACTGTTTCGATGTGGGTAATGTCGTTGGAAGACTTAGCAACTTCAAATGCCAAACCTACTATGGCAATCAGTAATCCATACTGGACCATCTATCCGCTGTTGACCGACTGCCCTAATCAGCAGGACATTGTCAGCGCCAATTTTAAAATGGTGTGGATGAACGCCTGGCACCCAAATCTGATTGCACTTTTTGGAAAAGATAAACTATATGAAAGCGCTTTTAATTTGCCTCATAAAGCGCTTGTCGAAGTAAGTCATTTTGGCTTTCATAGCCGGAAGTGGTACAATTTTGCCCTTACCTGGGATTATGAGAAAGACCAATATCGGATGTATGTCAATGGAGTTTCGATAGGAAAAGAAGATCAGCACACAGCATACAAATTCCAACGGGATTCAATAAATTCTTCATTGTATCTGGGAAATCCAACGTTTTGTTATTCCGACATCAAGTTCTATACTACCAACCTTTCTCAAAGCGAATTAAGTTCTATTTTCAAAAGTGAGGTGACCAAATTTGACCCTGTTTTGCAGGAAGAATTGCAGCATACCTACGAAGGAGGAAACATTAAACCGTTTGTCTGGAAAGTTGATGCGGGCTGGCAATTGAAATTGGATTTGAGCCTTACCAAACCCACTGATCTGGATAGTTTTTACGTTCAGGGAAAACCGGTACAGGTAGTCGTTACCAAAGAAGGATTGTTAATTGAAACAGTCAATAAAGAAATGAATGCCGCCAAACTTGATTCGCAAATGTACATCTGGACCAAGAAACCATTTGAAGGCGATTTGTATGTGGAGTATGAGTATAAAACACTTCGCCGGGGTGGCTTGAGTCTTTTGATGACACAAGCGTCGGGTATGAACCGCGAAGATTTTATGGCCGATTATCCATTGCGGACTAGTGGGCGCATGACAATGGTTTATGGCGAAGATGTACGCAGTTACCATTGGGAGTATTACCGCGAAATGGCCGACATGCGCAACGATCTTGATAATTCCGCATTTATGAAACAGCCCTGGAATTATCCGATGGCTTTTGCCAGCCGAAATGCACCTTTATCAAAAGATACATGGCACAAACTTCAATTCCTGCAAGTTGGAAATAAGATAATTGGGGCAATTGATGGTCAGATTATGTTTGAAGTTACCGATGACGGGGCGATTAATAACGGCCCGGTACTGAATTTTGGGCGGATTGCCATTCGCTGCATGTTGCATACAAAAATGGTTTTCAGGAATCTGAAAGTTTACAACAGGGCAATCTTCGAAACCGATAAAGTAATTGATGGACAACGAATTCAAAAGATCAAAGAAGGCGTTCGGTTCAATTTAAATTAAATACAAGATGAAGACAAACAACAAATTCAGCAAAGCTTTTTTCAATGTTTTCACTCTAGTATTGCTGTTCTCGGTAACTGCTTCTGCTCAACGATCAGCAAAATCTTCCGGTAAACCTAAACTAATTTTTCAATCGGGTTTTGAAGGAACTACCAAGGTAGTGCAAGTTCCCAACACGAATGATTATGGTGCGAGTCTTGAAAAAATTACAGGAAAGGATAACTCGCTAAAAAAGAAAAGCGATTGGGACAAAGATTGGGGCAAAATCATGAATGGTGGTTTTTTCCAAATTCAATACACTGGCGGCGACTCCACCAAACGGTATGCTAAAGTGGTACCAGAACCTGGGAATCCGTCTAATAAAGTCTTAAAGTTTTGGCTGGATGATTCATGGGCAGCTTCCGAAAATGAACGCAAAGCCCGTATTCAGGCTAATATTTATGGTTTACAGGAAGGATTCAAGGAATTTTACCAGTCGGTACGCGTTTATCTGACCGACGATTTTGAAGCAGTATGCGCATACCCGCAACCACTTTGGTGGCTCACCTTATCGGAATTTTGGAACAACGAATGGTGGGAAGCCGGCGAAAAATACGGTTTTAGAACGGGTTTGGTGATGGGCAAATTAAAAGCCGAAGATACTGAACTTCACTTTTTCATGAATGCCGAAGATGGAGGTGGTCATGGCGGTTTGTGGAAGGAAACAAACACCAGGGTAAATGTGCCTATTGCCAAATGGTTTACCATGGAATATTATTTTAAGGAAGGCAATGCCGAAACAGGACGAATTTATCTGGCTGTTACCCCTGAAGGTGGAGAACGACAAGTGGTGTACGATATTAAAGGTTATACCCACAACTCCAAAGACCCAAATCCGAACGGGTTTACAGGTTACAACCCCATGAAATTATATACATCAAAAGAATTGGTTGCTTATATGAAATCGCAGGGCAAAACCTTGCAGATTTATTGGGATGATTTTAAACTGTGGAAAAACAAACGACCGGAGTAATTATCAAATAAAAAATGGAATAATGAAGACAAACAACAAATTCAGCAAAGCCTTTTTCAGTGTTTTCACACTGGTATTGCTGTTCTCAGTAACTGCATCTGCTCAAAATGCAGCAAAAACTTCCGCTAAACCTGAACTCATTTTTCAATCGGGTTTTGAAGGTACAAGTAAGGTAGTGCAAATCCCAAATACGAATGACTATGGAGCCTTGCTTGAACGCGTGTCGGGAATCGACAAAACGGTCAACAAAAAAGGGAACTGGGATAAAGACTGGACTGATGTTCTTGGGGGTGGTTTTATGCAGATTCAATACACCGGTGGCGATTCAACCAAACGGTATGTTAAAGTGGTTCCCGAACCCGGAAAACCATCTAATAAAGTTCTGAAGTTTTGGCTGGATGATTCGTGGGCAGCTTCCGAAAATCAACAGAAAGCCCGTGTCCAGGCTAATCTCTACGGAATAAAAGACGGTTACAAGGAATTCTATCAATCAGTCCGGGTATTTCTTACCGAAGATTTTGAGGCGTTGAAAAGCTATCCGCGGTCGATTGGTTGGCTGACTATCTCCGAATTCTGGAACAACGAATGGTGGGTGAAAGATGAAAAATACGGTTTCCGGATAACGCTTGGAATTGGAAAAGAATCAGCCGAGTCAAACGAATTACACTTCATTCTGGAAGCTGAAAATCCAGGGCAAAAACTGGTTTGGGAGGCCGATCATACCAACAATTTTGTTGCTGTTCCGATCGGTAAATGGTTTACCATGGACTACTATTTCAAGGAAGGAAATCAGGAAACAGGCCGTTTTTACCTTGCCATTACACCTGATGGCGGCAAAAGACAAGTGGTATATGATGTTCACAACTTCACCCATATGACCAAAGACCCCGCAACCAATGGCTTGACCGGCTACAACCCAATGAAACTTTATACCTCCAAAGAGTTGATTTCGTACGTGAAATCGCAGGGCAAAACTTTACAAATTTATTGGGATGATTTTAAATTGTGGACGAATAAACGACCTTAAAAATCACTGATATGAAAAAAATTACGCTTTCCATTTTTGCACTTTTTTTAATACTGATGGTTCAGGCAAGCTCTGTTACAGTGAATATTACTGCTGTAAATACGGCTTCAACGGTTATTCCAGCCTCCGGAGATGTAACGCTTATTGACAAACTTACAGTCACCGGTACCCTAGATGCCCGGGATATGGTTTACATTCGGGGGCTTGCAGCATTGACCGAACTAAATTTAACCGGGGTTACTTTTATCGAATGGAATGGAACCGGGGGAACACAGGGTAACGGGACTATTTCCACACTTTACGCAGCCAATCAATTTCCAAATTCGGGCATGTATGGTCATAAAAAACTAAAAAAAGTTATTTTTCCAACTACCATCACATCATTTGGCAGCTATGCTTTTGGAAATTGTACTTCTATTGAGAGCACTGTTATTCCGGCATCGGTTACAGACCTGGGCACTGGACTTTTTTCAGGTTGCACAGGATTAAAAACTGTTGAATTACAGACTATTGTGCCACCGGCTGCCGGATGGGATGTGTTTGGCAACGACAATGCACCAACAAAAAGTAATGCTACTCTAATTGTTCCTGTCGGATCTATTCAGAATTATACATCATGGCAATTTACCAGTAGCACCATTGTTGAAAAAACGACAACGCCAGTTTCAATAGGGGGCGCGATTTTTACTTCTGATTTTAATTCATCGAATCCCTGGACGGAGATGTCCGCCCAGTCGAGTGTTGCAGGCATTCAGGCAAACGCGTCGTGGACAACTGTTGGTACCATCGATGTTGCCTTTGATTAACCAGGTTCGTGCCCGAGGTGGCGCTTTCCAATATACGACACTTGGAGATCAGACGAAGGCAAGGACAATCTTAAGAAGAGAACGTCAGCTTGAATTTGCAGGTGAACAAATGCGTTTCTTCGACCTCGTTCGCTGGGGAACATTGGTGACTACAATTAATGCTGAAAAACAGGCTGCTCTTGGTATCCAGCCTGTAAAAGATTATCATGTTCTTCTTCCAATTCCACAGTCAGAAAGAGATGCTAATCCAACGTTAAATGCCCAGGTTAAAAATAACTGGAACTAATCGTTGATGCGAAAACAAACAAAAAGGCTGTCCGTTTGGGCAGCCTTTTTTGTTTGTACATCGAGTATGACGCCTAAATTTGACGGCGTAAGTCCGTTAAGGGAGGTCACATAGCCAACCATTAGCCAGGAATAGTAGTGTTTTGCCAGCTGGCGGATGGAATCAGCAGGAACCAAGCGACATCCCGAAGGTTCGGGGTGCTCGTTTCATCGATTATTGTGGCTAAATATTGAAATATTATAAAACGCCTACTATCGGAAATGGAATATATTATTTCAGCCAGGGAAATAATAATTTCAAAATTAAATTGTGACAAAATGTAATCCCTAATGTTAAAATAATATCAAATGCTTTCTTTATTGTATAAAACGGTTACGTATGTTAACATTGATTTGGTTTTTTTATATCTTGCGGACTGAAATCTGGAGACCGGAATTTTCACTTTGCACCAAGAAATTGTCTAATCATAAATAAAAAATCAATGCTATGAAGAAAAACCTGTAT
>JBBSDG010000331.1:0-5411 GCA_038249635.1 Bacteroidales bacterium | reverse complement strand
CACTTATACTCATCTGCATCCGAATGGGTTGCCATGCCTGCCCATGCACCGGTTGATGAGGCAAAGAGCATTCTCAAAAACCTGAAAGAAGATCCGTTCGGGAAACAGATTACCTTCTTTAAAGTAACCACCGAAGACGGAATTACGCTCGATGGCTGGATAGCCAAGCCAAAGGATTTTGATCCATCGAAGAAATACCCTGTTTTCTTTTATGTGTATGGTGAGCCATGGGGTTGCACTGTTTTCGACAATGCCAGGATCGGTCGCAACAGTCAGTTCGGCGGCAATATTGCTGACCAGGGCTACCTGTATGTTTCGGTTGATTGCCGTGGAAGCCAGGCACCAAGGGGCCGCGAGTGGCGTAAGTCTATTTATCGACAGATCGGCAGGCTGAATATACGCGATATGGCCATGGGTGCCAAGGAAGTGCTGAAATGGGATTTCTGCGATACCAGCCGCGTGGCAGTTCATGGATGGAGCGGCGGAGGTTCGTCAACGCTTAACCTTATGTTTCAGTATCCCGAAATATTTAAAACCGGTATTGCTGTTGCCGCCGTAGCAAATCAACTGGCTTATGACAATGCTTACCAGGAACGTTATATGGGAATTCCAGCCGAAAGCAGGGTGGATTTTATTGCCGGCTCGCCTTATACTTATGCTAAAAACCTGAAGGGAAACCTGCTCTATATCCATGGTACGGGTGATGATAATGTGCATTATTCCAATGCAGAAAAACTTTTCAACGAATTAATCAGGTACAACAAGCCTTTCCAGATGATGGCCTACCCCATGCGTTCGCACGGAATTTTTGAAGGCGAGGGAACCTCGAAACACCTTACTACTATCAGTCAGAAATTTCTGCTTGAGAATTGTCCTCCGGGAGGGAGATAGTTTTTATAGTCGGGGCGCGACTTAAAATCGCACTCCGAATATCCCGGATACATTTTATGATTACAGACTCAACTTTTACGTATTTAACCATGGGCGCGCTTTTTGGCTTATCCGCCGGGTTGTCGCCTGGCCCTATGCTCACTCTTATTATTTCCGAGACACTACAGCATAAAAAAGCAGAAGGGATAAAAATTGCATTTGTTCCATTAATTACCGATCTGCCTGTTATCCTGATTACATACTTCGTTTTTTCGAAGTTTGCACAATACAATCATGTACTGGGCATTATTTCATTACTCGGCGGGATGTACGTTTCGCGCCTTGGATACCTTATTCTCCGAACCAAAGCATTCGTTATTGATACCGGAAATTTAAAACCCGATTCGTTTAAAAAAGGCTTGATGACCAGTTTTTTAAATCCCAATCCGTATCTTTTCTGGCTTATGGTGGGTACCCCTGTTCTTTTTAAGGCCTATGATATCAGCCTGCTTACCGTTATACTTTTCTTGATTTCGTTTTATGCTATGCTGGTAGGTTCAGCAATAGGAGTAGCGTTGATCGTTGAACGGGCTAAAACTTTTTTAAGATCCACAGCATACATTTGGGTTATGCGGATATTGGGTGCAACTCTGCTCGTTTTTGCCATATTTTTCTTTTACGATGGAATAAAAATATTATTTCATCTTTGATTCCGATCAACAGATCATTTAGAAAATATCTTTATATTTGTAAATAGTATAACAATCAAACAAATACAACCGAAAGGGGTTTTAATAGTTTATTTCTGTGATAATTTAACCGGATTATACTATTGAAAAAGTATCAAAACATGATAATTTAAAAATCCAAACCAATGCCGACCGAAAAAAAGGAAAGTCGTAGCTCAATTATCAATGCTATATCCACACCTATACAACTGGCAGCACTTATTGTTCTGGTTGTTGAAGGCCTTTTAGCATATATATTGACTAAAGCCAGCAATATTGATAGTCCGTTGTATGTAGGACTAATGGTTGGAGTACTGGTTTTAACAATTATTGCGGTATTTATTATCGAATATAAAAGGCTTAAGCTGAAAGAGTCAAGTTCAATTCCGGCAACAGGTGAAGCTGAAAGTGGTAAAAAGAATTTTACCTGGGATGTTTTTTTAGCCGCACCACTGGCAGCTCTTTCTGATGAGAGTTTCGAGCTTTCACTTTCTAAAATGAAAGAGATAAAAAAAATACTAGAAGAGGATTGTGACTTTAAGCGCGTATTCTTTGCAGGAACCAATATGACAACCAAGATGGATTTTGAAACAGCCGATGTTTCAATTGAAACAGATGTAAATGCATTAAAAGAAAGTCAGAATTTCATATTGATTTATCCCGAAAAAATTGTTTCCAGCGTTTTGTTCGAAGCAGGAATTGCCTTAGCATTAGGAAAACCATCATTTTATTTTGGCGAAACAGATAACTTCCCTTTCCTGATGAAACAAGCAAATCAGAAATTCAACTTTGTTAAAATTCAGGATGCTGAAAGTCTGGATAAAATTATTGCCATTTTAAAGAAGAATAAAAAACAACTTTTCAAAATATAGAAGCTGAAATCCATGTAGCAACAAACTGTATTAATGCCGTTTTATTAGTGAAGTAAAGCAACGAACGTAAGCCTTTCTTCCTGAACTCAAAACGGATTACTTACAGAAAGTATATCAAATGCCGGGTTTCGCATACTAAAAGCTCGTTTTGAAAATTGTTATCGGGAAGCAATGTGCATTTGCAATATTCGGCTACCAGAGGCAGATATTCATGAATGCAATGGTTGTATTTGCCAACATTTCCATCTAACATAAGCACAAATATCTAATGCCATTACGATGAAAAAAACATCTGCACTTTTATTGCTATTGCTTTTATTTTGGAATAGCTATGGAAAGCATATTGATGAAAATACGGCAAAAACAACCGGCCTGGCATTTCTGACTACCAATACAAACGCGCCGAATTTAAAAAGCGCAATAAATCTTCAGCTTGTTTACAAGGCGGATACCAAAAGCGGAAATCCTAATTCTGCGGTTCAGCCGTCCACCTTGTTTTATGTTTTCAATGCTGCTCAAAGCGGGTTTGTAATTGTTGCCGGCGACGATGTTGTAACGCCTATCCTGGGTTATTCTGACAAAGGTTCTTTCGATCCGGCCAATGTGCCGCAAAACGTTGCCAAATGGCTGGAAGGATACAAAAGCGAGATTCGTTTCGCAGTTGAAAATAACATGTGGGCGAGCCAGGAAATTACTAAAGATTGGCAAAGTTTAAAAAGTGGAAATAGTGTTAATGTTTCTGCTTTAAAATCAGTATCAGCCGTAAGTCCGCTGCTGCAAACCAAGTGGGATCAATCTCCATATTATAATTCGTTTTGCCCCGGCGGATCAGTAACAGGTTGTGTTGCTACGGCCATGGCACAAATAATGAAATTCTGGAATTATCCTGCAACGGGTTCAGGATTTCACTCTTACAACCACAGTGCCTATGGAACACTTTCGGTAAACTTTGGCAGCACAACCTATCAGTGGGACGCTATGACAAACTCTGTAAATAGCACAAATAATGCAGTTGCAACATTGATGTACCAGGTAGGTGTAAGTGTTGATATGGATTACAGCCCTGAGTCGAGCGGTGCTTATGTTATTACAGCTCAAAGCCCGGTTACAAACTGTGCTGAATATTCGTTGAAAACTTATTTTGGCTACAAAAACTCCCTGAAAGGCGTTCAGCGTAGCAGCTACACTCAAACTCAATGGCTTAATTTACTGAAAGCCGAATTTGATGCAAGTCGGCCTGTGCTTTATGCCGGTTTTGGCTCGGGAGGAGGTCATTGTTTTGTGGCCGACGGTTACGATAACAACAATTATATCCACTTTAACTGGGGTTGGGGTGGTTATTACGATGGATTTTTTATTATCACAGCATTAAATCCCGGCGGAGTTGGAACAGGTGGCGGAACAGGCGGATTTAACAGCGGTCACCAGGCGGTTATTGGTATTGAGCCTCCGGTCAATACAGGAAATCAGAATTACAGTTTGGAACTTTACAATTATGTTACACCCTCGGCAAGTTCAATAAACTATGGCACGGAATTTACAGTAAGTACAAATATTGCCAATATTGGAACTGCTACTTTTGCAGGCGATTATGCAGTTGCTGTTTTTGACGACGCTTACAACTTTGTCGATTTTGTTGAAACCAAGACAGGCTATACATTGCAAAGCAATAAGGTATATACTAACAACCTGGTTTTCGCAACCACAGGTTTATTAAGTATGCTCCCAGGCAAATATTATGCAGGCATTTTTTATCGTCCAACAGGAGGAAACTGGGTGCAGGTGGCTGATAAGGGAAGCTATACGAATCTTACACAGATAATTGTTACAAATATTAAAGATATTGAACTGTATTCGGACATAACAATAACTCCCGGAACTACGCTTACGCAAGGGAAACCTGTTTCGGTAAATTTGAATATTGCGAATGATGGACTCTCGACTTTTATAGGAAAATACGCTGTTGACTTATACAATTTAGATGGTACCTGGGCTCAGGCTATTGGAGAAATCCCCGAAAATAATGGCCTGATCTCAGGATATGCTTACGTTTCACCCTATCTGACTTTTAGCACTTCGGCCATTACTGTTGCTCCCGGAACTTATCTTATGGCTGTTCAGCATAATCCTGCCAACACTGGCTGGCAACTTACTGGCTCTACCTATTTTCAGAATCCGGTTAAAGTTACCGTAGTTGCAGCCGCTTTACTGCCCGATAGCTACGAAGATAATAACTCAGCCGGAAAATCCTATAACCTTGCAGTTTCATTTTCAGGAAATGCTGCGGCAATTAACACAAGCGGTTCCAATTGCCATATAACCACAGATAACGATTATTACAAAGTGGTATTGCCTACCGGTTATAAGTACACAATTACACCACGACTTCGCGATTCGTATAACAGTGGCAATGGCCAAACCTATACCCTCGACGGTTTATTCTCTTATTCCACAGATGGCAGCACCTGGTCCGAAGCTTTTGACGATGTGATGCCCGGAAACATTGTATTGAATGGACGAGGAACGCTATATTTCCATATTGCGCCGTATTTTGCAGGCGAAACAGGAACTTATTTACTCGACATGGCTTTAACGCGCATAACAAATGTTGGTGTTGAAGAAATGGAAAGTGAAGATTTCATTAAAGTTTATCCTAATCCCGCAAAGAACTTTGTAACCATTAACATGAATGGTTTTACAGGTAAAGTAAAGCAGATCAATATACTTAACGGACTGGGGCAGCAGATGCTTTCGGTAAACACTTTAACCAATGATAAAAAAGTGGTTTTGACCTTAACGGATCTTTCGGCCGGGAATTATATTTTACAATTGCACATAAGCAGCGGAATGCTAACGAAGAAGCTGATTGTAAAATAAAGGGTATTCATCCGTCTGTTCTGCTTGTGTTCAGAAATCGAAATCAAATTAATCGTTATCATTT
>JBBSDG010000330.1:0-5418 GCA_038249635.1 Bacteroidales bacterium | reverse complement strand
GAGGGATTAAATACTCTTATTGCTAAGGCGATTGATGAGGGAATAACTGAGGGAATAACTGAGGGATTAAATAATACATATATTGCTGTTATTGAAGTCTTGATAAAACAAGGAAGTTTAAAAGTAAGTAAACTAGCAAATGAATTAGGTAAATCTACTAAAACAATTGAAAGATATGTAGCTTTTTTAAAGGGAATTGGGGCAATTGAATATGAAGGTTCAAAAAAGGCTGGTGGGTATAGAGTTACAGATTACCTTTTAAAAAGAAACAAGCAATAATGCGAAACATTGACAAGAACACAGACGTACTGTCTATGTTATAGATAATAGAGATAAAAGTAGTTATAAATATAGACAAGAATATAGACATGCTGTCTATGTTATAGATAATAGAGATGAAAGTAATTCTAAATATGGATAAGAACATGGGAATGACATTTATAGAAATCTTACACAAGACAGTAAAGCAGTAATTAATTAAGATACAAGTTATCTTTTCAAGTAAAATAATAAATGTCAATAGTGTACAACGACAAATGAAAGAACACCAGGCGGTATATTTTATTGCCGGGATAAGGCGAGTTTCAGCGTTTCTGCATCTAATAAACTTATGTGTAATTTGATAGGAAAGTGCTTTGAAATCGGTAATAAAATATACCGTCAAACCGTTAGCAATAACTATAAACCCCCAAACCAGTCTATTTCACCGTTTCATAAACCGTCAAATATTTCAACCCACTTTTAAACTCTTCAAACCCGATTGTTTTCGGACAAGTTAACGTAACTGACTGCCCAGGAAGTATATCCATAAAATTATCGGAAAACTGAACCTCGCTGTTGGTGCTTGTAAGGAAGAGATTTTTGCACAGGTTTTCGGAATATATCACAACTGAATATGAATCCGGAGTTTCCTGTACATCAATTTTTATTCCGGGATTTGGAAGTGCAAGATCTTTAACTTTGGCGAAATAATGGTAATCTGCATCTATTACGTTCTTTCCTGATTCGAATGTGCTCACCATCATACATTTGTTTCTGCCAACCAGGCTAAGCAATTCAGTAGTATCTATCTCAAAAATAACTTCAGAAGAGTTTGCCGGTAACTGTGTTTTAACAGATTCTTCCCAAAGCGTGATTCCCTGCATATCGATCAGTTTCATTTTTAGCACTCCTTTTTGTGGCTGGAGCAAATCTGAAACGCCGTAAATTCTGAATTTCCCGTTTTCTTCCACTGAAGTAATAATTGAGTTTTTATACGCATCGCGCGCAAAATACTGCAATGCTTTCCAGCGCTGGTAATAATCCATACTGCTCCACGATGCTACCGGCCAGCAATCGTTGATCTGCCAGTAAAGTGAACCCATGCAATAAGGCATGGCCATGCGATGCGATTCCATAGCCATTTTGATGCTTTCGGCCTGTAAAATCTGCCCGATATACAGAAACTGTTCAAAATCCGTGGGAATCTTATAATCTTCGGTCATGTATTGCTTGATGCGGAGGTTGCCAATGCCCGATCGCTGATGCGAGGCCATAACTTCGGATTCAATATTGTAATCAGCTGGTATGGTATATTTTTGAACGGTTTTAAATTCGGGAAACGACTGGAAACCGTATTCACTCATAAACCGCGACTTGTATTTGCGGAAATCGCTGAAAGGATGAAGTCCATGCCAAACTCCCCAGTAGTGCATATCGCCCGAGCGGGTTTCGTAACTGGCAAGCTTTTGCGGACCTGCCGAAGGTGATGATGGCCAATAAGGCTGATCGGGTGCCAGTTCAGCCACAACCGCAGGAAGAATATGATGAAAAATTGCATCATAAGCCTTCCAGATCACTTCACGCTGTTGAGCTGTGTAGGTTTGCTTATATCCCCAGCCCGCTTTTTCGTCCCACTGCGCCCACATGGTTTCAATTTCGTTGTTGCCACACCAGAGGGCAATACTGGCATGGTTTCGAAGGCGTTTCACATTGTCGATGGCCTCGTGTTTCACATTTTCCAGAAAGGCTGTATCGCCGGGGTACATGCTACAGGCAAACATAAAATCCTGCCAAACCAGAATCCCGTATTTATCGCAAAGATCATAGAATAGGTCATTTTCGTAAACGCCGCCACCCCATACGCGAAGCATATTCATATTGCTGCTGGCCGCTGCAAGAACCACATTTTCATATTGTTGAGGAGTTACCCTGGGCAGGAAAACATCGTTCGGAATATAATTTGCGCCTTTCATAAATACAGGTCTTCCGTTTGCTTCAAAGTAAAAGCTTTCGCCTTTGCCATCGGCATCAGGAGTACGGATAAGTTTAATTGTTCTCAGCCCGGTTTTAACTGATTTGCTATCGGACATCAAGGGTTCACTTCCCAATAAAGCAGTGATTGAGTAAAGATTTTGTTCGCCAAGTCCGTTTGGCCACCAGAGTTTTGGCTTTATAATTTCAAAATCGATGGAATATAAATGGATTCCTTTCTTTAACTCTATGGTTTGAGTCTTTGCCAGGATGTCATTTACTTTGATGCTAATCTGCTGGTTAATAGCCTGGTCGGATGATATTTCCAACCCGGCCTGTAATTTGGCTGATTTGGCATCAAGTGATTTCTGTACAACATGAATATTTTCAATTTTCAGATTATCCCAGGCTTTCAGATAAATAGTACGCCAAATTCCTGAAGTTACAAGCCGCGGCCCCCAGTCCCAGCCAAAATGGTAACCGGCTTTGCGGGTGAACATGCTTATAGTATTATTTCCAAGGCCACCTGTAACGGATTGATCGTTTCCGGCTGGAAGTCCGAACCCGTAAATTTCCTGTTTCTGCAATCCAATTACAACCGGCGATTTGAATAAGATGCGAACGGAATTTTCACCTGTTTTCATGTAATTTTTAACATCTGCAGTCCAGGTGCGGAACATATTATCCGCGCTAAGCACAAGATGATCGTTGACAAACACATCAGCGTAGGTATCAAGGCCTTCGAATTCCATAATGATATGTTGCTTACCAGCCATTTCGGTGGTAAGGGCTATCGAAGTCCGGTATTCCCAGTTCACCTTATCGATCCACTGCTGGCTGCGTTCGTTAAGCCTGTAATAAGGATCTTCAATCTTTTTATTTGCCAGTAAATCGGTATGAACTGTCCCTGGTACGGTGGCGGTAAGCCATTTGTCGGTTCCGGTTTGCCTGAATTCCCAGTTTTTATTCAATGGCATGGATAGGACTGAAGTCTGAGCCATAAGCGAAGTTGAAAGTATCAGGTTAATCAAAGTAAGTAAGGCACAGTAAAGGAATCGGTTTCTCATGATGCAAAATATTGTTTGTAAAATGACAAGTAGTTGGTTTCTAAAGTGATAATCACAGATTCTATTCCCTCGCATACCCTATGCACGCCACGCTCAATTTAACCCCTTCAATACTTAATAAAATATGCGCCGCTGATTCCAGGGTAGCGCCGGTGGTGATCACATCATCAACAAGCAGTATATGCCTGTTGGCAAGCGCTTCGGGTGTGGTAACGCTAAAAATCTCTTTTACATTTTCCCATCGTGCGAAACGCGATTTCCGGGTCTGGGTTTCAGTTGCAACAGTTCTTATAAATGAGGTAGCATCCATTTCGATATTCATTGCTTTGGCCAACCCGATGGCAATTTGTTCGCTTTGGTTATAGCCTCGCTTCCGTTGTTTGTCAGGATGTAAAGGTACCGGAATTACTTTAGTTACATCTTTAAAACTCTCAGCTTTTATTAAATCAGCTCCAAGTATTTTGCCCAGGTGAATTCCCACATCCAACCTTCCTTTATATTTGAGTTGGTGAATAAGATGTTGTACCTTACTTTTTTTCTGAAAAGTATAAAGTGCCGCCGTATTCGTTAATTGCGCCCTGCCCCAGAAAACCTGGTCCAACGGACTTTCCTTCATCAGGTGATAATTGGTTTTAGGAAGGTGATAGAGGCAAAAAGTGCAGATAATTTCCTCGTGTTTAAACAGCGAATTGCCACAGGCAGCACAAACCTTTGGGTATAACAGGTTTATAAAATCTTCGATAAAGCCCGGAATTTTCATAGAGGGATTTTGATGATCAAAGGTATGTAAAATTTGCAGTGTTCAACGACACATAAAGGCTAATCCTTTATCGGTTTTTTGCCCTATTGATATTTAGTCATTGACGGAGAATGCCAAATGTTCAAATACAAGATTTTTCAAACTATTTTGCGCTGTCCTTTGCATTCATTATCAAGTTATACCTTGATATTTATCAGAAATACAATGAAATAGTGCATTTTCAATGGCATTTAAATAGTGGATATCAGGAAATAAGTTTTCTTATTTACGCTGATTAATTAGGGATCAGAAAAGCATTTCCATTATTTGACAAGAAACAAAATGAAACGAAATTTTTTGTAATGATTATTTTGAAGACTTATCGAAATTGAGTATTTCGGTAATTTTCGCGTAGATAGCATCCGGAACAAAGGGTTTGGAAACATACCCGTTCATACCGGTTTCGAGGCATTTTTCGATAACGCCTTTCAGTACATTGGCAGTTAAAGCGAGAATGGGTGTTGTGATATGCATCTCCCGCCTGATGATACCGGCGGCTGTAAGGCCATCCATTACAGGCATTTGTAAATCCATCAGAATGATATCGAAAGTTTCTGTTTTGAGGATTTCTACAGCCCGCTCGCCATTTTCGGCAATCTCTACCGTTGTTAGCCATTTTTCCAGCAATGCCTGGGCTATGATCTGGTTAAATTTATTATCCTCAACCAATAGAATTTTAACTCCCTCCAACATTCCAGGCGCAGGTTTCGATGATTCTAAATTCATTTCGGATGCACCGTTTTTGCCAGTTGGTAAATTGATGGTGAAGTAAAAATTGCTACCTGTTTCCTTTGCACTTTCCACTTCGATGGTTCCTCCCATAAGGCCAACCAATTGTTTGCTGATGGCCAGTCCAAGGCCGGTTCCTCCATAATTGCGGGTTATGCTTTCGTCTTCCTGCTGAAAGCTTTCGAATATCTTATCAAGGCTTTCGCTGTTTATACCTATGCCGGTGTCAACCACACAAAACTTTACTTTGTTTATTCCATTCCCACTGGTTTGAAGGGTGCAACAAAGTTCGACCTTGCCTTCGCCGGTGAATTTTATAGCATTGTTTACCAGATTTATCAGTACTTGTTGCAGCCTTACCGCATCGCCGGTAAGAAACGGCGGTATGGTGGGATCGATAGTGTATTGCAGTTTGATATTTTTCTCTTCGGCCTTGTATTCCTGCGAGTTGTAAACCCTTTGTATAATTTCGCCAAGGTTGAAATCGGCATTTTCGAGGTTGATCTGCCCGGATTCTATTTTAGAGAAATCGAGTATGTCGGTGATGATATGGAATAGATTTTCGGAAGAGATGTTGAGGTTACGAAGGAG
>JBBSDG010000329.1:0-5427 GCA_038249635.1 Bacteroidales bacterium | reverse complement strand
TTTATAAACAGAAGCCTTTTTCAGCTTGTTCCATTTTTTAATTTCAGAGGTAGAGCAATCGTACTTACGGGCAATTGCAGCAATAGTTTCCCCTTTGCGTACCTTATGCGTAACCCGTTTCACAACATAATCATAATCCGAATTATCCTGTAGCTTGAACTGGCTGGCATCATAACCCTTTAGCTGGTAATACGCGTAAATGGAGGGTTCATTATTGATAAAATCAGCAATTGATTTCTGCGGCAGACGGATAAAGAAAGGATTTTCAGGTGTGGCAGGAATAAAACCGGTACGGAAAGTCGGATTCAGAAATTCGAGTTCGGAAATATTAAGTTTGAGCTTATCAGCCAGAATTCCTAAAGTAAGCGGCTGATTAACAGACACCGTATCAGTTTCGTGATACAGAATTTTAGGCATTATAGGGTAAATATTATGCTCGTTCGAGTATGCCATTACATAATTAACAGCAATAAAAGCCGGTACATAATCGCGGGTTTCGCGTGGCAGGTAAGGCATAATTTCCCAGAAAGTCATTTTACCACCCGAACGCCTGATTGCTTTATTAACATTACCCGGACCTGAATTATAGGCTGCCAGCACCAACAACCAATCATGGTACATATTATAAAGATCATTAAAATGACGACAGGCTGCAACAGTTGCTTTCAAAGGATCATTACGGTCGTCAACATAGGAGGTAACTTCAAGCCCGTAAACTTTACCGGTATAATACATAAACTGCCATAAACCACCGGCACCAACCCTTGAACGGGCTTTGGCATTGAGGGCGGATTCAACAATAGCCAGGTATTTTAATTCCAGCGGAACATTGTATTTATCGAGCTGCTGTTCGAACATCGGGAAATACATTTGCGCAAGCCCAAGTACACGCGAAGTAGTTCCCCGCTTTTTGTTGGCATACATATCAATAAACATGCGGATGTATGAGTTGTACGTCAGCGCAATCGGCGAACCTACATCGAGCCTCTGCATACGGTAATAGTAAACCGAATCGGGATAAGCAGGTACGAAATTAGGGAGGAAGTTATATTTATTTTCATTTAAAAGGCACTTTGTATTCTCGGAACTTTCAAAATATTTAAGCGTACTGAGACTATCCATAGCTGCAACTATAAAATTATCGCCTCTCATCTCCATATCACCAGGCGATTTTGCAGGAGTGTTGTATTCCCCTGCTTGCTGTGCTTTTATTGTCACAGTAATACCCAGAAACAGTATCAGTATCAGATTCAGTGTTTTATTCATCCTGATTTCCTCATTCTTCATGATTAAATATCTTTTTTTACACTCCATACTCATGGAATATAAATTTTGCTAAAAATACAACAAACACAAAGGTTAAGATGTGTCGAAAGTATTATTAATGCACAATCGGTTGTTAAAAAAGTATAACGGCTCAAACGGGTACTTTGGTATCCGAATGTTCGTTTCAACAAGTCATTAAGTATCCTGTGCCGAATCAGAGACAATTCAACTACCCGGTAACCTGGGTCCAAAACCGTTTATTTGCCGGTATTAGTATCCGATTTGGGATCTGTATCTTCTTCCTTTATCCCATCCTTAAAGCTTTTAACACCTTTCCCGATTCCTTTCATCAGTTCAGGAATTTTTTTGCCGCCAAAAAGTAAAAGCACAATGGCAAGAATAAGAATTATTTCAGTTGGCCCGATTTTACCCATAATAAGTGTCTGTTTTTCTTAGTGTAGGATGCAAAGTTAAATCAAATCATTAAACAATAATGCTCTTTTTAACATAAAAGTTCTAAAAAGAGGGAAATTAATTCAGATAAAGTTTGTTTGCCACGATAATACAACATGCTAAATATAAATATTTTAGGTCAAATTTATTAGAACCATCAATACATTAATCCGATTTCGGAATTTAAATTTTATGTGTAATATGATGTAACGGAAGTCAAAATTCGGAAGTCGGAAGCCACGGGAACTGTATGTATTTTACCCTGTTTAGGGAGGTCAACTAACGTTTCGATCCATTAAAAATAAACTGCTTATCCCATTTAAACAAGTGAACCACATAGGCACATAAAATACATAAAATTTTACATAGAAAAAGTTATGCTTATTCTTGGCTACATATGTGAAATACTATGTGAATCCTATGTTGCTATGTGGTTCATTGCTACTGGTTTTTATAAATAAGAAAACTGTGAACGTTCCTTCCTGTTAAAGAAATCAATCATGTTACTGTATCTTATTTATAAAAACAACTATCAACTTGTCCTAAGCAGATAAGCAGTAAAAATAATAGTTAGCTCAAACACGAATACGGGTTATACAATTGCAACCAACTTCGCACTCCGCTTTTCGTCTTTCAACTTCCGGCTTCGGTCTTACTCCAATATAAAATACTCAATAAAATTCCAGATTTGCTAAATATTTAACCAACTCGAAGGATTTTGAACGATAGTTCCCTGCCAGAGTTCGAAATGCAACCTGGATTTGGATTCGCCCTGGCTGGTAGAAACCGTTCCCAACGACTGACGTGTTTTAACCCTGTCGCCTTTTTTCACCGTTACTGATTCGAGATTTGAATATACGGTCAGGTAATCGCCATGTCTGACAATTACTACATAATTGAGGTTGGCAATAAATATTACACTTGATATTTCGCCATCGAAAATAACTTTTGCCTGTGCGCCGGGTGCCGAAGTTATATCTATGCCGTTGTTTTTAATTTTTATATTCTGAAATTCAGCGTGTGCATGCTCGCCAAAAGATGATATTATAGCTCCCCTGTCAACAGGCGAAGGCAGGCGACCCTTATTGCCTGCAAAACTACCCGAAAGGGCCACATCTTCGGCTGTAATCGACATACTGTTTGTTGAAGCAGGGGCGGCTTTTGCAGCTGTGGAGCGCGTTTCTTCAACTCTTGCAATGGGCTCTGAATTAACAGGTTCAGCCGGTTTTGAGGAAGGAGCAGATTTGGCTTTCGATTTCCTGTCGGCTTCGGCTTTGGCCCGTGCTTTTCGTTCGGCTTCAGCGGTGGCTCTTGCCGCAGCAAGGGCCGAAGCAGCTTTACGTGCCTTTACTTCGTTTGCCTTCCTTATCTCCGCAACCACTATATTCTCTATGGCTGTCTGTAGTTTATTCAGGGCAATTTCGTTGTTACGAAGTTTTATCAGGAGAGTTTTCTCCTGCGAAGTGAGGCTCTTTATTTTCTCATCTTTCTGGTTTTTTTCATCGGCCAAAACATTTCTTTCCTGTTCCTGCGAGTGTTTGAGGGTGAGTTTTGATGATTTACGCTTCTCGAATTCAAGTTTCTTGGCTGCAAGCATTTGCTGGGTTTCGCCTATCGACTTAACCTGCGATTTGCGGTATTCGGTATATTGCTGCAGGTATTTGAGCCGTTTGTATGCCTGGTTGAAGTTGTGCGACGAAAAGAGGAACATCAACCTGTTGTATGCGCTCCGGTTGCGGTAGGTTGAATAAATTATGCGCGCATATTCCTCCTTAAGGCTGCTAAGGTTCATAGTTATGCGGTATATTGTATCGTTCAGATTTTTCACCTGGCTATCGATACCACCTACTTCCTGTTCAATTTCATTAATAAGTTCTTCGCGCTTATTAATCTTTTTATTGATCAGCACCAACTGGTTTAGGTTGGCCGATTTGTTCAGTTTTGTTTGCTCCAGCTCGCGGTTCATTTCTATAATTTCCTTCTCCAGCTTTGATTTGCGGCTCTGCATCTTGGTTTTATCATTCTGCGCGTACATGGTAACCGTGGCAAATCCTAACAGGATAATTGCCATGATGGAACAAAAAACAATATAATTACGAGTGCTTTTCCGGGTATTCCGTGTCATTACTTTTTAGGTTGTAGTTCTTTTGTTTCGGTATAACTTTCAGGTATGCGGAAAGGATAAGTCTGATCCTGGTTGAGTTGAATTTTAGAATATCTGATTTTGATGCTTATCTTTTTTTCATCAGTTTCGACCCTGAATTCTAAGATTGTAGGAATAAGTTCCTCCATTACTTTTTCAAATTCAGCATAATTGGCCTGAAATTTCCGGCTATCACGTTCCGCTTCTTTGAGCATGACCTTCGAAACTTTAAAACTACCGGGATCGAGCCATATGCTTTGAATCGGTATGCTTATATCATCTTCGCTGCGACGAACGAACCTGCGGATTTTACGCCTGTTTACCGTACTCAGTTTGTATTGCTGGTTTTCGACAGAAGCCCTGAAGGTGTTCGATTCATATAAAGAGAAATCATTGCCTATAAGGAAAGCCTGCGCCATATCATAATCGAGTGTTTTATTCAACAACTGATTGATATATGCAAAATCATGTACAAAATAAGTGCTGCTCAATCTGTTAATAAATTTGATTGAATCGGTTGTAAGCATGAAACGAACTGCTTCGATACCAAGTGCCGGGGTTATGGAAATCCAGATTATACTGTCATGTTCAATACGCAAATTGCCATTTACGGTTGTTTTCTTACGATCGACCTGGTAGATGACATTAAATTTTGCCGAAAACTGATCAAACTTTAATTCATGTTCCTTCAGTTTATTAATCAGGAAATCATCACCTTGCTCTTTTATAGGTTCCCTAACGGCTTTGCGGCTGCCTGTACATGCAGTAAAGCTTGCTATAATTATAACTGCAAATCCGAATTGTACTAACCTGCTGATAATTCTACTCATACAATTTCTTGTCTTTAATCTTTTTCTCCAGCAATTCGGATCCTTTGCCAACTTTCAGTGCATTTTGCCAATGCATCAGTGCTTTATCGGTGTTACCAAGCTTGAAGTAAATATCCCCCAGATGTTCCAATAAATCGGCATCGGGCGAGGGAGTTGCGGCTACCGCTTTCTCGACCCATGCAAGGGCTTCATCGTATCGTCCAAGTTTGTATAATACCCAGCCATAGGTATCCATATTAGCCGGGTTGGTGGCATCTAATTTAACTGATTTTGCCGACATGGTTTCTGCTTGCGCCAGATTTTCGTTACGCAACGATAAATAATAGGCATAGTTGTTGAGAACATAGCTATTTTCGGGATCTATTTTCAATGCTTTTTCGTAGCTCTCATCTGATAAGCGGTTATTTTTCATTCGGTTGTAGGTATCGCCCAGGTAAGTGTAGAACTGAACAAGCAGTACATTATTTACACTCACCAGTTTAATACCCGTATTAAAGCTGGCAACGGCATCTTCGTATTGCTTTTTCTCGGACAGAGCAACACCTTTAAACAGATATGGCACCGGAAATAAAGGAAATAATTCGATGGCGCGGTTACTTTCTTCTTCCAGCGATTTATAATCGGCTAATTGTATATTTACATTAAGCAGGCCTTCCCATACCGCATAACGGCTGCTGTCAACAGCAATTACCTTCCGGTACTCATCGCGCGCTTCGGAATATTTTTTGTCATCGA
>JBBSDG010000328.1:0-5460 GCA_038249635.1 Bacteroidales bacterium | reverse complement strand
TACTGCTTCTGAGATTTCATTTTCTTTGGTGAGATCGAAAACAATTGCATGGACTGTTGCTCCTTTTTTTTCACAGTTAATTACAACATTATCAAGCTGCTTTTTGTCAAAACTGGAAAGAATTAACCTGGTTCCTGCCGTAGCCCAGTGCATGGCTAATGCTTCGCCTATTCCTGATGATGCTCCGGTAATCCAGATAGTTGGTGATGGGGTCATGGGTGAGTTTGGGGTGTTTATATAGTTAGTTCTTTATGTGCATGGTGTCGGAATTCAGCGAAATCGTCTTTTGCTCCCCGATTTTGGATTAAGGAACATGAAACTCTTTCGGGCTCAATGGCCTGAAAATCTGAAACTTTGAAACCCTGCGCTTCTGCTTGGTTCGGCTACGCTCACCAACCATCGCTCAGCGGCCTGTAACCTAAAAACTTTTCTTTAAGGCGTCTTTTTCGTCTTCTTTTTCGCCAATTCCTCTTCCCGTTTTGTGATTACATTGGTAATATCTTCGATAAGCAGGAATTTGGTCAGAATTTTTTTATCCTCATCCAGCAGGTACATAATTGGTGTACTCCGGATATCATAAAGTGTATGATAATTCCCGCTAACGCTCATATGGCCGTTCACATTGATCCATGGCATATTATTCTTTTTAATGTAGTCTTTCCACTTCACCAACGATGTATCCGTGCTTACGCCATATATCTCCAGATTATATTTTGAATGAAATTCATCATAAAATTTCAGAACTTTCGGCATTTCCTGCTGGCAATGGCCACAGGTGCTTTCCCAGAAGAATAATAAAGTATATCGTGCTTTGGTGGCAAGCAGTGAGTGTGCTACATTGTTGGTATCAACCAAAATGAGATTGGGCGCCACTTTATCCAGCAGAAGCGGCTCTATTGTATTTACCCGTTTTATCACATTATCTTTTACCTCGGGATATTGCCAGCTCACTTTTCCTGTTTCGAGGTATTTACGGACCACATAAACAAACATGGCATCATGACCCATTACCTGTGATGTTTCGTATTTGAGCGATAGAAACCAGGCCATGTATTTCTGCATTTCGTTATTTACAGCCGAAAGTGCCATTACCCTGTCTATATCCTTTTCCAATGAGTCGCGAACCGGCACAACCATTTTATCGAAATAGAAATCTATTTTCTGAGCGAAAACAGGCGTGTAAATCAGTCTTGGATCGGCAAAAGTGAAATTATCGAAAAAGTGAGCCTTATAAGTTTGATAGAGTTTTGTGGAATCGACTTTGCCATCCGGGGAAGTTATATACTGCAGGTATTCGGGTTCATTGTTTGCTTTAACAAAATTTGCCGACAGGAATTCCGGATTTGAAGTGTAGAAATTTTTGATATACGCTTTGGCATCCTTATCAATGGCTTCGATGCGGGATTTAACGATTTCGATGGAATCGGTACGGTTAAGGTTAGCCTTCATCCAGTTGTTCAAAGGTTCAATTTCAGCCTGTTTACTACCCAGGTATTTTATATATTCAAAAAACACCTTGTTGTCGTCCGATCCTTTAACCTGCATGGTATTCACTATATTGGCGGGATCGCAGGCAAATTCCATCTGCTGTGTTCCGGTAACGAAAAAATCAAAATACTTGCTTTTATTCTGACCGGCAACAATGTACATTCCATCTGTCAGCTTTTCGTTGCCCTGGAATATAAATAATCCTTGTTTGTTACGGAAGGCAGTGTCGTCGAGGTATTGTTTTGTGCCGTAATAATGAGCCAGAAGCAAAGATGTATCTGACGATCCTGTAAGTTTTACGGTAATTTTATAACCTTTTTCGGCCGCCAGCAAGTTTGTAACTATGCATAAAGCAAAAAGAAAAGCAATTGTTTTTTTCATTTCTGTTCAAAAATTATTTGTTTATGTTTTAGCGTGATATTAACTTTCTCCATCAGCAATTAATATACCATTACATCCTCCTGACTGTAAATTCCCAGCCAGTTGCCATCGGCAAGTATATCAACCTTAATTTGCATCCGGCCTTTATTGGGTGGTACGATAACTTCAATATCCTGTTTCAGTATGCCTTTAATATCTGCCTGCAAAGGAGTTCTGATTTCGTTCCAGTTCAATACATCATTATTTGCGATCCAAAAGTAGGACAAAAATACGTTGTTTTTTATTCCCGAATAAAGAGGCGTCTTACCCTTGTTGATGATTGTAACCGGAATCCACACCGTATCACCGGCACCATAGATGTTTTTCGAATTAATTGTTATGCGAAGATTGCCGGCAGTAGCGTTAACATTGAAATTTGGTGTGGAATCGTTAAGTGTGCGGTATTCACCAATATCCAGGTGGAAATACCTTTTGTTAAGCCAGCTTTGTTGCTTTAGTTCACCTTTTCGGAAAACAAACTGGTCGGCACGAATGGTGTTGTCATATCTGAAATCTTCATCAGGGATAATAGTTGCCGAAATATCATTGCCATCAATAGCGCTCAGAAGCAAAGTTTCAACCGGATACGTGGTGCTAAGCCGCGTGTATCCATGATCAACAGCTTGCTTGGAAACAATAAATTTATTACCACCTTTCTGCCGGGCTGCATTTATAAGTTGTTCCATTTGGGCAACACGCTTTGCAAATTTTTCGCCACCGCTATAAATAACTGCCAACCGGTAAGCAATAAGTGCCGAAACCAGCAAAATTGAGATATTTAACAGTCCCTGCCTGCCAACTGTGGGAAAGCTGTAAACCAGTGGAATGAAAATTAAAGGGACAAAGGGAAACATCAATTGTTCCAGGTTGTGTTCCTGAAGCAGGGGATAAACTGAATTTACAAGGAATACATAAGCAAAAAAAGTAGCTGCTACTATAAATAGCCTGAACCATTGTTTCTGGGTTGCCAGCAGGTAAATTGCAAGGATAAAAGCAACCAGCAGTTCAGCATAATTGCTCAATATGAATAATCCAAACGCTTTAAAATTTACCGGGTTAATGAGATCCGGGAAATTATTGTTTACTATCCCTGCTATTATTGCCGGCATATAATTGGACTTCACATAATACCTGAGCAGCATTGATCCTGCATAGACCAAAATAACTGGGAGATAGAACTTAAAAGGCTTGGCGGTTTTTTTTGTGAAGTCGTACAACAACACGTAAGCAAACAGCACAAAAGCCAAAGGGTGACTCAATAGTACAAGAACTTCGAGGATAAGAAGTACGAAGATCGTTCGGAAACGGAAAGGCAGCCGCCAGATAGCATAGAATGTAATCAGCAGTGGCACAACATAGTAGAGTTCGAACATGGGTGTGAAAAATCCAAACATAATGCCCACTGTCTGCGATAAAATAATCAGAAGCCCCGACCGCCTGTCGCGCAGACCGTAATAAACAAAAAGAAAAAGAAAGTAGAAGAACACAACATGACTCAGTGAAAAGAGCAGGAGAATATACCTCATTTCAATTCCTGTCCATACTCCGATCAAAGGAATAATTTGTGGAATAACCGAAACAATACGCAGGCTTTCGATGTAAAAATTCTGGTTGTTGATTACCTCGGCGATATAAAATCCTGAATCTGCAAAAATCCTGGCTTTATATAAAAACGTCGCCATAGCAATAAGAACCATCCAGGGCAAATGCGGTACTATGCGGTTCACCGCCATGTACCGGTATTTTGGCCTCCGCAGCAATCGCCTGAGAGTCATTCTGGTACCTGATGTTTCAACAACTCTTGCCATGATTTAATTTACTGTATCTGCTTGGTATAAGGAGTAAATATGTGATTTCTCTTTAAAGTATTTATGCAACTACTATTTATGCCATTTTTTCTCTCCGGCTTTCACTTTCATTTTTAAGTTATTTGCCTCGGGAGGAATAGGGCAGGAGTATTTATGATTGTAAGCACAGTATGGATTATACGCCTTGTTGAAATCGATTATCAATGTTTCTGCACCGGTTTCGTACACATCCAGAAACCTTCCGCCTCCATAGGTTTCGTGGCCGTTGGTTTCGTCGTTGAATGGGATAAAAAGGTGCTTTTTATAGCCGGGTTTCTTAACCAGTTCTATGTTCTGATATACATTCAGAGAATAGCTTTTATGCTTATAGCTGAATGTGACTTTCCCATATATAGAATATTCCGGAAGCCTGTCAGTAGAGGTTTTCATCAGGAAATGAGTTGCCTGATCGAAACGCCCGAAACTGGCTACCTTGCGGAATGCTGCATTTGGCTTGTAATAATTTAATCTTTGAAACGAAGCCTTTTCTTCATCCGGAATGGGTGAATGGTTATCAGTCCGCATTTCATTATCCTTAACTGCTCGCTCATTCATGATTTCGATGGCGTATTTCGCGGGATTAAAATCTTCTTTAACCTGCGCCCGTAAAGCAACAGACCAAATCAAAACGAGAAAAATAAAAGCATGCAGGAATTTCATAAATAGGGGTAAAAAGCGAATATTAAATTCAGTGCGAAGATACTAAATCAGAAGCTACCTGCAATTACTTTGAAGCGGTATGTTCAAAACATTGATGTGCAAATTTTGTTTATATTGGTGGAAGAACGAAGTCCGAAGACGGAAGACCGAAGTCCGAAGTCGGAAGACCGGAGATTGGAGTCCGGAGACCAAATACAAAAGCAATCTGCTTTTTATACTTCCGATTTCGGATTCCCGACTTCGGACAATCATAAAGCAGCCAAGTAAAAACCAGAACCCCAATATTTTTCAAACCTAAACTATGGATTTAAGAGATATCCGCAAAGACTACCAGCATAGTGCCATTCATGGTGAAGAGTTTCCCGTTGAGCCAGTGAATTGGTTCAGCGAGTGGCTCAATGAAGCCATGGAGTCGGGTGAGCCGGAAGCAACAGCCATGGTGCTTTCAACCGTTTCGGCCGAATGGCGGCCATCAGCCCGCGTGGTTTTATTGAAATCTTTCGATGATCACGGCTTTGTATTCTTTACCAATTACCTCAGTCGCAAAGGGGTTCAGTTAAGTGGGAACCATTTTGCAGCTCTTACCTTTTTCTGGCCGCTTACCGAAAGGCAGGTAAGGATAGAAGGATTTGTGAGCAAAACGGATGAAGATGAATCAGATACATATTTTTATTCGCGTCCGCTCGAAAGCCGGATTAATGCGGTAATATCGCCGCAAAGTTCTCCTATTATTTCTCGTACAAGGCTTGAAGAAGAACGCGAAAAACTTTTGTTTGATGAAGGGAACGAAAATATTTTGCGTCCTGTTCATTGGGGCGGCTACCGATTAAAACCCGATCGCATGGAGTTCTGGCAGGGCAGGCCCGGCAGGCTTCACGACAGGATTCAATATTTGCTGGAAGGGAATGTATGGAGTGTCAGTAGGCTGGCGCCATAAAAGGCCCCGTAGGATTTGATTATGATTGGGCATTACTCTGGACAGGCTGAATGCAAGCATCCGTATAAGTGTTAAATTTTAAAGAAATGTAAGCCCAATTTTACGGTT
>JBBSDG010000327.1:0-5463 GCA_038249635.1 Bacteroidales bacterium | reverse complement strand
TAGCGCCAGCGGAATATATACATCACAACCGGCAAGGCGGGAAGCATCTTCAGTACTGTCAACATCCAGGAACTTTACCATAGCCTGACCTTTGGGTCTGGGTTGGAGTAGTTCAATAAAAAATGGAACCAGGTTCTCATTGATTCTGAGAAATACTGATTCCAGTTTTTTTATCTGCGAAAGAATTTCAGGGTCTGCCTGAAATACTACTTCGCCTTTTGAGCCGAAAGTCCTGACGATCTTTCCCAATAGGAAAAGTTCATCTTGTTTCATAGTGCTATTATGCTTTTTCTTCGGTTGCAGGTGCTTCGGGAGCGGCTTCTTCAGCTACAACTTCAGGAGCAACTTCAGGAGCAACTTCAGTAACTACTTCGGGAGCAACCTCAGCAACTACCTCAGGAGCAACCTCAGCAACTACCTCAGGAGCAACCTCAGCAACTACTTCAGGAGCAACTTCTGCAACTACTTCAGGAGTAACTTCTGCAACTACTTCAGCAACTACTTCAGGAGCAACTTCAGCTACTTCTTCAGCAACTTCAACAACTTCTTCTTCTTCTTCAACTTCAGCTATACCGGCAGCTTTCTTAGCTTCGGCAGCTAATTTCTTTGCTAACGCATCAGCTTTAGCCTGGTTTACTTTAACTTCGGCTGCAAGGCGTTTTTTGTCTTCAGTTTTTGCCTTCAGTCCAATGTCGTTTTTAGCGCTTTCAATTTTGCCGGTTTTAACGGTCTTCCATTCTTCGAATTTAGCCTGAGCCTGTTCTTCGGTCATCGCACCTTTTGCAACGCCTTTCAGAAGGTGATGCATGTAAGCTACGCCTGTGTACCTCAGTATTGCCTCAACCGTTTCGGTTGGTTCAGCACCGGTTTTTACCCAATAAAGGGCGCGGTCAAAATCAAGCTGGATGTCGGCTGGGCGGGTAATCGGGTTGTAAATGCCAATTTTTTCAATAAAACGTCCGTCACGTGGTGCACGACCATCAGCAATCACGATATGAAAATAGGCCTGACCTTTTTTCCCAAATCGCTGTAATCTCATCTTTGTTGCCATCTAATTTGTTTTTGTTAGTTGATTAATTATAAAACCTTGTTTGATAAATAGTTACAATTATCTCTAGATTTTTATTTTGAAGGGTGCAAATGTATGATGTAATTTTTGATTTTCAAAGCATTACGATTGATATCCATGAAATATTTTATCTCCAGATTTTCCATGTGAATTTGAATTGTGCCTTGAATGAATCTGAAGCTTGTAATACCGTTTTACACCTGGTGTAAGAGTTACAATTAAAATAAAAACACCTAATAGCCCCGTAAACCCTTGAATTATTGATCCGGTTCCCAGAATCATCATTTCAGTATTGATCCATATGATCAGAATAATAGCGGTATAAAGTGTGTAAGTCCATGCCCAATGGTAGCTCCTATAAATATTCAATCCATTGATGAGTGGCCAGTTTGGTTTGAAAAATAAGGGGAAAATCAGAAAAAAAGGAAAAAATCCAAGTAGCAGAAAAAGTATAATACCCGGTATCAGGTAACTTGAAAAAATACTTCCCTCCAAAAACGAAATGGGTAGTCTTATACGCTCACCCGATGGATCATTTATCAGGTTGAAGCCACCATACAAAGCACCTAAAGCTTCAAAAGCTACTGCCAGGATTAATATGTAAATGCCTATAGTTCTGTTTCTTGCTTTCATTCTATTCAATCTTGTTTCACATTGTTTTATTTCGTTTCAACACTTTTTACGTGAAGTTACCTTTAAAGATACTTCAATATCGAAAAGCTTGCTGTTTTTTTAACAAAACTATGATTTTTCTTTATATGTGAGACGCTTATCTGTTATTTTTGAATAGTGTCACTATGAAAACTCATCATTTATATTAATATGCTCATTTTCTTTAATTCTGGATTTGGTTTGCCAAACTCAATCTTCTGTTTTCGAGGACTTTCCCCTTCCGATTGCTGATTGGAGCCGAAGCACGGGATTGCGCGTGGGCAAAACTCATTTTAAACTCGTTTTGTTTTATACATTAAATAGGAATAATTTTAACGATGATCATTTTTTTTGATTTTTGCCATCTGGCTGACCTTTAGCACTTCCGTCTTTTAAAGAATTGATTTACTAAAATTTATTAACACTTTATAATCGGGAGTATTAAATCAGGTACCTTAGCAAATTCCATACAGATATGGTAAAACACTGATAACCAAGTATTACATGCCCCAATTTAGTCATCTTCACGTTCACTCTCAATATTCATTACTCGACGGAGCTGCCGAAATACCGGCAATGTTTGCCAAGGCAGTTGCCAATAAAATGCCTGGTATTGCGCTTACCGACCACGGAAATATGTTCGGCGCTTTCCAGTTTATCGCCGAAGCAGAAAAAATCAACGGTAAGCATTCCTCGCCTATAATAAAGCCAATTCTGGGATGCGAGTTTTACCTGGTTGAAGACCGTCATAAAAGGAAATTCACCGGAGGCGAAAAAGATGTCCGCTATCATCAGCTTTTGCTTGCCAAAAATGCACTGGGTTACAGGAATCTTGTTAAACTGGCTTCATTAGGATTTATCCAGGGAATGTATGGCAAATATCCTCGTATCGATAAGGAACTGTTGCTTCAATACCACGAAGGCCTTATTGCCACAACCTGTTGCCTGGGCGCCGAAGTTCCACGTACTATTGCCAGTAAAGGTGAGGCCGAAGGTGAAAAATTATTCAAATGGTGGCTCGATATTTTTGGTGATGATTATTATGTTGAAATCCAACGCCATGATATTCCCGAACAGAACGAAGTAAACCTTGTGCTGCAGCGTTTTGCTGCAAAGTACAATGTGAAAATGATTGCCAGTAATGACTCGCATTATGTTGAACAAGAGGATTTTAATGCACACGATATCCTCCTTTGCGTAAATACTGGTGAAAAGCAAAGTACACCCACATTTCGTGAGTATGGCGACGGCGATGCATTGGTGAAGGGAAGACGCTTTTCGTTTTATAACGACCAGTTCTTCTTTAAGACAACGGAGCAGATGAGCCAGCTATTTGCTGATATTCCCCAGGCTATTGACAATACCAATGAAATTGTTGACAAAGTCGAAATCATTCAGCTTAAGCGCGATATTTTATTGCCCAATTTCCCGGTACCGCCACAATTTGTTACCCATACTTCATCTCTGTTCGTCGATCGTAAAGACATTAACGGGCAGAAAGAAATTACTCCCGATGTACGAAATCAATGGGAGTTCCTAAAACATCTTACCTACATTGGTGCCAAAGTCCGTTATGGCGAAATTACGCCCCAGTTGCGCGAACGCATTGATTTTGAGCTACAGACCATTCACGATATGGGTTTTGCCGGTTACTTCCTTATTGTAAGCGATTTTATAAAAGCCGGCCGTGATATGGGTGTTTATATCGGTGCCGGTCGCGGATCGGCAGCAGGAAGTGTGGTGGCGTATTGCACCGCTATCACCAACATCGACCCGATGAAGTACAATCTGCTGTTCGAACGTTTCCTCAATCCAGAGCGTATAAGCATGCCTGATATCGACACGGATTTCGATGACCAGGGCAGGCAGAAAGTTATTGATTACGTGGTGCAGAAATACGGTCAGAACCAGGTGGCTCAGATTGTTACCTATGGAACCATGGCTGCAAAAAGCAGCATCAAGGATGTAGCCCGCGTACTCGACCTCGACCTGAGTATCAGTAATTACCTTACAAAATTGGTGCCTGACAAACCCGGTATCAAGCTTAAAAGAGTACTTACCGCTCCGCTTACAAAAAAAGACGGTGCGAAATCGCTGGAAGAAAAAGAAGACCTTCGTTCAGAGGACGTTGACAATGTAAAGAAAATCAGGGAAATATATAATTTCACGGGTACCGATACCTCTACACTCCTGCAGAAAAAAGTTCTTGAACTGGCATCAAAACTCGAAGGATCAGTGCGTGGTACCGGAATTCATGCGGCAGGTATAATTATTGCGCCAACAGATCTTACCGAATTGATTCCGGTTTGTGTCGCAAAAGATTCCCCTTTGTGGGTTACGCAGTTTGAAGGTAATGTTATCGAATCGGCCGGTGTTATCAAAATGGACTTCCTGGGTCTGAAAAACCTTACCATTCTGAAGGATGCACTGCAGATGATAAAAGAGAATCATGGTGTTGAAATTGACCTCGATACCATTCCTCTCGACGACACTCAAACTTTTGAACTCTATCAGCGTGGCGATACCGACGGTACATTCCAGTTTGAAAGTATTGGAATGAAACAGCATCTGCGCAATCTGAAACCCGATAAGTTTGAGGATCTTATTGCCATGAATGCTTTGTTTCGCCCCGGTCCTATAAAATACATTCCCAATTATATTGCCCGTAAGCATGGCCGTGAAACGGTTACTTACGATCTGCCGGTGATGGAGGAAATCCTGCACGAAACCTATGGCATCACTGTTTACCAGGAACAAGTAATGCTGCTTTCGCAGAAACTTGCAGGATTCAGCAAAGGCAAGGCCGATGAGCTTCGTAAAGTAATGGGTAAAAAGATCCGTGAAAAGCTGGATAAAATGAAGCCCGAGTTTATCAAAGGCGGCACCGAAAACGGCCATCCCGAAGATAAACTCAATAAAATATGGACCGACTGGGAAGATTTTGCTTCCTATGCTTTCAATAAGTCACACAGTACCTGCTACGCTTACATTGCATATCAGACGGCATATCTGAAAGTTCACTATCCGGCCGAATATATGTCGGCTTTGTTAACCACCAACCTTGGAGCAGTCGATAATCTCACGGCATATTTAGATGAATGCCGCCGAATGGGTTTGCATGTTCTGGGACCTGATGTAAATGAGTCGGGGCTTAATTTTTCAGTGAATAAGAACAAGGAGATCCGCTTCGGACTAAAAGCACTCAAAGGAATGGGCGATGCCGCTGCCGATTCGTTATTGGAAGAACGTACTAAAAACGGTCACTATGCCAGCATTTTTGATTTTATAAAACGTGTAAACCTTCGTACGGTTAATAAAAGTTCGATGGAAGCACTGGCTCAGGGCGGCGCTTTCGATAGTTTCGAAGGAATGCACAGAGCACAATTTTTTGCAAAAGAATCAAATGAAGATACCACTTTTCTTGAAAAACTAATCCGTTTCGGCGGCAGTTTTCAGGCCATGCAGCAATCATCGCAACAATCGTTATTCGGCGATCTCGGACCGGTTGAAATCCCCGACCTGAAACTCCCTGACTGCCAGCCCTGGTCGAACATCGAAAAACTAAAACGCGAAAAAAATATCGCGAGTTTCTTTATTTCAGGCCATCCGCTTGATGAATACAGGTTTGATATCGACACATTCTGTAATGCATCTATTAAAAAATTAAAAGTAAATCTTGCGCTGGCAGCTTCGCACGATGTATTTATTGCTGGAATTGTATCCAAAGTAAGGCACGAGATCGC
>JBBSDG010000326.1:0-5475 GCA_038249635.1 Bacteroidales bacterium | reverse complement strand
TGTTTCGCGTGATAAATGCCAGGGTTGGCATTTTGAGTGATGTTACTAATAAGATAATGATGAACTTCTCCAGTTTCATTCCTTGAAATTCCGATAATAGTCAAAACTGATCTGAAAACATTCAAATATGATCAGATCGTATTACAAAAAATATTAATTAACGCATAGTTTTGCCTTCGTATTAGTTGAATGAAAAAAGATGGGTCGGGAGGGAAAACAAAAAATCTTTATATGTTAATTAACTATTTTAAATTCTAACATTATAGTATTTTCTTTCTTTTCAACAAAATACAATTATTCAAACTCATTTTTAATTTTTTTTAATTACTAATCTTAAGTTTATGTATTTATGAAATCAATTTATCTAAGTTGTTCGCCAGGAAGATATTGGGCAGGGAAATTCCTCTCAATGGTTCTTTTAATGGTACTACTTACCGGGATGGCATTTGCGCAGCAAAAGTCCATTAAGGGAAAAGTAGCTGATGAGAGTGGTGTGGGTGTTCCCGGTGCTACACTTGTGGTTAAAGGAACGACAATAGGAACCGTCACTGATGTGGAAGGTAATTTTTCGATTAGCGTTCCTTCCAATGCCAAAACACTGACAGTTTCATTTGTGGGAATGGAGTCGCAGGATGTTTCTGCTGATGGTAAAAATGTTTTAAAAATCATTTTGAAATCTTCAGTTGTAGGAGTTGATGAAGTTGTAGTAATTGGATATGGAGTTGTCAGAAAAAGTGACATGACAGGTTCAATTGCGCAGGTATCATCAAAGGATTTTGGTGACAGATCTGGCACCAGCGTTGGGTCTTTATTACAAGGTAAGGCCGCCGGTGTTGATGTAACAGGCGATAAAATTCGTGTTCGCGGTGTTACAACCATGAATAATACCGATCCTTTATATGTTATCGACGGCTTTATTGGTGGTGATATGGGAACAGTTCATCCAAGCGATATCGCCTCCATTGAGGTATTAAAAGATGCATCAGCTACTGCCATTTATGGTGCACGCGGTGCGAATGGGGTAATTATCGTGAATACAAAAAAAGGTAAAATTGGAAAACCACAATTTGAGTTCAATGCTTTCTATGGTGTTCAGTCCACCGTTAAACGTTATGATATGCTCAACGCGCAGCAATACATGGAATTGCTGAAAGACATTGAGGTAAATGGTGGTACAACTCCTGCACAGTTGGCTAAGTATACCAAATTATTTAATGCTGACGGATCGACTTTTAACCCAAATGTTTTAAAAAATAATACCAATTGGCAAAATGAGATGTTCCAAACGGCTCCAACCCAGGAGTATAATTTAAGTGTTCGTGGCGGAACCGAATTCAGTAATTATAACGTGAATATGGCCTATAACGATACCAAATCAATAGGTGGTACTAACGAATGGAAAAACTATAAAATATCATTTAAAGGTGAACAGCAAGCCTTTGGCGGAAAATGGATTATTGGTCAGAATGTGAGAATGCAGCATTGGGCTAACAGTGGAATTGATCCTGATGTTCTGGGCGGTTTAAGAATGCCTCCTTATGCTAATGTTCTTGATCCTACATCTTTAGGAGGTTACGGTTATGTAACCACTACAAAGGATCTGAATGATGCGTATAATCCTGTTACAATGTTTAATGTGACTGATAAATACAAAAAAGGTATGAGCCTTATGGTTCATTTAACTTCCGAAATGAAGTTTACCGATTACTTAAGTCTTAACTCTTCCTTTGGTGTAACAGGTAGTTTCGGTACGGAGAAACAGTATACAAAACCTTATCAAAATGGAAATCTTGTTTTTCCGGATGCAGCGATGTATGAGCAGACGGATTGGAGTTATAGTCCAAAGATGGAAAACTATTTGTCATTTAATAAAACATTCGGACTTCACGCTGTATCAGCAATGGTAGGAAATACAGTGGAGAATGGTGGCAGGTCGAGGTTTATGCGCATAAGTGGTAAAGGTTTTATAAATGATAATGTTCAAAACGTAACAGCTGCCCGGGACAAATTAGTCGAAGATAATAGTGGCGGTCATTGGGCATATCTCTCTTATTTTGGTCGTGTTAACTATACTTTCAATAAAAAGTATTTGTTTACTGCCAACTTCCGTGCTGACGGCTCACCAAAGTTTGCTCCTGGTAATCGTTGGGGTAAATTTCCTTCTGTAGCTATAGGATGGAAATTGCACGAGGAAGAGTTTATGAAGGGGATTAGCTGGATTAATCAATTGAAACTTCGTGCCAGTTATGGTATTACAGGGAATGATCAAATTCCTTCTTACCAATATTTTTCTTCCGTTCATAGTAAGGTATCATATGCGTTCCCATCTCAGGGATTGTCGACTGTAAGCTTTAATGGTGCGACAATCAAAGCATTACCAACGGCAACAATTAAATGGGAAGAGGTTAAAAACCTGTCTTTTGGAGTAGATTTTACAACCTTATCTAACAGGTTGGACCTTACTTTGGATTACTTCCACAAAAACACTTATGATATTTTGTTTTCGGTACCAGTACCACCCTCATTAGGGTTAAAAGTTGTTGGATGGGATGCAGATCCAATTGTAAATGCTGCAAGTTGTTTAAATAATGGTTTTGAAATTTCTGCAACATGGAAAGACAAAATTGGTGATTTCAGCTATGCAATACAAGGAAATGCTACCTATGTAAAGAATGAGGTAACTTCACTTGGATCTGGTGTCCCTTATAATTCAGGCAATAATAGAACTGAAGTTGGACAGCCAATCGGATATTTCTATGGTTATCAAGTTGACAGAATTTACAAAACCCAGGCTGAAGTTGATGCAGATAATACTGCTGCGAAAGCCAAGGGCAAGGATTTCTATGATTCATCATCGACAAAAGCAGGCGATATCCGCTTTGTTGATGTAAACGGCGATGGTACAGTGAATGACTTAGACCGCACTTACCTGGGTAATGCCATTCCTAAATTCACCTTTGGTGCCACAATCACAATAGTATACAAAGGGTTCGATATGAATACCGCTTTCACAGGCGTATCCGGAAATTCAATTTATTATGGTACAGGCTATGATTTGGAAGGAATGATAAGACCATTTAATTCAACGACTTCAGTGTTAGGTCGCTGGAAAAGTGAAAGTGATCCAGGAAACGGGAAAATGCCACGTGCTGTTAAAACAGACCCATCTAAAAATACAAGAGTTTCTAATCGCTTTCTTTATGATGGTACCTATTTAAGGAACAAGTTGTTCAGTATTGGTTACACTATTCCAAAAACAATTGTTACTCGTGCTAGCAATAGTTATCTTGATAACGTTCGTATATATGGTTCAGTTGACAACCTATTTACCATCAGTAATTTTCCAGGTATGAATGTCGAAGTTGGCGGTGATAATACCCAACGCGGAACTGAAAGTAACGCATGGCCAAATACGAGGACTGTAAGATTTGGAGTTTCTGTAGCTTTCTAATTTTGAAATAAAAAAAATATAATTATGAAAAATATAATTTTCCCCATGTTGCTTACGCTTCTTCTGTTCGGGAGTTGTAATGAGAAGATACTGGATTTGAAAAATCCCAACCAGTATGATACCGGAACTTTTTTCACAAATGAGAAAGAGCTTGTTCAAAGTTGCAATGCAGTTTATGCCGGACTCTATTTTAATGGACTATGGATCCGTGACTATTACTTTATTTATGATCTTTTAGGTAATGACGCACAGGTAGGAACTGCTCTCCAGGGAGAATTGGCCGAGTTTGCCAAATATACGTATAACTCTTCTCACGGTAAAATTAATGATTACTGGCGTTCTCTATATCGCATCATCCTGCGTGCCAATTTGTGTATCGACCGTTCAGAAGCATTTATTGCTGCCGGGAAAGGTGATATAGTTCTTGTTAAAAGATTCGTTGGCGAGGCCAAGTTCTTGAGGGCTTACGCTTACTTCGAATTGGTTAATCAGTTTGGTCGGATTCCATTAAAAAAATCGCTGGCTGATCTGGATGTGATCCTGACACCAAGATCTGAAACCACAGATGTGGTTTGGGATTTTGTGATAGCCGATTTAACTGATGCCATCAGTATCCTTCCTGATAAGGTAATAGCAAATGGAGACGGTAAAACAGCTTATGCTCTTGGTGATATGGGTAGAGCAACAAAAGGAGCTGCAATTGCTTTGCTTGGTAAGTCCTATCTTTACAGAAAGGATTATGCTAAGGCTGAAACTGAACTTGCAAAACTTGGAAGCATGGGTTATGATTTACTTCCCAAAAATAAATGGGATTGGAATTTTTCAGATGCTGATGCAGAAGAGAATAACATAGAAAGTGTTTTCGAAGTGCAGATGAAGTTTATTCCCGGTTCCAATACATGGTACATGTTCGGTGGTCAGGAAGATTGGGGCGCAGGAGCAATGCACACCGGTCGTCCGATGGAGTACGGGTGGAACGACTGGCAGAATGTTTATATTTCGAATTCTGTTGCGCATAAGTTCAAATATGCTGATGGTTCAACTGACCCGCGCGCAGCTCTGACTTTTTATGGTAAGGATGACGTAGTCACAGGCGACCTTTATTTTTGTGAAGAGTGCTCAGGAACTCAAATTGCGGGACTTCCGGTAGAACAAAAGTCTGTTGGTAAAGGTATTTATCCGTTAAGTAGTGGATTACGCTGGAGGAAATATCAGAATTATGAGCGCAAACCAAAAGAAAATGTTCCTGAATCGAGTAATAATGGCAAAGTTATTCGCTATTCTGATGTCCTTTTAATGTTAGCTGAATCGCAGATTAATAACAATAAGATTACTGAAGGTATGGCAAATATAAACAAGGTACGACAACGCGTCGGAGCTATCGATTATCCTGTTTCTGTTGCAAAAGAAAAAGCCATGGAATACCTCAAATTGGAGCGTACTCTGGAACTGGCAGGTGAACAAACCAGGTATCGCGACTTGGTTCGTTGGGGTGATGCAAAATCGGTGCTGAACGCTGAACTCAGTGTCCAATATGGTAATGCAATCTATTTTCAGGATAAGCATGTTCTTTTCCCGATTCCACAACAGGAAAAGGATGCTAATAAGGCTATTGTAGTTACAGGCGACTGGAATTAGTCTTTTACAAAAACTATATCAAAAGGCTGTCCGTTTGGACAGCCTTTTTTAATGGCATTTTGCTGTTGTTTAATACAAAATCAATTTTATTCTTTTATTCCGCAATTTGTTGTCAACGGAATTATCACTAATTTGCACCATAAAATAAACTTCGACGAATGAAAAAATTCTTTTTGCTGGTATGCCTGGCTGCGTTTTGTGGTTATATATCAATGGGTCAGAACAAACAAACGCTTCAATTGAATGATCTGGGATATTTTGAGATTCCCGGCCTTAATGTAATGGCTTTTCAGGATATTTACCCTGAAGGGCACCAGGGAGGTGTGGGTATCATCCAAAACGGCGAGCGCGTCGCTACGAATGGTGACTTGCGTCTTGAAGCAACT
>JBBSDG010000325.1:0-5491 GCA_038249635.1 Bacteroidales bacterium | reverse complement strand
CCTGGCAAAATCGGATATGTATATTTCGGAATACAATATTATGATGGATAAACTGGTGGATGCTTCGGGCAAAACGTATTTCCCGGCAGGCATGAAACTGATCACCCACTGGGGCTTGCGCGACGAACTGAAATCGCATTACGGCCAGGCCGATGGATTGCCAAAGCAAAAAATGGTTTACTCGGTCATGAAACGGATTATTGATCAGAGCATTCCTGAGATGGTGATCAACAACGATGAATACCAGTGGAATCCCGCCGACAACAAGGTACTTAAGGATGGTAAGGAAGTGAAAGCCAGTGCCGAACCCGACCGCCGTTACGAAATGCTGCTTAATAATTTCAAGGCTTACCATGCCACCGATGCATATTATCCGGCACTGCCAACTTACAGCCAGCGCGCTTTCGAACTCAGTATGGAAATTCCTGAACAGGATGTGCAAAAGCTATTTATCTCGCTTGTTACATCACCCGAGATAAAAGAAGTTGCTGCGCTGATTAGTAAACGCTTAGGCCGCAACCTGGAGCCATTCGATATATGGTACGATGGATTTAAAGCCCGCAGCGGACTCAATGAAGATGATCTCACGGCTAAAACGCAGAAGCTTTATCCTACACCAACCGCCTTTGAAAAAGATATGCCCAATATGCTTAAGAAACTGGGCTGGAGCGCCGAAAGAGCCTCTTATATTGCTTCAAAAATACAAGTCGATCCTGCACGCGGTTCAGGTCATGCCGCCGGAGCCTATATGAAAGGCGATAAAGCCCGCTTGCGCACACGCATGGCTGACAATGGCATGAATTACAAAGGATATAATATTGCTGTTCACGAATTTGGGCATAACGTGGAGCAAACCATCGACCTCTACGATATAGATTATTATATGCTCCAAGGCGTTCCTAATACAGCTTTTACCGAAGCGCTGGCATTCCTTTTCCAGAAACGCGATCTGGATTTGCTGGGTATCAAAGACAATAATCCCGATAAGGAACATCTTTCTGCACTTGACGCTATATGGTCGTGTTACGAAATTATGGGCGTTTCGCTGCTTGATATGCAGGTTTGGCAATGGCTTTATGCCAATCCGGAGGCTACACCGGCGCAGTTAAAGGAAGCAGTTATCCGTATCTCGAAAGAAGTATGGAACTTGTATTATGCGCCGGTATTTGGCGTAAAGGATGAACCAATCCTGGCTATTTACTCACACATGATCGATAACCCGTTATATCTGCCTAATTATCCGGTTGGTCACCTTATCGATTTTCAAGTGGATGGATTTATCAAAGGAAAGAATTTTTCGAAAGAAGTAGATCGCATGTACACCCTGGGTCGCCTTACACCGCAGGCATGGATGCAGGGTGCAGTTGGTACACCTATTTCCATCGATCCTATGCTGAAATCGGTGGACGAAGCATTAAAGGTAATCAAATAGATTTCTGCACTTATAAATTTGAAAGGACTAACCAGGTATCTGACCTGGTTAGTCCTTTTTCGGTTTTTTTTCTTACCCATCTGTCCTTTGTACATCTCCCCATTTCCCCCTTCTCCTCTCCCCATTTCCCCATGTCACACCATCTCCCCTTCCCCGTTTCTCCCCTTTCCCATTTCCCCCTCCCATCCATATTTCAAGGGCATGCAGCTTTGGCATAATTTGCGATCCTTTCTCCAGGTATTTAAATTTTAATGAAACGTTGAGTGTGGATTATGCCATTCATGGTTATCCGCAAAAGGTAAATGCCAGGTTTAAAACTTGAAACATCAATACTTTCAGTCCATTCGCCTGACTGCCTGCTAAATGATTGTGCCGGCATAATTACTGATCCCTGTGGGTTAAAAACTGTAATTCCTACAGCGGTTTTTGCATCTGTAGAATACGCAATATAGAGTTTATCGGAAACAGGATTTGGATAAATACTGAAAGCGTTATAGGTTTCCGTTTCATAAACATCAGTATGTAAGGTGCAGGTTCCGGGCATATTGTTATCGAGCCAGTTTAAGCGGTCGTGCATCCACGATTTGAGAGATGATACTTCACCCTGGTAGGTTGACGGATATGGCCAGGGGTTTGGCCACACATAGTTTCCAAGTATGTCCCATTGTGTGAAGTTACGCACCTGGGCTTCCATAAGCTGACCCGAAATACTGTCAATATATGTATCGAACCAGGCATTGCTGAGGATGTTCTGCCGAAGGGATTGCCAGCGGCATTTCAGGTTGTTCCGGTAACGCGGATCCTCCAGCAGGCGGCTCCACCAGAACGGCACCTGCCAGTAATCATCCGTGCAGGGAAACTGATATGCCCAACCTGTAAAAAGCGCGCCTTCGCAATAATCGGCATTGTGCCATGCAATATCGTAATCCCAGACCGGTCCCATCCGAATTTTGCCGCCCTTGCTGTCGCGCTCCTTATTCATAAAAGTGCTTAAGCGGTAACCGTCCACATTTTTACTGAGTTCATTTACAAGAAAGTAATCGATAAATGTTTTTTCGGAAGCATACTTGCGAAATCCATTGAGCGTATCAGCAAAGTTTGCGCTCTTAAGCGCAGTCTCAAAATTATAAACATTCCCCTGCAGATAGATTTTCTGTTGAGTAGTAATATCCTCCATTTTCGGATACTCGTACTGGAAATATATGTATTGCCCTTGAGCGCTTACGGTGGGAAAGTAAGAGGATTTCCATCCGGCACCACCAGACCCTGTAGTTTTATCAATTTTAAAAATATATCCTCCTGTAAGTTCATCACCTGAATTTTGAGTAGTGCTTAGTTTTGCGATGTCAAGCCTGTTCTTGTCGCGTTTTATCTTTTCCGAGAAAATGTAAATGCCCTGGTATTGCCCGTTCAGTATCAGTTCGACAAAATGATAGCGGGTGCCGTAATGACCCATATTCCGCCAAACCTGATACGCCATCACATTATGCATTAAAGTCTTGTCGGAATAGTTTGCATTCAGTATCCAGTCGCTTTCCGAAGGCATTCCCAGGAATGAGGTATCAATACTGTTTCCCATAGCATCCCAGGATTCGAAACCATAGCTTTTTTTAGGAAACCCTTGGGAGCTTGATCCCCTTATCTCAATCCCTGAATAACCATCAAACTGAGGCGCATCGGTAAGATAATTCCGCTGACCGGTTCCTTTGTTATAAATCTTCAGATTGGCCGCAATTTTAGGATCATCAGGGATTGCGTTGCCATGGGTATCAATCACAACAATAGGCAGATCCGAGGATGTAAGTTGAACGGACAGCTCGTTTTTAACTTCGTTTTTCTGTGCAAAAACCAGTGTTGAAAAAAATACAAGTAGAATTGTGAGGAGAAAAGTTCGCATTATAGTGTTGTGTAAAATTACTTTGACTTAAAGATAGCAAAGTTACAACAGAATGATGTTGGTTTAGAGGTAATCTCAAGCTAAATTACAAAATGCTAGCTGTACAAAAACCTTTTAATACTACGTTTCGGTGTTTTCTCAAATTCGCTCGAAACTACCTGGAAACGTGCTACCTGCATGTAGTTTGGAATTTCGCGGTTGAGATGTTTACGGTACAATTCCAGCAGAGCTTCCAGCGAATGTTCCTTCATCTTTTTTGCGTCAACCATTTCCATATCCGGATAAATAAGGGCAACAAGTCCTTCTTTGCGATCCACCACAATGGATTCCTGTACCAGCGGAAAGGCGTTGATACGGGCTTCAATTTCTTCGGGATAAATATTTTGACCCGATGATCCAAGTATCATACTTTTGCTCCGGCCTTTAATATAGAGAAAGCCATCGCTATCCATGGTTCCAAGATCGCCGGTATGCAGCCAGCCGTCTTTATCAAGAATTTCCTTTGTTGCTTTTTCGTTTTTGTAATATCCTTTCATCACGTTTTCGCCACGAACCATTATTTCGCCCACTACGTTTTCGGGATCGGGTGAATTAATTTTCATTTCAAGCTGATCCACAACACGGCCAGCAGAATTAAAGCGGTTTTCATTCCAGCTGGCATAACTGATCAACGGGCCGCATTCGGTCATGCCATACCCAATTGTAAAAGGGAATTCGGCCTTGCGGAAAACTTCCTGCACTTCTTCGTTTATGGCGGCGCCTCCAACCACGATTTCATGAAAATTACCTCCAAAACTATCGGTAAGTTTGGTTTTAATTTTTCCGAGAATTACGCTATCAATAAATGGTATCTTCATCAGAAACTTCATCTTTGGCTGCTCCAGAACAGGCTTGATCTGTTTCTTAAATATCTTTTCAATAATAAGCGGAACTGAAAGAATAAGCCTTGGGCGAATTTCGGCAAAAGCTTTCAGCAGCAACTGTGGCGTTGGCATTTTACCCAGGAAAGTGATATGGCAACCGCAGGTAAACGGGTAAAGAAATTCGATGGCACAACCGTATGCATGTGCAAGTGGCAGGAAACTCAGGATATGATCGCCCGATACCAGTGGCATGTTGGTACGCGAATACACCATGTTACCGGTAATATTGTTATGTGTAAGCATCACACCTTTCGAAAAACCGGTAGTGCCGGAAGTATAAATGATAGCAAAAAGTTCGGGATTTTTAATAATTTGCCTGGGCAGCTTGTCTTTAGCAAATGGCTTGGCAATCAGGGTTTTGAACTTTATAATATGTTCTTTTGCCTGTTTCGATCGGGTGTACAAAGGCGTAAAATCGTCGAGTGAAATTACCGATTTAAGCTTTGGCATATTTTCCCCATCAAGTACATCCCAATTGGCTTTATTGGCAAAAAGCAGTACACTCTCGGAATGGTTGATGATATGCTGAACATCATTAGGCGTAAAATTTGGCAGAATAGGCACAACTACTCCCCCGCCTGTTACAATAGCCTGGTAAGCTATTGCCCATTCAGCACAATTTTTGCCGATCAGGGCTATTTTATCTCCTTTTTTAAGGCCGCATTTACAGAAAAGCTTTTGCATGTAATAGATCATTCGCCCAACCTCAGCATACCTGTAGCTTACAGATTGATAATTGGTGAAAGCAGTGCGATCCCAGTTTTCGAGAATACTGTCCCAGATAAACTGTGTGTAATTTTCTTTTAACATGATTGCGTTTTAAAAACATCCGAAGTTAGATATAATTATTAATGCTTGTTCCTATTGTTGATTCTTTTGGCAATATATTATTTTGATGTGCTGGAAAGGTTAAAGCATCCTAGGAGATATCATTTTAATAGAATTCATAAGAGCTCCGTGTATTTATTCGAAAATTTATTTAATATTTATCTCTTCGTACTTTTCCCTTGATGAAAAAGTACCAACTTAGCGCAGCGATCTCATGAGCTCCTTTAAAATAAGCAATGGGCGAGTAAAAAATCAAGGCTTTATAACAATGCTGGCGGTTCTAAGCCAGAGGTATCTCCTCGCAATACAAGGCATGAGAGAGTATAACAAATTCTAACAGTTTGCCTTGCTGTGTATTGCTACGCACATGCCGTTCGCACATACCTCTGGCTAAGCACCGCAGGCGCATTT
>JBBSDG010000324.1:0-5527 GCA_038249635.1 Bacteroidales bacterium | reverse complement strand
CGTAAAACAAATAAACTGAAAGATGAATTAAAGCAGGTACAAGTGCAGTTGATTGATATACCGGTTGATATCTCAGCTAATATGACAGAGGAGGAATTAAATAATTATTTCAACAGCCCGGAAGTAAATAAAAAGTATAGGTTGAAAAGGAAATGAGGCTGACTTTGCAAAAAAGGCTGAGAGTCTGTTTAGAAATTTAAAATTACAGGGTTTATCAGAATACCGAAGTCAGAATTAAAGCTGTAATGTCATATCATAGATTCTGGATTTTGAAAATTTTTATTCAAAATCTCATATAACATCACCGGTTAAAATTCATTCACTGGAATTTTCGACAGACACTGCAAGTCATTTAATGAACATATGTCTGGCTACATTGCAAGTTGGTTGCAACTAATTATTTCCTTAAATCAGTGGGATTTGTTCCCACTTTTTTCTTGTAGATCCGACTGAAATATTGGGCAGTTTCAAAACCAAGATCATTACCGATCTCCTTGATGCTTTTTTCGTTATTCGTTATCATCTCTTTGGCTTTCTTTATTTTAATCTGGAGATGATATTGATTGGGAGATAATCCAGTATAATTTTTAAACATCCGCCTGAAATACGAATACCCCAGATTTAGCTCATCAGCAAGTTTTTCCATATTCAGGCTTACATTGAAATTCGCGCGCATGTACACGCAAGCTTTCCTGATTTTACGTTCGATGTCTTTTCCTGCAAACTCATTATTTTTAATAATCGAAATGATTTCGCCCAGGATATATATAGCCTTACCGGCACTTATTTGCTGGTATCCGGGTTTCCCTTCCGAAATCAAATCAAACACATCGTTAAATTGTTTGAGTAAATGTTCCTTGAAACCGATTTTTAGGACCGGATTCTGAGAATTCAGTACGGAATTTCTGTAAAGATTTTTAGTAAAATCTCCGTTAAACCCGATGTAATGCTCGGTCCAGCCAGTTATTATATTGGGTCGGTAGCGGTGCCATATTCCCGGAAACAAGAGAAGAACAGATCCTGATTCAATTTCGAATTTTCCCTCTTTTGTTTCCATAATGCCCGAGCCGTTGGTGATGTATAGGATTTGGTACTCATGTAATATCCGTCCTTTTCCCCAAGTAAAAGTATATTCGTTAGGGTGTCCGAGAGGCGGATATCCGGCTTCAGGAAGTATAACTGCACTACCGGCAACATTAATATAAAGTCCCCAATCTTCATCGCCGGGCGATATGGTAGGATAATTAAAGAATGGATGTTTCATAGAAGTGCTAAAAGAATGTCCGGATTTTTGTGTCTGATGGCAAAACAATATATACAGAGGTTTTCAGTATAAATCCTCTGGCATATACCGCAGGGTAATCATCAATTAGCTGTAAAAATAGTAATTTTGCACCGTGAATGGTCATATATTTAATCGAAAAAGAATTTAAGAAATAGAAATGGGCATAGTTTCTTTATCCGGTTTAAGTTGGTTAAGCTTGTTAATTGTAATTGCCAGTGGTTTATTGATTGGCATGTCGAAAGTGGGCATTCCGGGAGTATCTATGGTTGTGGTACCTGCTCTTGCCTTTGTTTTTGGGGCTAAGCAATCAACCGGGGTTCTATTGCCAATACTTATAATTGCCGATTTTTTCGGGGTCGCTTTCTACCGGCGTCATGCAAGCTGGAATCATCTTTTTAAAGTTTTGCCCTGGGCTTTGGTTGGATTACTACTGGCTTTATGGATTGGCAACATGGTGAATGACAAGCAGTTTAAAACCATGATAGCCGTTCTGGTGTTTTTCAGTATTGGCCTCATGTTATGGCAAGGAAAATATAAAGGGGAATTATTTATTCCACAAAAATGGTGGTTTGCCGCTATTATGGGAATACTCGGTGGATTTGCTACCATGATAGGGAATGTTGCCGGTCCTGTTTTTGCCATCTATCTTTTGGCTATGCATATGCCCAAAAATAATTTTATTGGCACCGGTGCATGGTTTTTCCTGATCATAAACCTTACCAAATTTCCACTACAGATGTTCGTTTGGAACAATATAAATTTGGAAACCCTTTCCATTGATCTGATAGCAATTCCCGCTATAGTATCAGGTGCATTTATTGGGATACGCCTAGTGAAAGTAATTCCTGAAAAAACTTACCGGGGATTTGTAATTGCAATCACGGCAATTTCAGCGTTTTTACTTTTATTATAAGCTGATTTCATAATAAACTTAACGCATATCTGTATGCTTTTAAACACAATTTTAAACTCTCTGGGGCTAATTCCGGGCAACTCTGCATCAGGAAAAGATTCTTTCACGCAATAAACACCAACTTTGCATGTTGTTTAATTTTATTACCAGGGAGTTTGATAATCAGTCGTTTGCTGACGTTAATTCATATAATTACAGTCGCTTAAGAAGAACTAATGGGATTGTATTTAGTAATCACAAAAGAGAAGGCTAAAATCCATCTATTTTTAGTTGCATAGCATCTTTTTGTTGTTACGTCCAGCCTGGATTATACAACCATAACCGGGATAAAAAAATGCCCCACGAACGCGGGGCATTTAGTATGGACAGCGGAGAGGATGGGATTCGAACCCATGATACCCTTTTGAGGTATACACACTTTCCAGGCGTGCGCCATCGACCAACTCGGCCACCTCTCCAATTGCATCTCAGCTGAAAAACTACTCCTGTTTTCTCCCTGAAATGGGGCGCGAAGGTACAAAATAATTTTAAACGCCCTGCTTTAAAGTTTTTTATTCCACAGCCTAATTCAAATGGACAGGGAAATTTAATGATATGTTTTTATTCCATACAAAAGTAACCTTTAACTGCCGGGCTTATCAGGGAGTGTGCTTATTGGTGGGGGTTGCCAGGTTTTCAGCTTACTTTTCTGCTCTTTTCAGTTGCATGTTTTTCGTATAATGTGTCATCGAAACAAACAGAAAATACAGAAGTGCAATAACGTTCAATGCACCATAAATCAGATAGGTATGGGGCAGTCCGATAAGATGTGCAAGATAACCCGTGATAAGCATACCCAAGCCAATTCCCAGATCGAGGCCTGAGAAAAGTGTAGAATTTGCAGCACCCCGGCGTTGGTGAGGAGCCAGGTTATTTACCATCGTCTGAAACGCCGGGAAAATTATTCCGCTTCCCAACCCGAGCAGAAAGCCCGCAATCATAAATCCTTGTATATTGAGAATCAAACCCAGGATTATAAACCCTGCAACAAGGAACGAAATGCCTGATATAGCGAGTGCTTTAGGTCCATTACGATCAAAAATTTTACCCATATAAATACGAGCCAGTGTAATGCCAAATGCAAAAATGATAAAGAACAAGCCCGTATTCCCAATTCCGGTTTTTAAGGCATAGAGCGAAATAAAAGAGACCAGTCCTCCGTAAGTTATATTTATAATCAACAAGTTAAATGTAACCGGCAGAGAGCTTGATTCCAGCAGGTTACGAAACGAAAAGCTGATTTTGCCGGCATCAGGAACTGTAGGGTATTTGATAAATAGGGTAAGTGAAAATCCACCAAGAGCGAGTATTCCGGCAAAAAGGAACATAAATGAATAATTACTGTTCTGCGAAAGCTGGAGACCCGTTAAAGGGCCCAATGCCATTGGAATAGTCATAGCAAGCCCGTACAAGCCAATACCTTCGCCACGTCGCTGAGGCGGTACAATATCCACAATAAGTGTGCTTCCGGTTGTTGTGGCAACGCCCCATACCATCCCATGAATAAAACGTACAAACAACATAATGGCAAAAGTTCCGGCCAGGGGATATCCGGCAAAAATAACAGCAAACAGCAATAATGCAGTAATATAAAATAGTTTACGGCCGTGCCTGTCGATCATAAAACCGGTAAAAGGTCTTATTAATAAAGCTGCCAGTGTGTATGTTGCCAGCACAATTCCTGTTTTACCTTCCTCAATTATTAGTACCTGGGTGAGATAAACCGGCAATGTAGGAAGCATTATGTAGAAAGCCGTGAACATAAGTAAACTGGCACTAAATACCAGAATAAAATTGCCTTTGAAAATTGAATTGTTTGACCTTGACATTCGGAGATATTAATTTTTCAAAAGATTAATTTGTGAAAAAAATTCAAAACACAAACCCGGTTTTTGCCGGATACGCCGTCGCAAAGATATCCATTCATAGGTACGAAAACACAAATACATATCTACATTTAAAAGTACCGGAAAATAAGTTTCATTTGATATATGACTTACATCATTGCATAATTAAAACAATGAAACTCGAATTTGTTTAATCAGGTTATTTTAAATATTTGATATTGATGATTTTCACGCTAAAAATTCAGTTGGGAAATTTATCCGGTTTCATGTAATCCTCGTTGAAATATGTCAGCATCAGTGTTATTGCGAATTCGAACCCGCGGTTCAGCAACTTGAAAACCCCGCTGGAAAAAGAAATTTATAATTTACGAATGACAATTTACTCATATTCAGGTTGATGTACGAATAAGAAATGTAAATTTTCCCAATTGTATCCCGTAAATCCAAAATCGTAAATTTGTAAACCATTTATTCATCTGCGGCATACGAATGACTACCGATTGACAAAATGCTGGTAAGTTCAGTTCTTAAATTAGCTGTAGTTTATTTTAAGCCAGATACAAATTATCCGGCCTATACAATTAATTTTGCTGTGTCATAAAACATCAGCATGCTTAACGTCAAATACTCAATATCTATAAAATGTATAGCTTAACAAATTTAGTCATATTGCAACTGGTGCAGAATTTGCAAAGTATAGATATCGGAATATTAAAGGCAATTTTTGAAAACAGAAACCCGGTTTGGGATCCGGTATTTCTTGTAATCACAAATTCCGCGGCAGCGCTGGCTTTCGGCATACCTGGTATTTTATTAATAAATGCATTATTGAAAAAAAATATCGTTTTCAGGCGTAATGCTATGCTACTGTTAATCCCGGTGGCAATATCGGCAATTGTAGCAAATGGTTTAAAATACGCCATTGATTTACCCCGGCCATACGAAATATACCCGTTTATTCAAAAACTCAGTGTTGGTGGGAGTCCCAGCTTTCCTTCGGGGCATACTGCCGATGCCTTTGCTTTTGCCACTATAGCCGGGCTGGTTTACCGCAAATGGTTTATTGTACTCACTGGCCTTCTCTGGGCTTCCATGGTAGGTTTATCACGAATGTGGCTAGGTGTTCATTTTCCTTCGGATGTGCTGGCCGGTGCCCTGGTTGGAGTAATTTGTGCCGGCATCTATTACTGGTTCGAAAGAAGGAAACATTTAAAAACTGAAATTCCGGAGGCGGTTTGAAATACTTTCACAAAAAGTGTTTCTTTGGAGAGTTCAAAAAGCAGATGAGAACAGCAGATTTTTTAGGTATTGATCTAATGGACAAAATCAAGCAAAAATTAGTTACTTTTGCAGCATCATTCTTTCCGGCCCCATAGTTCAATGGATAGAATTTCAGATTCCGGTTCTGAAGATTTGGGTTCGAATCCCGATGGGGTCACTTTT
>JBBSDG010000323.1:0-5544 GCA_038249635.1 Bacteroidales bacterium | reverse complement strand
TTCGCGCTTATTAATGACCAACAAGTTGTTACGTTTAAGGATGCCCTTGACGTGGTTAGCTGGTACAGTCTTTTTATAACTGTAAAAATCCACCGGGCTACCCTCACACCTTATTCTTTTGATGACGAAGAAACCGATAATCATGATAAAAACGGCTCAGCTAAAATCGCCATGATTGCTGTAAGCCGGTCGCTGGAAGCATTTTCGTTTCTTTACAACCAGCTACCGGAAATGGAAGATGATCTGCTGAAATTTCTGGCTGACCTATCACGTATTCAAAGGCTGCTGAAAAAAAAGTTCCCCAAAGCAATGAGCTTTAAACGGCCGGGTTTCGATGATTTATCCTGACGTGGACAAACCAGAACCAAAATAGGTATCCCACAAAGCCACTGAGAACACAAAGCAGCTTAGTGAACTTTGTGTCTTAGTTGGACAAAATATCGTACAAAAAATACATGAATAAGGTTTTATGGCTTAATCGGTTAAAAACCCTATCAGAGTTAATTTCTATACCTTTGCAAAAAAATAATCCAATGCGAAACAATATTCACCTTTTCCTATTCTTCTCCATTCTGATTGTTTTTGCTTCCTGCAAATCAACCAGCTTACCAACCGAAAAACCGGCCGAAAAATATACTCCGTTCAGTTACGAGCCGGTTCCGTCAACAATCAGCCTGCCTGTCGAAATGAAGGTAAGTTCCCTTGAATCAATGATAAACCGTCAGTTTACAGGATTGGTTTATGCGGATACCAGTTTCGATGATAATGGTGGCGATAATATTATGGTGAAAGCCTGGAAGAAAGATAATATCAAACTAGGCTTCGAAAACGGTCAGTTTAGTTACCGTGTTCCACTGAAACTCTGGATCAAAGCCGGCTGGAAAATAAACCAGTTCGGAATATCGCTTTCTGATTACCGTGAACTGAATGCCGAGATTGCCCTTAAGTTTCGCTCGTCGGTAGTTGTAAATAAGGACTGGTCCATAACAACGATAACTACTTCCGATGGTTATGACTGGATCACTAAACCCACTTTAAAAATCGGGCCGGTTGATATCCCGATTACCTTTATTGCGGATATGATCATTAAGTACAATACAAAAACCATCAATTCGGCCATTGATGCCGGGCTGGAGCAAAGTCTGGATTTGAAAGTCAATGCAAAAGATGCCTGGATAGAGATGCAAAAGCCTATGCTTTTATCTGAAGAATATGGCCTGTGGTTGCGGGTTACCCCGAAATCAATTTCTGCTTTACCCTTAACCGGCGGCAAAGGAATCATCAAGCACACTTCATCCATACAGGCCGTTACCGAGTGTTTTACCGGTAAACAACCTCCTTCTCGCATCAACCCTGTGCTTCCCGAACTGGTTACAGTGAACAAGCTTGGCGAAGAATTCCTGGCAAATGTTGTTTCCTACATTGGCTACGAATACCTTGATTCCATTACCCGGCTTATGCTTGTAAATACTTCCTATGATTACGGCAAAAAGAAAATTACAATCACCGCTGTATCGGTATATGGCAATGAGACCAAGATGATTATTGCCACCGATGTTACCGGAAGCATAAACGGGAAATTATATTTTGCGGGTCAACCTTCCTACCGTGCCTCCGATTCAGCCATAATTTTAAAAGATCTTCAGTTCTCAGTTCAAACTAAAAATGTTTTGTTAAAGTCGGCTTCATGGCTTGCAAACAGCGGAATTGAGAAGGCGATCAGCCGTAAAATGTCGTATCCTATCGGCGCCGATGTACGCGAAACCTATGATATGATGGTGCAAAGCTTAAATAAATACCAGATTGGCGAAGGTTTTTATCTCACCGGAACACTCAACGGTCTTGAAGTACAGCAGCCTGTGCTGGCTCCGGCAGGTATAATTGCCCCGGTTAGCATCAAAGGGAAACTGGCGGTAAAACTGGATTAAGGCTTTCCGGATTCCTTTTTTATAAATCAAAGCGGGTAACTTCGGGAAAAACTTCTTTAAACCTTTGTTGTGGTGCGATATCAAAGTCGGTACTATAATCAATTGCAGATTCCATTTAGTGTTTTTTATTTCCACAAATAGATTTCTGACACACTTAAAATGGTATTACTTTGTTTTAAATCTGTGATTAACTTGGAAATAAAACAAATTAACCTGAAAGAGTTTTCATCAATAGAAAGTATAAGCCCAACTGGAAAATAAAGACATACATATCATTCAGCCGCTTAACGAGGCAAATTTCGAAATGCTCTTCAAGAGTCATTTTTCGGGATTATGCTTCTTTGCGCAGAAGTATGTGAAGGATTTTGAAACGGCAAAGGAAATTGTTCAGGATGCTTTTATCAGCCTGTGGGAAAAACGCGAAACCATTGATATGGGGCGAGCAGTGAAATCCTATCTCACCATGGTAATCCATAACAAATGCACAAATTACCTGCGCGATAGCCGTAAATTTGATCGTAATATACTAGAGATCGAAAACCTGCTCGATGTTCCGGAATACGAAAGTTCGGATAGTTTGATTGCGGAGGAACTGAAAACAAAAATTGATTCCGCCATCCATGAACTTCCGGAGAAATGCAGGGAAATTTTTGTACTGAACCGTTACGAAAACCTTAAATACCAGGAAATAGCAGATAAATTACAAATTTCAATAAAAACCGTTGAAACACAGATGTCAAAGGCACTACAGCATATGCGGGTGAGGCTGGCTGAATATGTTACGGTTTTTGTAGCTTTGGCTATGGGGTTTTTGAGTAAGTGATAGGCGAAGGGAGAAGGGGAGAAATGGGGAAATGGGGACAAGGGGACTAAGGGACGGAGGGACATAGGGACAAGGAGACAGGGAGAAATGGGGACAAGGGGAAATGGGGACAAGGGGAGGTAGAGACTAAGGGACTGAGAGACTGAGAGACTTGGAAGACAAGGAGAAATGGGGACAGGGGGAAATGGGGACAAGGGGAGGTAGAGACTTAAGAGACTGAGAGACTTGGAAGACTAAGAGACAAGGAGACAAGGAGGCAAGGAGAAATGGGGACAAGGGGACTCCGGCCTTCAGTCTTACAACTTCCGACCATATGTGAAATAGAAATTTAAAAAACACGATTCCCCCGTAAGGGTAAAACAACATTGAAGTGTATTATTCATAGGAAACACAAATGAACGACAACTCAACATATTACACCGACCTTATAACGAGGTACTTCTCCGGAGAAATCACGGAGGAGGAGTTGCGTTTGTTATCCGATTGGCTGAAAAGCGATCCTGAAAACGAAGAAACTTTCAGGGAATACCAGAAAACGTGGGAGCTGATTGAAAAACAAAACATTCATTCAAAAGTGAATACAGACCAGGAATGGCTTGCCATGCAGAAAAAAATGAATGTTTCTTTATCCGGAAACAACACTGCAACTAAAGTAATCTCACTTGATCAAAACAGGAAACGTAGAAATTTCTCCTTACAAAATATCCTGAAAGTGGCTGCTGCAATCACCATTTTGCTGGTTTCCTCATTCCTTTTGTATTATTACATTTCAAAACCCGGAAACATAGTGGTAACTGCCAAGGCCGGAAACATGGAGCAGGTTCTCCCGGATGGATCGGTGGTTTCGCTGCATAAAGGTTCACAGATCACTTATCCTTCTTCATTTTCGTCAAATACCCGGAATGTTGAACTAAAAGGTGAAGCCTATTTTAAGGTTACTCATGATAAAACAAAACCGTTTATCGTAGCTTCTGGTGATGCAAGGGTTGAGGTACTTGGAACGCAGTTCAATGTAAATACAAAATCCGCATCCGGAAACATGGAAGTTATTCTCACAACCGGAAAAGTTTCGGTTTATTACCAGGGAAAAACTCAGGCTAATGTAGTTCTGGCTCCGGGCGAGAAAGCTGTTGTTAATGCGGAAAATAAACTGATCAGCAAATCATTCAACACCGACATAAACTATATGGGCTGGAAAACCCGTGTGCTGGTTTTTGATAACGAAACACTAGGCCAGGTGGTAAATACACTTCGGAATGTTTACCAGATTCCCATAACTCTAGCCGATTCGCAGTTATCGGCATGCAGAGTTACGGCTTCTTTCAATGATCAATCACTTGAATCAGTGCTACAGGTAATCAAGGAAACGCTTGATCTGCAATTAAAAGAGAACGTGAAGGGGATTGTGATTTCCGGTAAGGGCTGTGAAAATTAATTTATCTTGAGTACTTAAATTTTAAAGTCATAAATGAAATTTTAAAATAATGTACAAGGATTTGATGCGTTGAAAGCATATCAGAATTCCAGAATTACCCAACCCAATAAAACTACAAATTACTGACTTGAATTCCAGTAACTTAAAATACCGGATACTGATTATTTGCCTGCTTTTTATAGCAGCTTTTTCTGCTTTCAGCCAAAACCTCAATAAAAAAATCACCATCGAGGCGCATGATCAGGTGCTTGGAGACGTCATTAAACTTATCAGCGAAAAAGGGAACATCCTGTTTTCGTACAATCCACAATCTATTCCTGTCACTAAAAAAGTCACGGTTATTGCCCGGAATACTTCGATTTCAGAAATCTTCGAAAAAATATTTACAGCCAATGGCATTGAATATATCGTTTCGGAAAAACAGGTAATCCTAAGACTTACGAAGCAGGAATCGCCCACTGAACCATTCGTGCCACAAAATCAAGCCCGCAAATTTACCATCAGCGGATATATCCGCGACAAATCCAACGGCGAGGCCATTATCGGTGCCAATGTTTATGACCAGGCATCATTTCAGGGAACAACTTCCAATGCTTATGGATTTTATTCGCTGTCGTTGCCGGAAGGTGAATACAGCATTTCAAATTCATTTGTTGGATACACAGGGGTTGTACAACAGTTTAACCTGAATAAAAACATTGAATCTACCATAGACCTTGAGGTTTCGCCAGTTGTTATGAAAACGGTTGAAATTACTTCCGAACCTGATAAAGCGCTTTCGCTGATCAGTCAGTCTGCGAATATCCGCTTTTCGCCTTCGGTGCTGAAGCAGATTCCGGGGTTTGCCGGAAATGTTGATGTGCTGAAAACATTGCAGAATGTGCCGGGTATTGTTACCTACGGCGACGGATCATCCTTTTATTATGTGCGTGGCGGCAACAATGATCAGAACCTTTTGCTTATTGACGAAGCGCCGATTTACAACCCGGCACACCTCTTTGGCTTCTTTTCGGCCCTTGCTCCCGACGCCATAAAGGATGTGATGGTTTACAAAGGCGATTTCCCGGCCAATTATGGAGGAAGGCTTTCGTCTGTTGTTGATATAAGGGCACGTGAAGGAAACCTCAAAAGGCTTGGCTTTTCAGGAAATATCGGGCCATATACTTCCGACCTGACGATTGAAGGTCCAATTCTCAGGGAAAAAAGTTCGTTTCTTGTTTCCGGTCGCATCTCAAACCTCAACTGGCTGCAACTGTCAACCGATCCGCAGAAAAAGTACAAATTCAATTTTTACGATTTCAATGCCAAGTTTAATATAAGGCTGAACAAAAACAACAGGCTATTTCTTACCGCTTTCA
>JBBSDG010000322.1:0-5582 GCA_038249635.1 Bacteroidales bacterium | reverse complement strand
TGATATACTGTATAAATATTTTAAGCAACTATTAGTTCCACTATAAAATTCAGAAATAAACACAGATCGTTACCCATTTTTCAAAAAACGCTTTTTTGTAACCCTGCGCTTCGGCATCGCTCATCAATCTGAAACTCTTTAGCCCCACAACAATTCTAATCCCTCAACTTCAAAAACACTTCCGAATCTATGAACCCTTCGTTACGAACAAACTTTTTAAACTGTCGGCGGGTTGGCGATAAAACATAGGGTGTTGTATCTTGGCTGCTTTCGGCAATAACTTTAAGTTGAGAAAGATCTTCTTTCGGACTGATATCACTTAAGATTATCTTGCCACGGGAGGGTTCGAGTTCTTTCACTTCCCAATTTGCTTCCGACCTGTAAATATTCACAAAATAATATCCTTTGAATTTTTTAAGCACGTTATGTTTATCAAATTTAAACAAAGTATCAACCTCATTAACGTGCATCACAATTGAATCGCCTTCGATCCGTATAAGTTGTCCCTGATTTGTTTTCAGGTCAAATAAGCTGTCGCCGATAATTTGCTGAGTACTATCGAGCTGGCTCAGGTGTAGTTTTTCATTAAAATCATAAATCCTGATCATCGAATTGGATGTAATCCACAGAAAAGTACTGTCTTGCGAACTCAGGTATTTTCCCTGTATCCGTTGAGGAAATCTGTCGATTGCAGAAACATCTTTCGGCTGTGGTTCTGTAAATGTTACCGTAGGCTGGCATGCCGACACAAATAGTACGACCATAATAAGCGAAAAGCACGAAAGTTTTTGCATAGATGAATAGAATTTGATTAATAACGCTGGTCGTTTTCAGTAAAGTATAAAATCACTAAATTTTCAAGAGAATAAAGTTAGTAAAAATTAACGCGTTTCACTTTTCAGAAACAAGAAACTTTATTTAAGCTGATTTTCGAATATTTTTTAAAATAATATCCTGATTATTACTAATTTCATGGCTTGATTATTAGCCTGAAAATGGATAAAACTGAACCCCTGATTGAGCAGGAATGGCTTGATGTATTGCGACCGGAATTTGCAAAACCCTACTTTAACGAACTGAAATTGTTCCTGTTGGAAGAAAAAAAGCTTTACAGGATTTATCCGCCCGGGAATCGCATATTTGCGGCTTTCGATTATGCGCCTTTCAGCAAAGTGAAAGTTGTTATCCTTGGGCAGGATCCATATCATGGCGATGGTCAGGCACATGGACTCTGTTTCTCGGTGCCTGAAGGAATTCCTTTTCCACCATCGCTTGTAAATATCTATAAAGAACTCACAACCGATCTCGGAGTTCCTATGCCTAAATCGGGAAACCTTGAAAAATGGGCGAAACAAGGAGTTCTGCTTTTGAATGCAACACTTACTGTTCGTGCCAACCAGGCTGGATCGCACCAGCGGCACGGATGGGAAAATTTTACGGATGAGGTGATCACACAACTCTCAGCCAGGCATTCAGGATTGGTTTTTATCCTTTGGGGTAGCTACGCTCAGGCTAAAGAAGCATTGATTGATACATCTAAACATTTCGTTTTGAAAGCGGTGCATCCCTCTCCCCTATCTGTTTACCGGGGTTTTTTCGGATGCAGGCATTTTTCAAAAACGAATGAATTGCTTGTAAAAGTTGGTAAAGAGCCGGTTGATTGGAGATTGGAGTAGGATTTGGGAAAGAATAATTAGACAATTCGGCAATTCGGCAATTTGGCAATTCAACAATCTGAAACTGTCACTGCAAGGAATCGTTGCCGGGAGGAATGACAAAGTATTGAACTTTCAACCTGTAACACTGAGCGAAGTCGAAGTGTCAAACTTTTCAAACTGTCACACTGAGCGAAGTCGAAGTGTCAAACTTTTCAAACTGTCACACTGAGCGAAGTCGAAGTGTCAAACTCTTCAAACTGTCACACTGAGCGAAGTCGAAGTGTCAAACCCTTCAAACCCTTCAAACTAAAAATGGAAACCGAAGCCCGATATTATCACCAGCATACAGATTCAACTGTCCAATGTAATCTCTGTCCCCATAACTGTATCCTTGGCGAAGGAAAAGCGGGAATATGCCGGGTTAGGATTAATAAGGAAGGAAAACTGATTACAGAAGTATATGGCTATGTGTCATCCATTCATTTCGATCCCATCGAAAAAAAACCTTTGTATCATTTTTATCCGGGATCAACTATTTTGTCTATTGGAACGTATGGCTGCAACCTCAGGTGTTTTTTCTGCCAGAATTGTTCGATCTCGCAAACGGCTGCTGAACCTGAACTATTAAAGAGCTATTACAAACCCGACCAGATTGTTCAGTTGGCACTTAAACAACCCGGCAATATAGGGATTGCTTTTACTTATAATGAGCCTATAGTTTGGTTCGAATATATGTATGATATTGCGCGATTGGCAAAACATGCCGGGCTAAAAACAGTGATGGTAACTAACGGCTACATCAACAAAGAGCCACTTATTGCCCTGCTTGAAGTTATTGATGCGTTTAGTGTTGACCTGAAAGCATTTACAGAAGATTTTTACAGCAAAGTTACCTCTTCAAAGCTGGAGCCGGTTAAAGAAACGCTGAAACAAATCAGGCAGGCAGGCAAGCACCTCGAAGTGGTAAACCTTGTGGTTCCTGAACTTAACGATGATGATTCCTCATTTACAGCCATGATAAAATGGATAGCAAACGAATTAGGTAAAGAAACAGTTTTCCATATTTCGAGGTATTACCCAGGATATAAACTAGCTACAGAGGCTACTCCTGCCACATCCATCCGCAGGCTGCAACGCATTGCAAAAAAAGAACTTACCTATATTTATACAGGAAATATGCATGATGAAACCGGCAGTACTTACTGCGGGCAATGCAACTCTGTTTTAATCACAAGGCATATGTACAAAATTGACACAAGCGGTTTGGACAAAGAAGGCAAATGCAGAGAATGCGGAAATTTATTTCTTAAAAAAACTTAATTTTTCTTTCATGTTAATTTGTTTTAATCTACTTTTGAAAACTCAGTTATGACTTTCTTGTCTAAAGTCAATTAAATTACAATATCTAAATTAGTTGCATGACATTACAAACAAAAGCACTTTCATTATTTTTCTCATTGGTATTCAGCGTATCGGGAACCATGGCATTTGCGCAGCAGCTTATCAAAGAACCTGCAGGCGGAATGGATGAAAACGAAATGGAAGAATCTACAAAATCGCTTCCCGCTTCAAATACACTTGTCCCTGCAAGTATTAATAATCCGTTTCTGGAAAAATATTATAAAAGTTGGGACACTTTATGTGTAAGGCGATATTCGGAAGCACCGATTATAATAGATGCACCGATAAGTTTACCTCTTTTTAATGATAATTCAACCGGGTTTGTAATGCCTGCTGAAGGAACGTTTCTTTCTCCTTTCGGATCGCGTGGACGTCGTGTTCACTCGGGTGTAGATATTAAACTCGAAGCTGGAGATCCTGTTGGTGCAGCCTTTGACGGTGTAGTGCGCATGGCCCGCAGATATTCAGGATATGGAAATTGCGTGGTTGTGAGGCATTACAACGGACTCGAAACACTTTACGGCCATCTCTCGAAAATAAAAGTAAAAGTAAATCAGCAGGTAAAAGCCGGTGATATTATCGGTTTGGGCGGGCACACCGGACGTGCATCCTGCAACCATCTTCATTTCGAAACACGTTTCCAGGGAAAAGCTTTTAATCCCAAGCAGTTGATTAATTTCGACAACTACAGTCTCATTTCCGACACTTTTGCCATTACAAAAACCACTTACGGACTTTCACGCGATTATCTTCCTACAGCATCAAGCAGTGAATTAGTTACTGAAAAAGAAAACGATAATCCGGATCTGAAAGCAGAATCATCAAAGCCAACAACATCATCAAAGTCGTTAAAGGCATCAAAATCATCAAAGGCGAAAAAATATCATACTATTAAAAATGGTGATACGCTGAGTGCTGTTTCCCGGAAATACGGAACAACGGTTAAACAACTATGCTCTATAAACGGAATAAAACCTTCCAAAAAACTACAGCTCGGAACTAAAATCAGGGTTAAATAGTTTTAAAAAGTGCCATTTGAATGTATTTCGGGGCCGGAAAATTCCGGCCTCGTTTTTTTTGTAATTTTATCCCGAAATTAATCCAACTCTGTTTTGCGTTTTGTTACACTCCGATTTATCCGTAAATTAACACTCATTTCTCTTTTGATGTTATTGTTTGCCGGCTGCGACCCTGCTCTTAAAATCACGGGAATGGATATCAGCAGTATATACACTGGGCAAAAGGATAATTCGCTTATGCTGAGCCAGCTTTATACTTTAAATGACAGTACCTCAACGCTGAGGATTATTCTGCCAGCCGGATTGATTTTACCCGATGCAGGCACAAAAAAATATTCGAAAAAGGGTAGGTTAAAATATGAAATTATAGGAGCCGGAAAACGAATTGAACTTACTGACAGTGCTACTTTTGCCATTGCCGATACTTCCGGAACCAGGAGTTTTATCAGCCATAGCTGGACTTTCAAAGCACCCGCAGGAATGGATTATTTTGTAAAAGCCACCTATTCAGTCCCTGGCATTCCCGACGATTACCTTATGCTTGAATATTTCAGTAAAATAAACAGGTTAAGCCAATCGTGGTATAGGTTTCAATATGAATCAGGCGAATTTTTAACCAGTAATACAACCGCGTATTCTCAGCCATTGCGCCTGGTAACCGAAGACACAAGCAGCAGGCAATTGCATGTAAAAGTTTATTCCCGCAACTTCTCCCCTCCTATTCCGCCATTCGTTGAACAAGGCAGGTTGCCTTTTAATTATTCACCCGACAGCACATTTTCCCTTGAACTAAAAAATGGAAAAACAACTTATTTTTCACCGGAGCAAACCGGGTTTTACTTTTTCCAGGCAGATACATCAGTGGTGCAGGGACCAACACTTTTCAGGATGAATGCTGGTTTCCCAAAAGTTACGCAGCATTCGCAGATGCGCGATGCCTTGCAGTATATTACAACGTCAAAAGAGTTCCTACAATTAAAATCATACAAGATACCACAAGTTGCCGTTGACAGTTTCTGGATTACAAATACAGGTCGCGAAGACCTGGCCACCGAATTTATACGCAAATATTACTCGCGTTTCGAAACTGCAAACAAACTCTATTCCTCCTTTACCGATGGCTGGAAAACCGACCGGGGAATGATTTATATTGTGGTTGGAAAGCCTACGCAGGTTTTCCGTAGTTTTGAACAGGAAGTATGGATCTATGGCGATTATGATGATCCGAGGGCTTTAAAATTCTATTTCAACAAAGCCCAAAACCCTTTTACCAGTAACGATTATGTACTCATCCGCAACCAGAATTATAAATCTGCATGGTACCAGAATGTGCAATTGTGGAGGCGTTAGTGATGACAAGGAAGTGAGGAGACGAGGAAACGAGTTGATGGGGAAATGGGGAAATGGAGACAAGGGGAAATGGAGACAAGGGGAAATGGAGACAAGGGGAAATGGGGAAAAGGGGAAAAGGGGACAAGGGGAAATGGAGACAAGGGGAAATGGA
>JBBSDG010000321.1:0-5596 GCA_038249635.1 Bacteroidales bacterium | reverse complement strand
ATTATCCTTTAATTAAATGACCAGCGAACTAGTCCGATTTCACCAACCTGAAGTTCAACTTCGAGTTTAGAAATACTATTTTCAATTACCTTATAAGCAGTGGCGTCGTCCACTGTGAGGGTTTTTCCATCTTCGGCCAATTTCCAGGTTCCTGTTTGTGTATTGTTACAATTGTCTTTGATAACATAGGTTCCATCAGATTTAAAATTCCAAGTTGAATTCTTTTCGCAATCTGTTGCAACATTTACACCTAATACCGTCTTCGACACTAAATTCCAATTCCTTACAATCATGTTAACTTCTGTTTTTTCTTTTTCACAAGAAGTAAAAAGAAATCCGGACAGTACACAAAAAGCTACCGTTAGCAAACCAAGTTTTGTTTTCATTTTTTTCTGTTTTAATTGTTAATACTATAAATGCAAATTACAGCCTATTTTTACATACACATGTTACACAATTCAATTTAAGAGTTACAATATTCACACGTTTTTAAGGTGGGTTAGAGGTCGGACTTGTAAATGTTGAAAACGGAATAATTACTGTTGGGCTAAATTATCTGGTTTAGCCAACTGGAATACCATAAATTCAATAATTTATCTAACGCAAAAATGGCTGCCATCGCTGGCAGCCATTCCATTTATATTCGGCCATTGAAATTTACGAAAGCCCTATGGTTTCGCCATCGGTAACTGACCATTCATAATTATACAGCCCTTCAATCAGTCGTTTGTGCTTTTCCTCAGCTGTAAGAACGTTATATTTTTCTTTTTCTGCTTCTATTTTCCTGCGTTTTTCTTCCTCTACAGCGTGTATTTCAGTAAGGTATTTGTCCTCCATGCGTTTCTTAAGGAAATCGCTTGCTACTGAAGGGAAAAGTTCGAGCAGAAGCTCATCTCTTTCGGTAAGTGCCAGTTTAACACCTCCGTATTCCTCAAAAACCGGGTTATCCTGTTTCTTGTAAAATTTCGTATCGTAAGGCGTTTCTTCTTTCACGCCGGCAATCTTGAATCTGAATTCGGGATCTACAGGTACCGGAGTGTGTCCGTACGAACCTTTTACAAGATTAACATACTGAATAGACTTTGTTGTGTACATGGGAAGTCCTTTCGACTCGTCGATAGCACAGTTAACAGCCTGTGCACCAACAATCTGACTGGTAGGAGTTACCAGCGGAGGACAGCCTGATGCAAGCCTGACCATTGGAATAAGTTCCATGGCACGTGGCAGCAGTTTTTCAACCTTAAGTTGTTTGAGCTGTGCAGTCATATTCGAATACATTCCGCCCGGAACTTCGGCCAGGCGTATTTTATCGTCGGGTTCAGGAAAGCCAAACCAGCTTTCGATACGCTGACAAACATCCAGGAGTTCCTGTTCCTTATCGGATTTTGCGAAGGCAATAGCCATTTCCAACATCTGGTCGATATCGCGTGGCAATTTATCTGTAATGATATTGAATTCGCGTGGGGCTTTGTAGTTATCAAAATCTTTGAGTTCTTCGCGGATTTCACGAAGATCCTTGTCAAGAGAAACAACCGATTCAAGGTTAACCCCTGTTTTAATATTCATTTTATCGCAAAGCAACTGGATAATTTCAAAAGCAGGAGCTGCACTGCCACCGGCAAAACTCATCAGGGCAGTGTCGAGAATATCAATTCCACTTACAATTGCCATTAGTGCCGATGCTAGCCCAAAGCCTGGTGTGCAATGGGTATGGAAATCAACAGGCACTGTAACATTTGCTTTCACCATACGAACCAGATCGCCGATAGCTGAAGGGGTAATAAGCCCTGACATATCCTTTATCGTGATCATATCAGCACCCATATCCTGGAGAGTGAGCACTTTTTCGAGAAAATACTCCTGTGTAAATATTTTGGAGGGTAATGGCTTGGCATGAAGCAATGCCTTTATCTTATTGCGTCTCGAAAATTTAGGATCGACGGTATAAACCAGCACACAATCGGCAATTCCTCCGTGAGCTTTTACTGCTTTTACGGTCGAACGGATATTATCAAGGTCATTCAACGCATCAAATATGCGCATAATGGTAAGTCCTGATTCGATTGAGTTTTTCACAAAACCGTCTATAACTTCATCAGGATAAGGATTGTATCCGAATAAATTCCGTCCGCGTGATAAGGCTGTTAAAGGTATATCCGGACCCAATGCTTTACGGATACTTTCGAGCCTGTACCATGGATCTTCATTTAAATAACGCATAATTGAATCGGGTACAGCACCTCCCCATACTTCAAGGGCGTAAAAACCAGCATCTTTAAATGCCGGCAAGGTGCGTTCCACCTGCTTTTGGTTCATACGGGTTGCAAATAGCGATTGTTGTCCGTCGCGGAGTGTAACATCACGTATCAGAAGCTTCTTTTTCATGGCAATATGGATTTTCTATTTCAATACCCAAGGCCAGATTACTGATTTAAGTACCTGACTAAGAATATCTTTAACATTACAATTGTTAATCGAATAACAATTGTAGTTGTTATTTCGTTAACAATGCAAAATTATTAAATATCCGGTTAGCATGGACAAAAAAAATAAAATAAATATACTAGCGATCAATGTATTTAAATTTATGAGTGTTCTTCATTCAGTTACTTCATTTTAAGTAATTTCGCCGGGCGATTTTAACCTTTAAATAATAATCCTATGTCAAAAAAACTCCTTTCATTCATCCTTGCATTTTGCCTGATCATAGCTTTTTCGAGCAGTTGCAAGCAAAAGCCGGGCAGTAACAACGCAGCTAACGACACAAACGCTATGAGCGAAATGCAGAAAAAAGTGAACGAATATGCTGTAGTTAAACTTACCACTGACCTGAGTAAGTTAACTGAAAAGGAAAAACAGATGATCCCCATTTTGCTGGATGTAGCGCAGATTATGGACGACATTTTCTGGGAACAGACCTGGGGAAATAAAAATACCTTACTTGATACCATTAAAGATCCGTATGCAAAACAATTTGCAGCCATAAATTATGGGCCATGGGACAGGCTCGACGAAAACAAACCTTTTATATCCGGCATTGGCGAAAAGCCTAAAGGCGCAAATTTTTATCCTGCCGATATGACTAAGGAAGAATTTGAAAAATGGAATGATAAAAATAAATCGAGCCAATATACTTTAGTTGAGCGCAATGCGGATAAAAGTCTGAAAAGCGTATGGTTTCATGATGCCTATGCAGAAAAAGTTAAAAAAGCTTCTGAACTGCTGTTAAAAGCTGCCGATCTTGCTGAGGATGCCGGTTTAAAGAAATACCTTACCCTTCGCGCAAAAGCCCTGCTTACCGACGACTATTTCGAAAGCGATATGGCTTGGATGGATATGAAAACCAATACTCTGGATATCGTTGCCGGTCCCATCGAAAATTATGAGGACGAACTTTTTGGCTATAAAGCAGCACACGAAGCCTCTGTATTGGTAAAGGACAAGGAATGGAGTGCCAAACTGGCAAAATATGCTGCCATGCTACCTGAGCTTCAAAAGGAACTGCCCTGCGATCCTAAATACAAAAAGGAGATTCCGGGTACCGATTCGGACCTGAATGCTTATGATATCCTGTATTATGCAGGAAATTCGAACTCCGGCGGCAAAACTATTGCCATCAACTTGCCGAATGATGAGAAAGTCCAACTGGCAAAAGGTAGCCGCCGTTTGCAATTGAAAAATGCGATGCAGGCTAAATTTGATAAGATATTAGTTCCTATTTCGGAGGTACTTATCGATCCAACTCAGCGAAAAAACATCAAATTCGATGCTTTCTTCGGCAATGTAATGTTTCACGAAGTGGCTCATGGTTTAGGGATTAAAAACACTATAACAGGTAAAGGAAATCTCCGCCAGGCTCTTAAAGAACAATACTCAGGATGGGAAGAAGCCAAAGCCGATGTGGTTGGTTTATGGATGGTTAGCTGGCTGATCCAAAAAGGCGAACTTACCGGCATTACAGTTGAAGATGCCTATGTAACGTATATGGCAGGGCTAATCCGATCGGTGCGTTTTGGTGCTGCAGAAGCTCATGGCAAAGCCAATATGATGTGTTTCAATTTCTTTGAAGATAAAAAAGCATTTTCCCGCAATGCGGATGGCACTTTTAAAGTTGATATTGATAAAACACGCCAGGCAATAAATGAATGGAGCGCATTTATACTGAGTGTTGAAGGCGAAGGCGATTACGATAAGGCAGTTAGTTATATGAAAGAGAACGGCAAGGTTCGCCCTGAACTTCAGGCTGGACTGGATTTGCTTAAGACTGCCAATATTCCGAAAGACGTGGTTTTTGATCAAGGGAAGGTTGCACTGGGACTTTAGGAAAGGACATGGAGAAAGGGAGAGTGGGAGAAGGGGGGAAAGGGAGAAAGGGGGAAGGGGAGAAATGGAGAAGGGGGGAAGGGGAGAAAGGGAGAAGGGGAGAAAGGGAGAAAGGGAGAAAGGGAGAGTGGGAGAAGGGGAGAAAGGGAGAGTGGGAGAAGGGGGGAAAGGGAGAAAGGGAGAAAGGGGGAAATGGAGAAGGGGAGAAATGGGGAAGGGGAGAAATGGAGAGTGAGAGAAGGGGAGAAATGGAGATTGAGGGACGGAGGGACGGAGGGACGGAGGGACGGAGAGACGGAGAGACGGAGAGATTAAGAGACGGAGGGATTGAGGGACTGTGATAATTCAGGAAAGCTATACCTTTTATTACAAAAAAGAAAAACTCAGCAGGATTAAACCCTTGCTGAGTTTTGCTTTTATACCGAATTGTTTTACCATTTCACAGAGCAATTCCACCAACTTGCATAGGAATGGCCAATAGCTGCCTGTAGTGATTATAATCTGGAAGGTTAACAACTACCTTTGCCCGTCAAACCATCTTAATAATCACAGAAAAATGAAAAAATTCGTTCTTGCTTTATTCTTGCTTTCAGCAGTTTTCGTCAAAGCAGCCAATGTACCCGACGAAGGCATGTGGCTTCCCATGTTTGTTGAAAGGTTAAATTATGTGGACATGCAAAAGATGGGGCTTCACCTTACGGCTGAGGAACTTTACAGCATAAACCATTCGAGTTTGAAGGATGTTGTTGTAAGCCTTGGAGGATTTTGTACAGCCGAAGTTGTGTCGCCCGAAGGATTACTCTTCACCAATCACCATTGCGGTTACGATGCCATACAGAATCACAGTAACACGACGGATCGCAGGTATGTTGAGAATGGTTTCTGGGCTATGAACAAAGCAGAGGAACTACCTAACGAAGGACTTTTTGTTATGTTCCTGAATCGCATGGAGGATAGGACCAGCGATGTATTGGGAGTAGTTACTGCCGATATGGACGAGACTGCACGTAACGCCGCTATCAATAAAAAAGTGGAGGAACTAAGGAAAGAAGCCACGGAAAATAGCAAATATACCGTCGAATTGAAGAGTTTCTTTAACGGCAACGAATATTATATGTTTGTATATCAGAAGTTTAATGACATCCGCCTGGTTGGAGCACCACCATCGTCCATCGGAAAATTCGGCGGCGATACCGATAACTGGATGTGGCCACGTCATACAGGCGATTTCAGTATTTTTCGTATTTATACTGCTCCCGATGGGTCACCGGCT
>JBBSDG010000320.1:0-5631 GCA_038249635.1 Bacteroidales bacterium | reverse complement strand
TGGTGAAATACGCCGTGTAAATGTCAACGCTGCTCCGCTCGAAATTGAAGGCTTTCGTATCGTAAAAGACTCAGGTATTGGCACATACCAGATTTTTCAAGAAACCTATCATCCCGAAGTTTATACACATTACCATCTCGGCGGTAAAAAACGAAATTACGAATATCGTCTTACTTCACTCGACCGTGCGCAGGAAGCCGGTATTGATGATGTCGGCATTGGCGCATTGTTTGGATTGTACGACTGGCGTTTTGAAGTAATGGCCCTGGTACGTCATACCAACCACCTCGAAGCTTGTTATAATGTAGGACCGCACACCATATCATTCCCACGTATTCAGGAAGCCTCGGCTATGAATTTCGACGGTAAATACAAGGTTTCGGACGAGGAATTTACCCGCCTGGTTGCTATTCTGAGGCTTGCGGTTCCTTATACGGGATTAATCCTGACTGCACGCGAAAATGCCGCTGTACGCGATGAAGTGATGCGTTTCGGTGTTTCGCAGATCGACGGCGGAACCAAACTCGAGCTTGGAAGCTATTCCGAAAATAAAAATGAAGAGCAGAATCTGAATCGTGAACAGTTTCATATTAATGATTCGCGTTCACTGAATGAGATTATTGACGAATTGTTGGCCAGCGATTACCTGCCTTCCTTCTGCACTGCATGTTATCGCCTTGGCCGAACAGGTGAGCATTTTATGGAATTCTCTGTTCCAGGATTTATAAAACGGTTTTGTTCACCAAATGCAATCCTTACACTTACTGAATATTTGGAGGATTACGCACCTGCCGAAACAAAGACAAAGGGTTATAAAGTGATTGATGAAAATCTCCTTGAACTGGAGAAAGCGCACGAAAAAGTAAACGTTCCCGAGATAAGAATGAGGATTGAAAAAATCAGGGCAGGGGAGAGGGATTTGTATTTTTAATTTCGGATACCGGACACTGAGCGGATTGAAAAGATTAAAACAGGAGAAAGGGATTTGTATTTTTAATTTCGGATACCGGACACTGAGCGAAGCCGAAGTGTCGGATTTACTATTTCGGATCAAGAATATGGAACGCAAATTACGCGGAAAGAACGGATGATCGCGGATGTTAAATGTTAGATGAAACGTGTAACCTTCTGATTTTGTAACTCTGAAACCTGTAACTCTGAAACCTGTAACTCTGAAACCTGAAACTCTGAAACTTGAAACTCTGAAACTTTAATACTTTGAAAAGACCCCTCTGTCCTTCGGACATCTCCCCGTTGGGGAGAACCCTTCGGCAAGTTTTGTGAATAGTTTGGAATTTGAAACCCTGTAGTACTGCAACTCTTTAATTCTGAAACAAATAAAAAGATAACCATGACCGAAACACGAATCCTTGGTTTGCTTATTTCCGATCGTATTAAGGAAGCAGGCCTCACCCAGAAGACACTCAGCAAATATTCGCGACTTATCCGATCGAGGCTGGGTTTTCATGAATTGAATGAAAATGTTTGCAGCCGGGCGGGAATTATTGTTCTTCATCTTACAGGGAAACCTGAGGAATGGCTTGAGTTTGAGAATGAGTTGTCACAGATTGGCGGCCTCGAAGTTCAGAATATGTCATTTAAATATTAAATACTACAGCTATGAAAGAAGTCAGAATATTAGGCGTAATGATCAATGATCCAGGGAAAGGTGCTGATAAAATTCAGAGTATCCTTACGAAATATGGTTGTGTTATCCGTACGCGACTTGGAATGCATGATATGGATGAGGAATATGCCGGCGATACCGGACTTATGCTGCTGGAACTGGTTGGCGATATGAATGAATGCCTGCGCCTCGAAAACGAATTGCTTGCCTTAGATGGGATTGATGTTCAGAAAATGGTTTTCAGGAAATAATACTGGCGAACAGAAGTAAGGACGCTTTTGAAATCTAATTGGTAATCCCGCTTCCCAAAATTGTGATTGACCCTTTGTGCGTTTCGGTGGAGTAAAAACCTATTGTCTTTAAAATATAAAAATACGAACCATCGGGCACACCTTTAGCTTCCCAATCGCTTTTGTAATTAGAGTTTTCGTAGAGTTTACGGCCCCAGCGGTCGAAAATAACTAATTCCATTTGCTGGTATTCATTTGTGATCTTTATATCCTCGCCCGACCCGGTTTTGTTTTCGTTGAGTATCAGAAAAATATCATTTTTACCATCCGCATTGGGAGTTATAACGCCGGGAATCTTTAATTTGGCCATTTTTATCGGAATCCATTTTTCAATTACTGAATCACAGCCATTTTCATTCGAAATATGAAGTTTAAGGGTATATCCAGGATTCTGCCCTGTAACGGTAATAGCTTCTTCATATACATGAATGGGATTGAAGGATATTGCTGTATCGCCATCGCCAAATTCCCATAAGGGAGCTTCGATAACATGGGTAGGCGAGATTTCCTGAAATGAAAACCTGAGGATAGGATTTTGAACATAGATGGTTGTATCCTCATTGCCTTCGATAATAATTTTCACTTTCGCGCCTGGAAGTGCCGATATTTTATAAATACTGTCGAGTTTACAACCCCAGGCATCGGTAACCCGTATCTGATTTGGTCCGGCACAAAGGTTTTTCTTAATGAAATCGTATTGCGAAGGTTTACTATTCCACAGGTATTTGTATGGCGCAGTTCCTCCTGATGCGTCTGCCTGATAATTAGCTTTACAGTCTTCAGGAAGTGTACTATTGCATGTAGGGCTTAGTTCCGTAAGAATAAGGTTTATTTTTGGATCAACTACAGCCTTGCCATCCACAAATATTGCCGTCTGATTTCCGGTGAAAGTGTGATAAAAGCTGGTTAAATTATTCCAGTGTAAGGCTGTTGAACCTGTTAATCCTTTGAATCGCAGCCAAACCAGTGTATCTCGTGTAATGGAAACGCTGCTTGCCCGCTTCCACGAAATAATTATAGAGTCATTCTCATTGGCAATGTCAAAATTTCCACCGGTAAGCGCCGCATTTACGTCAAAATATTCCATAAAATCGATAACACTACTATCGAAAGAAAGCACCAGCCTAAGCGAATCGACGTTTTTAATATTCTGTACAACTACAGGAAAGGATTTTGATGAATTATAGCACAACGTTATGCTGTCGATTTCTGTAACAACCTGCGATTTAAGTTGTTCAGGACAGGAAATTAAAAACAATAAAATGATGGTTATAGAGGTCAGGTATTTGCGCATGCTTCAGGTTGTATTCAACGATGGTATTCTTCTATACTAATTTTTGAGGGTACTAAATTAGACAATTATTAGCAATCTGTATAATAGAACGTGAACATGATCTTTTTCATGTTGCAACACTGATTAAAACCGGCCTCCTTCAACCATCATAAGCGTACAATCTTCGGTTACTTTAATACCGGCTTGAGAAAGTATATCCTCAAATCCCTGATTTTCAGTTCCCGGATTAAATATTACCCGTTCCGGATTTAGTTTCAGGATATAATCATAAAAGGCATGTTGATTTTCCGGACCAACATACAAGGTTACTGTGTGGATATTGGAAAGCTCAGGAAATCCTGTAAGCACAGGCGTTTCATCAATTAATCCTTCGCGAAGCCCTATGGCCGTAACCGGAATCTGATCGGCTACCAATGTTTTCACACAAATATTGGAATATCTGCTTTCCTTTAAGCTTGCTCCTATAACCAAAGTGGATTTATTCATCTGGGCGTAAAATTATTTCTAACGATAAGTATTATACTTCCCTGAGAAGAAGTTCGAGGTTTTCGAAACGGCGGCGGTAATCACTACCTGCCCGGTTAATAATTTCATGTGCCTCCTCAACACCGAATGTATGGGTGATCTCAACCTTTGCTTCCTGTCCGGGTAAATCTTTATAAGTAAGGAAGTAGTGTTTTAGCCGGTCGATGACAAGTTCAGGGCAATCCGAAATATTTTTATAACCGCCGTAAACAGCGTCGTCCTGCAATACACATATAATTTTGTCGTCCGATTCGTTCCCGTCAATCATTCTGAAACCACCAATGGGTATGGCTTTCACAAGGATATCTCCATGTGAAATCACTTTTTCGGTAAGCACACATACGTCTATAGGGTCGGCATCTCCTTTAATATCAGTACGGCCTGATTTTTCCATGCAATATTCTGCAACAGACTTTCCGCTATAGGTTTGAGGCAAAAAGCCATACATAGCCGGAACTACATTGGAATACTTCTGCGGACGATCGAGCCGCAGATACCCGCTTACCTTATCCACCTCATATTTAACGGTATCAGTCGAAACCATTTCGATAAAGCAAGTGAGCAATGCAGGCGATTCGTCACCTAATTCCACACCATGCCATGGATGTGATTTATATCTTAACCCCATAAGTTTCCCTATAGGATCCATTATTTTATTCGACATCACTGAAAAGTATTATGTAAAACAACCTGTTTCTGCAAAAGTAACTAAATAGCCCTTGCCGGGGTAGTTAATTAATTAAATTCTGTTAATTCTTATGTTGAGTTGCTACGTGATAGACATTCTCATCAATACAGTGTACTTGTTTAAGTCCGGATTGCCCTGAGTACTTTTATAGATTTTTGTTCTTTTGGCTGTACTCAAAAGAACCAAAAGGTCAAAGTTTAATATAGATTTTAGGCATATGTTCGACCCGGTAAAGCTCGCAAAACAAGGCTTGCAAGTTTTATCTATAAACCTGACAGCATGTGAGGCTGTGTTTTGCTACGCACATGCCCAAGATGTTTACCTCCGTCAACAGCAACCATGCTTATTAATTCATTCGTCCTAAAGTTCCGCGTTTTCAGATTGCTTATAAATTTCATAATTAATTGATCCTGAACACCAAGGTCAAGAGTTCTTAGTGTATGCAGTGGTTATTAAAATCGAATTTAACAGGCATAAAAAAACCGGCTTTTGGCCGGTTTCAATTTTTTATTTATTTCTGAATTCCCAGTATTCATCTATTATCTCCGTTGTTTTCTGTTCCCAGTAGGCTGGAGATACCCGTTTGCCATCAGGTGTTTTAAGGCTCATTTCATAAACCGCAATTACCGGGCTGAAAACAATATCAGTAACTCCGATTGTAAAAAGGGTAGGAGCGTCTTCAGTTTCTTTTTTGTCTTCGGAAACCAGCACTTCAAATTTATTGAATTCCAAAAGGTCCTTCAGAAAATCAACCCGTTTCTGAGCAGCACCTTTTTCAACAATGGTGCAGCGAACGCCGTTAATTTCTTCTACTATATGTTTTGCTTTGAGTGGCATAAAATCAGGTTTAATAAAATGTTATTCAAACTTATCTATTCATTCTTGGATTTACGATTTACGATGTCAGATTTACGATTTAAGTAATATATCCAACCTTCCGCCATCCTATTTCACAATGGCAAAAGTGAGTGCATCAATAAACTCGTAAACCTGGCTCCAGAAACCGATAACGAAGATACCGAGTGCACAGATCAATAAACCTATCCTGGTTGCCGTATCGCTCTTAAAAAAGGCTATAGGTGTATCGCTTTTATTGATAAACATGGCTTTTACAACCAGCAGGTAATAGTACAATGACATGGTTGCATTAAGTACGGCAATAAAAACCAGCCAGTAATACCCGCCGGAAGCTGCTGAAGTAAAGAGG
>JBBSDG010000319.1:0-5635 GCA_038249635.1 Bacteroidales bacterium | reverse complement strand
GCTCAGTGTGACAAGTTTGAAGAGTAGCTGATATCCAATAGTTTGCCAACTGAACAATCCTAAACTCTCCATTCCACGGTAAAAAGCATGAGTTTCTGTCCTTCTCCTTGAGGAGAAGGTGCCCAACGGGCGGATGAGGTGAGAATGTGCCGAAAGCGGATGAGGTGAGAAGGTGCCGAAGGCGGATGAGGTGAAAAGATGCCCAACGGGCGGATGAGGTCAAACAAATGAACATTTGAACAATAGAACATTTGAACAATGGAATAATAAAACAATTGAACTCTTCAACCCCAAAACCATTCAACCCGAAGCCCATCCCGTTTCAGAGACGCGAGGCATCGCGTCTCTACCCAATTCCCATCAATCCCATCAATCCCATGAACGGCGATCCCAACCTCTACAAACTTCTCTCCGACCTCCATATTCCTTTCGAATACCATGAGCATCCTCCGGCTCCCACCATCGAAGAAGCAATGAAATACTGGAAGGACCTGGATGCTACACATTGCAAAAACCTGTTTTTCCGTAACCACAAAGGAAACAAACATTACCTTGTGATTTTAAAGCACACGAAGCAAATGGGAATCCATGAGCTGGAAAAACAATTGAAGCAAGGCAAACTTTCCTTTGCTTCGGATGAGCGTATGATGAAATATCTGGGCGTTTCTCCCGGTTCTGTTACTCCGTTTGGACTGATCAACGACACAGAACACCATGTTCATATTTTCCTCGATCACAACCTGCTCGAAAGCAAAATGATAAGTTTTCATCCCTGTATCAATACCGCTTCCATCATCGTGAAATGGGATGATTTCCTGAAATTCATGGAGTGGACAACCAATACTTTCGAATACATCACGTTATACGATCATTCGGCTGAATAAATTATTTGCCTTTCTGGCTAGTATTTCACAAAAAAACTATGAAAAATAACATCAGATATAAAGCACTTTCTTTAACATTTATCATAACTACTTTGCTTGCAGTTCACCCTGTATATAGCCAGACAAAAGAAAAACCAATGGCCATTAAAGCTTACTATGTGGGCGACGGCAGTGATTTAGCTAATTACAAAACAGAGCAGCTAACTCATATTATTTTTAGTTTTCTTCACCTCTATGGTAATAAACTTGCTGTGGATAATGCAACCGACAGCATTGCCATAACCAGGCTTGTTGCGCTTAAGAAAACTAATCCAAAGCTAAAAGTCATTATTTCTCTCGGAGGCTGGGGCGGATGCAAAACATGCAGCAAAGTTTTCAATACCGAAACAGGTCGCCTGGAATTTGCGCAATCTACGCTAAACCTGTTTAAAACATATCATGTTGATGGCCTCGATCTCGACTGGGAATATCCTGCGCTCGAATCGGTTAACGAGCATCAGTATTTGCCCGAGGACAAGCAGAATTTTACATTCCTGGTAAAGACACTTCGCGAAACTGTCGGCCCGGACTACGAATTAAGCTTTGCTGCCGGAGGTTTCAATGATTATCTCTTAAAATCTGTTGAGTGGGAAAAAGTGATGCCACTTGTTAATTATGTGAATATGATGACGTACGATCTGGTAAACGGCAACAGCAAACAAACCGGCCACCTTACTTCCTTATATTCAACCTTCGAGCAAAGAGAATCCACCGATCATGCTGTAATGTTTTTGGATTCCATTGATGTTCCTATGAACAAGGTAGTAATTGGTCTTGCTTTTTATGCCCGTACTTTCAACAAAGTGGATAATGTGAATCATGGCCTTTACCAGAAAGGTAAATTCAGCGGGTACATTAATTTTAAGGATATTGATGAAAAACTGGGTAAGTCAGCGGGATTTGAGCAGTTTTGGGATAAAAAGGCCAAAGCACCATTTGCCTATAACAGCACTACAAAAACATTTGCCACTTACGATAATATGCAGTCCGTTTATTATAAAACAAAATATGCCAGGGAGCATAAACTTGGCGGCGTTATGTTCTGGGAACTTGGCGGCGATAAAGTGAATGGAGGACTACTGGATATGATTTATGAGACCAGCAGGAATGGGAAATAGCGGTGGAACTGCGGGTGCAGCGATTTCCAATCGCTGATTTTTATCTAAAATAAAAATTAAATCAAATCTCAAAAATACACCCATCCACCGCCAAATCCGTATTCGGGAAAACCGCCCTCGCTTCTTCCAGCAGCGGTTGCAGATCATCATACCGCGCCGAATAATGACCTATCAGCAATTTCTTCACACCAGCCTTCACCGCAATGGTTGCCGCCTGCCCGGTGGTTGAATGAAACTTTTCCGTGGCATTCGCTATCCGGTCGTTCATAAATGTGGTTTCGTGGTAGAGAAGAGTGGCACCCTGCACAACCGGAATTATTTCTTCATAATAAGCCGTATCGGAACAAAAAGCATAGCTGCGCGGTAAAGGCGATTCCATCGTTATACTTTGGTTTGTATGAACAGTACCATCCGCTGCGATATAATCCTCTCCGGCCCGTAATCTCGGTATCAGGTGAACCGGAATTTTGAGCAATTCCAGCATATCTTTCCGCATCCTGCGCTCGTAAGGCTTTTCCTTAAAAAGAAAGCCGGTGGTGGGAATCCGGTGCAACAACGGAAAACTGCTAATGGTTAAATGTTCGTCTTCAAATATTACTTGAGGCTTATCAGCCTGTGTCGGATGAAATTCCAATGAATATATCAGTGTTGTTTGTGAAGCAAGCAGTTGCAAATCCAATATTTCCTTCAGCATGGGCGGACCGTAAACATGAAGTGGTTTTGTACGACCAAGCAGATGCATCGAGGAAATAAGCCCGATCAGTCCATAAAAATGATCTCCATGCAGATGACTGATAAATATATGCTTAATCCTTTGAAAATGAATATGCATCCGCCTGAGTGATACTTGTGTACCTTCGCCGCAATCAATCAGACAAAGTTTATCACCATGGCTGAGAAGCTGCGCCGTAGGATTGCGCTCCGATGTAGGTGTTGCTGAACTGCAACCGAGAATGGTGAGAGTGAAGGGGAGCATATTTTATTGAGGGGTTGGGGGTTGGGATCTAAGAATTAGAGGGGAAATTTTTTCTTATGATTTTTGATCTTTTACATTTAAATGAAAGTTAGCCATTACTTTTGGTTTGAAAACAATAATGTTTGATTGATGTTTTTACTGACTCAAAAGTATGTATTTACAGCAAATTCAAATTGGTCAATAAAAATCTCCTTAATACGGGTTACGTTATTTTGCTCATAAAACAATAAAATTGCTTTTTTATAGTCAACAGAATCAATTGTCCTGAACGAAACCGGACAACATTTATCATTCATCAGGATTGCATTGCACACGATGCGGGCAGTTCGTTTGTTACCATCCATAAATGGCTGAATATAGGAAATGATAACCAAAGCTAAGAACGCTTTTTCGAATGTATTGTTCTTATTATTTATCAACGCGCACATTCCATTGAGTGCTTCCGAAATTTGAAATTCATTATCTAACGGACGATAATTTGTCCCTGAAATACCTACCCTCCTTTTTCTGAGATTTTTATCAATGGCTAAATCCTTGACTAAAATACTATGAATATCTTCAATTTTCGCAACGGAAACAGGAGTTAAATAATCCGGGTTGCCGATAATAAAATCGATCGCATCTTTATGGTTCAAAAGCATAATTGCTTCTTCTTTGGTTTTTCCTGCTGCGGTCTCCTTTTCTTTCAGTAATCGTTCAGTTTCAAGCAATGAATATGTATTGCCTTCGATCTGTGAAGACTTCCAACTCAGATCAATGGCCAGTCTTTCAAGCTCTTTATTGTATTCTGATTCAGAAAGTTGTGAAACATTATTCATATATTTCTGCTGAAGCGCTGCAAGCATTGTCAATTCGTTTCTAGTAAACACACTATGTTTTACCAATATTTCCGAAATAAGATTAAAACTGAATCTTTTCTTTATTTCCCGTTCATCAATTTCCTTTCCATAATACTTGTCAATATCAATTGGCTCCAATAATTCGTAGGCGGGAGAAATAAGGTACCTGGTTCCTTTCCCATTGCCTTTTACTGATATTAGTTTTGATGATACGAGTTTTGTTAAAACCCTTTTTATGGTTGCGTAACTTACTGAAGATGTAATAGTTTCATAAATATCTTTCGAAGATAGCCCCTGATTTCTCTTGACCAGTTCAATAATTTCAGATTCTCTGTGATCCACCATTACTATTCATTTAAGCTCACAAAGATACACAATGCAGCTCAAATTTGAATAGAAATGAACCAAAATGTATAATAAAATGAGCTACAAAGTGGTTATAGAATGTGGTTTAGAGTGATAGCTACCCTCTATAAATCATATCAATACTGTACAAAAAAACAAGCCGGAAAGTTTAAAACTATTCCGGCCTGTTAAATATGTAAGAATTCAGAAGACTATTTCTTTGCTTTGTCTTTAGCTTCTTCTTCTTTTTTCTCCATTGCTGCTTTCAGATTCGAAAGTGCGTCGAGGTCACCGAGGGTTGTTTTTTCAAGGTTGTCCTTGATTTTCTTCACGGCGCGTTTGGTAGTCATTTCAGCGCTTTCCTCTTTCTTGTCTTCTTTTGCTCTATCAGCTGACTTAGCATCCTGGTGCATTTTGGCGTGCGAAAGGATGATTTTCTTGTTCTCTTTTGAGAATTCGATTACCTTGAAATCCTCTGCTTCATCAACTTGAAGGTTTGTGCCGTCTTCTTTCTGTGCGTGACGTGTAGGTGCAAAACCTTCAACTCCGTATGGCAGCGATACAACAACACCCTTATCGGATGAGCTTACAACTGTACCTTTATGAACTGAACCTGTGGTGAAAATGCTTTCGAATACATCCCATGGGTTTTCTTCGAGTTGTTTGTGGCCTAAGCTCAAACGACGGTTTTCAACATCAACATCAAGAACAACAACTTCAATAGTTTCGCCGATCTTGGTGAATTCAGCAGGATGTTTGATTTTCTTGCTCCATGAAAGGTCGCTGATGTGGATAAGTCCGTCAACACCTTCTTCGAGTTCAACAAAAATACCGAAGTTGGTAAAGTTGCGAACGGTAGCAGTGTGGCGTGAATTAACAGGGTATTTCGAAACAATATCAGTCCATGGATCAGGAATAAGCTGTTTGATACCAAGCGACTTTTTGCGGTCTTCGCGGTCGAGGGTAAGCACAACTGCTTCAACTTCGTCGTTAACGCGGAGGAAATCCTGAGCGGTACGAAGATGCTGGCTCCACGACATTTCTGAAACGTGAATCAAGCCTTCAACACCAGGAGCGATTTCTACAAAAGCGCCATAATCAGCAATAACAACTACGCGGCCTTTGATTTTATCTCCAACCTTAAGGTCTTCGCGAAGCGAATCCCATGGATGTGCGCTAAGTTGTTTGAGACCAAGTGCGATACGTTTTTTGTTTTCGTCGAAATCGAGGATAACAACATTGATTTTCTGATCAAGCTGAACGATTTCTTCAGGATGGTTGATACGTCCCCATGAAAGGTCGGTGATGTGGATAAGTCCGTCAACACCGCCGAGGTCGATAAATACGCCGTAGGATGTAATATTTTTAACGATACCTTCAAGAACCTGGCCTTTTTCGAGTTTCGAAATAATTTCGATCTTCTGAGCCTCCAGT
>JBBSDG010000318.1:0-5653 GCA_038249635.1 Bacteroidales bacterium | reverse complement strand
TTGTTTTAATCTGGTAAAAGTAACGTAATTTTTGTATTCCAAGTATGTTCGTGGTCTAATTATTTCTTTAAATGTGCAAAATGGCAGGTTTTAACACCTTTCCGGTTAATATTTCCAAAGCAAATCAGGATGTGCCATTACGAGCTTCTACTCATTGGGGAACCGGAATTCAGCACTATTTTATCCGAAAAGGTACTTTCATTACATGAAGAATATTATATCCAGTCAGATAATGCAACTATGCTCATGAATTAATTAAAGTGATGAAATGTATATTTTTAAGCCGTGAATTCCCAAATAAACTCAATTTATGACTGCTTAACAGGTTTGGCAATAACCGCCTGATGAACATCTTGTTTATTGAATGATGTTATCCTTCACCGCGAAGGAATTCTGAAAATCGGCAGCAATCTTTTTCTGGAAACCCACAGCCTCTGTAAGAGTGCGGAAATCGCCGACCCTAACGCGGAAATAAGGCTCATTGTACGAAAGGTATGATTTAACTTCCGGGTGAACGGCTTCGAAATCGGCTTTGATACTTGCCGCTTTGTTCTTGGAATTGCTTCCGGAATCAAAAAATATCTGAACCCTGTAACCTTCAACTTCCGGGTTATTTATACTCATCTTCATGTATTGATCGGCGAGCTGCACAATTTTTTCGTCCTGAACAATTTCAACATTCCCTTTTGCAGGTTCAAGCGTTTGTGCCCTAACCTCCAGTTGAATGAAAACCAACATAGCCAAACCGATAAAACAAATTCTGAGCATAGTTATAACTTACAGTGTAATATTATCTTTGGGATGAATACTCAAAACAGGAACCGACGAATTGTTTATAAGTTGCTGTGCAATTGGGCCCAGCATGATTGAACTTGCCTGATCCTGTGTATCCGTCATAATAGCAATGAGGTCAGCATCAACCTTGCGCGCATGGTCAATAATATCTGCACCTATATTTTTACTGTTAATTCGGTCAATAATATAGTTAACGCCCTTTTCCTCCAGATGTTTCTCAACTTTTGCAACATTAACATCTACTATCCTGTTCAACGATTTCAGGCCACTTGAGTTTACCGCCAGGATGTTAATGTCGGCACCAGTAGCACGTGCGAGGTCGGCAGTAAAACATACTTTTTGGAGTGTTTGCGCTGTATTGTAAACAGGCAGCAATATTTTACGGTAACCTCTTTTAATTTCGTAATTATACTTAACCGTAATTACCGGGCTTGTAATGCTCGAAACTATACGGAAAGCGTCAGTGCCAATCCAGAATTCCTCAAAACCGGAGGTGCCATGTGTACCTACAATCAGCAAACAGCAATCATTTTGCTTCACAAAGTTTGCAAGCTCCTGGTAAACACGGCCTTTACGAACCTTGGTGATCAATTTGCCGTGAACTAGTTTATCCTTATACTTTTCGATTAATTCATCAAAATTTCCTTTGGCTTCGTTACGTAGTTCCTTCGATTCGGCAGCAAAACCAGCTTCTGTACCATTCAGATTATCAACCCAAACCATGCTTACATTAGCATGAGTAAGGTTGGCTAGCTCTATAGCATACTCAAGAGCGTGCGTTGAGCCTTTAGAAAAGTCGATAGCAACAACTATATCTTTCATGGCCATGGGAATATTAAAATTCTCCGCTAATGTATAAATAATTCTGATAGGACGAATACCTGCGAACGCTATATTTGAAATATTATGCACGTATGAGGTAAAAGCTGAATTGCCTGCCGGTGAAAATCATTTAATTGACTCCTCTTCGGTTCCTTTTTTATAACTTTGCTGCTTACTACATTTCTAGTGCGATAACTATGAATAAGAACCTTGATGCGACACCTGAGCAACTTTCACCTGCCGAAAAAGAAATAGAGCAAGTACTCCGCCCGCTCGATTTCGGAAGTTTTGCAGGCCAGCCGGGCATTGTTGAGAACCTCAGGGTTTTTGTGGCTGCTGCCTCCCGCCGTGGCGAAGCACTTGATCATGTGCTACTGCATGGCCCTCCGGGACTTGGTAAAACAACGCTCTCCAATATTATTGCCAACGAAATGGGCGTTAACATTAGGGTAACTTCGGGTCCTGTGCTTGATAAACCCGGTGATCTGGCCGGTTTGCTCACTAACCTGGAAACCAACGATGTATTGTTTATCGACGAAATTCACCGACTAAGCCCGGTTGTTGAGGAATACCTGTATTCGGCCATGGAGGATTTCAAGATTGATATCATGATAGAATCGGGTCCCAATGCCCGGAGTGTTCAGATAACGCTGAATCCGTTTACACTGATAGGTGCAACAACCCGTTCAGGATTATTAACAGCGCCGCTTCGCTCAAGGTTTGGAATCAACTCCCGCTTGTCGTATTACGATGCCGAAACTTTAAAGAAAATTATTATCCGTTCGGCAGGTATTCTTCGTGTTCCGATTCATGATGATGCCGCCAACGAAATATCCAGGCGCAGCCGTGGCACACCTCGTATTGCCAACCTTCTGCTCCGCCGTTTGCGCGACTTTGCCCAAATAAAAGGCAACGGAACCATTGACCTTGCTATTGCCCAATATGCACTTGCTGCGCTTCAGGTTGACAAAAACGGCCTCGACGAAATGGATAACCGCATCCTAAGCACTATCATTCAGAAATTCAAAGGTGGCCCTGTAGGTTTAACAACTATAGCAACTGCCGTGGGTGAAGATGCCGGAACAATCGAAGAAGTGTACGAGCCTTTCCTTATCCAGGAAGGATATATGATGCGCACACCACGCGGACGTGAAGTAACTGAAAAAGCTTATAGCCATTTGGGGAGATTTAAAGGGCCGGACGTGGGGAAGTTGTTTTAGAAGAGTGAGCTTTTATGGTTTACAAGGAGAGGGGGAGAAATGGGGACAAGGAGAAGGGGAGACGCAGAGAAAGGGAGACAGCGGGATTGAGGTAGAGTGAGAAATGGAGATGGGGAGACGGGATATCAAATTAAAAGGGCAAAATGCAAATGTCAAAATGCAAAGGTTAAAATTAGATTAACTACTTGATTAATTGCATTATTAGCAAAAGATAAGTCAGAAGTTTCTTCCCTGGTTGTATAGTACTGGTTGGTGAGCGAAGCCGAAACAAGCCGAAACAAAAGGGAAGATGTCCACCTCAGGCGGACATAGGGTACAAGCTCAAAATAATACGGAATAATGGGACGATCGGAGAATTACTTACTTCAGATGTTCAATTATGCATTTATTCGACTGTTCGATATTTTTTCCTGATTAAAAGATAAAAACCAATTTCCACCATCATAACCATGACTCAAAAAGAGCAACTTTCAGCATTTGTAAAGCAGGAAGCAGCCTCGCTTGGCTTTGCTGCCTGTGGCATTGCTCCTTCTGAATATCTGGCGGAAGAAAAAATGCATCTGGATAGTTGGCTGGACAAAGTTTTCCATGCCGGAATGGATTATATGCAGAAACATAAAGATCTGCGGGTAAATCCGGATTTGCTTGTGGAGAATGCAAAATCTGTCATCGTTTTTCTTTACAATTATTTCCCCTCGGAAATGATGAGTGGGGATTCTTCCTATTTGATTTCTGCTTATGCGTATGGTCGCGATTACCATGATGTAATCCGGGAAAAACTCAATATACTTATCGTAAAACTTAAAGAAAAGGTTCCTGAAATTTCAATCCGAGGCTTTGTGGATTCAGCGCCTGTGCTCGAACGTGCCTGGGCCACCCGCGCCGGAATAGGCTGGATCGGCAAAAACAGCATGCTGATCAGTAAAAAAAACGGATCTTATTTCTTCATCAGCGAACTGATTACTGACCTGGAACTGGAATATGACCAGCCAATGGGTGGCGATTACTGCGGCGACTGCAGCCGTTGTATGGATGCGTGTCCTACCGGCGCTATAATGGATCTGAAGGTTGTGGATGCCAATAAATGCATCTCATATCTCACCATTGAAAACAAAGGTGAAATTCCGGAGGGCTTTAAAGGAAAATATGAGAAATGGATTTTCGGCTGTGATATCTGTCAGCAGGTTTGCCCCTGGAACCGTTTTTCGACCCCTCATAACGAACCTGCTTTCGAGCCAGCACCTGGATTGATGGAACTCAATAGAAAGGATTGGGAACAGATGGACAATGATCAGTATAAAAGCATTTTTCGGAAATCAGCCGTAAAAAGAGCTAAATTTGCCGGGCTTAGAAGGAATATTGATTTTCTTTCGGGAGAAGAGGGATAAATTGTGCATAGTGCTTTGTGTTCTGTGCATAGTGCTTAGGATAAAGCATCAAGATCCAAATTCCAAGAATAAAACACCATGCTTCAAGCACCAAATACCAAGCACCATGAACCATGCGCTAATACAATCCCCAATGCAACCACAAGAATCCTTTAAAGTAGATATCCGATCCGAAATAGGTGAATTAGAAGGCGTTATAATCCATACTCCGGGGCCGGAAGTTGAAAATATGACTCCCGACAGCTCTCATAAAGCTCTTTACAGCGATATCCTGAACCTTCCCGTTGCTTTGAAGGAATTTAACCAGTTCAAAGGTTTCCTTTCGAAAGTTACCAGAACATTCGAGGTAAAAGACCTGCTTTCCGAGGTAATTCAAAACCCGGAGCATAGGTCGGAATTGCTTCATGCCATTGTGACAAAAGAGCGGCTGAATGAATATACGGTAGCAGAATTAATGAACATAAGGCATGAAAAACTTTCGACCCTTCTGATCGAAGGTGTTGAAATGAAGAAAGATAACCTCACACGGTTTTTGTCGAAGGATCGTTATTCCATCGAGCCGCTACATAATTTTTTCTTTACACGCGATGCATCAGTAGCCATGCTTAACAAAGTGCTGATCAGCCGAATGTACAGCCGTATCCGCGACCGCGAATCAATTATCATGGATTCCATTTTTCGCCACCATCCGTTATTCGGGGTTAAAACCATTCATCCCGATCAAAGCCGGCATTTCAGTAAAGAATTCAGTTTCGAAGGCGGCGATTTCCTTGTGGCCAGGGAAGATATTCTGCTTATAGGAACGGGTACCCGAACCACTCCCCAGGCTATCGATTTTATTATGGAATATTACAAGGCGAAGAAAGTACAGCGACATATTATTGTACAGGAATTGCCTTATACTCCTGAGTCTTTTATTCACCTCGATATGGTTTTTACCTTCCTCGACCGCAACCAGTGCATGGTTTACGAGCCACTCATCCTTCACCCTAACCGCTTCCTGACCATTCATATAAATATCGACAATGGCAAGGTAAAATCAATACAGGAGGTAGAGAATATCCCAACCATTTTAAAAGAACTTGGAATGGAAGTGGAAACCCTGTGTTGTGGTGGCCGTCGCGACAGCATGATACAGGAACGCGAACAATGGCACAGTGGGGCTAACTTTTTTGCCGTTGCTCCCGGCAAAGTGATAGGCTATGGCCGAAATGTGAATACCATCGAAGAATTGAATAACCATGGATACGCTGTTATTAAAGCTAAAGATGTGATCCAAAACAAAATAAATATTGGCGATTATAACAAATATGTTGTAACCATTGATGGATCAGAGCTTTCGCGCGGAGGCGGAGGTTGCAGGTGTATGACGATGCCGGTGAGAAGGAAAGCGGTGGAGTGGTAGACTGTGGGACTGAGGGATGGGGA
>JBBSDG010000317.1:0-5659 GCA_038249635.1 Bacteroidales bacterium | reverse complement strand
GTTCACTGGGTTGTTAAACTTTTGGAAAAAGACACTGATGAAAATCTGATCTATCTGCAGGATATTTTACAATCAGTTAAACGACATTCGTCAAATAAAATTAACAAGGCAGAAAACAGGTCGGGCACCCTATGGCAAAAAGAAAGCTTCGATACAACTATCAGAAATGAAAAGCATTTGTATTACGCGATAAAGTACACATTGAACAACCCTGTAAAAGCTGGTTTAGTTTCCAATTGGAGAGACTGGAAGGGAACCTGGTATGGGGGCAGCGATTTTTAAGTACCGTATTTCGGGTGCAGCGATTTTTAATCGCTGTATTTCGGGTGCAGCGATTTTTAATCGCTGTATTTCGGGTGCAGCGATTTTTAATCGCTGATTTCGGGTGCAGCGATTTCTATTCGCTTTCGCAAAGAATGCGATTAAAAATCGCATCACCCGAAAGAAGATTTCTACATCCTCTCCGGTACTTCAATTCCCAGCAATCCCAATGCATTGGCAATCACCTTTGCAGTAAACTGTGACAAACTCAACCTCAAAGCCCGGCTGGCAAGATTCTCCTCCTTCAATATTGTAAGTTCATGATAGAAGCGGTTGTATTCCGATGCCAAGTCGAATGCATAATTGGCAATAACGGCAGGGCTGTGCAATTCGGCAGCCTGTAAAACTATAGCAGGGAAATCATGTATTTTCCTGAGCAATTCCTTCTCTGCTGGCAATAATTCAGCGGAAGCTGAATCTGCAAATGAAATCTCATATCCGGCTTCAACCGCTTTGCGCAGCACCGATTTTATCCTTGCATACGTATATTGAATAAACGGTCCTGTATTGCCATTAAAATCAACCGATTCAGCCGGGTTGAAAAGCATATTCTTTTTTGGATCTACTTTAAGCATAAAATATTTCAAAGCGCCAAGGCCAATCGTGCGATAAAGGTTTTTTGCCTCTTCAGTATCAAATGCTTCAATTTTGCCAAGTTCGCGGGCCATGGCTTCCGAAGTATCGAACATTTCCTGCATCAGGTCGTCAGCATCCACCACGGTACCTTCCCGCGATTTCATCTTGCCTTCAGGCAGTTCAACCATGCCATACGAAAGGTGGTAAATGGAATCCGCCCAGGCACAACCCAGGTGTTTTAAAACTACTTTCAACACATTAAAATGATATTCCTGTTCATTTCCAACAACATATATAAGTTGTTCCGGATTGTATTCCTCGTAACGCTGCATGGCAGTACCAAGATCCTGGGTCATATACACCGAAGTTCCGTCGCTGCGGAGTAGGAGCTTTTCATCCATTCCATCTGCTGTAAGGTCTATCCAAACTGAATCATCGGTACGACGGGTATAAACTCCTTTCTTAACACCTTCTTCAACTAATTTTTTCCCTAGTAAGTATGTCTGCGACTCGTAATATGTTTTATCGAACTCAATGCCGAGTGTTTTATAGGTTTTTGCAAAACCATCATAAACCCAGCCATTCATCTTCGACCAGAGATCCTTCACTTCTTTGTCGCCGGCTTCCCATTTTTGAAGAATTTGCTGGGCTTCAAGGATAACAGGTGCTTTCTTGGATGCTTCTTCAGGATTCATCCCTCCGGAAACCAAAACGGCAATCTCTTCTTTGAAATGTTTATCAAAAACAACATAATATTTCCCGACAAGGTGATCACCCTTCAATCCGCTGCTTTCGGGAGTTTCGCCATTTCCCCAGCGCTGCCAGGCAAGCATACTTTTACAGATATGAATTCCACGGTCGTTTACCAGGTTCACTTTTACTACATTTTTGCCGGCAGCCTGCAATATCCGCGAAAGCGAAAACCCAAGCAAGTTATTGCGTATATGTCCGAGATGCAGCGGCTTATTGGTATTTGGAGACGAGTATTCAACCACAACCGGCTGGCAGCTGTCAGCATTCTGGAAACCGAAATTTTCAATCTGGTAATTCGTTGAAAGAAATGAAAGCCAGTATTCCTTTTTAATAGAGAGATTCAGAAAACCTTTGATCACATTATAACTTTCAACCTCTTCCGTATTTGACTTCAGATACTCACCAACCTCCGTGGCAGTAGCTTCCGGTGACTTGCGTGAAACCCTTGTAAACGGAAAAACCACAAGTGTAATATCACCTTCAAATTCCTTTCGGGTATTCTGCAATTGAATCTGTGCCGGAGTTGCATCAAGCTGGTATAAAGTTTTAACTGCTTCGGTAACTTTGGCGGCCAAAATCTGTTCTATCATCGGGGAAATTGTTAAGGATGCAAAAGTACGTTTTTTAGGTGGAATACGGAAGTATTTCTTCATTCACTATGATTTTAATAAACTTGAAATCCTTATTATCATTGACTTATATGAGTTTAAAATTCTATAAGCCAGTGACATCAATATATCCATGAAACCTGAATGCAAAAATCGTTGGTATTACAGGCTTTAAGAAGTTATTAAAAAATTTTGCCAGCAAGTTTAAACCTTTATCTTTGCAGCCATCAACAAGATTATTAATTACACAATTCATACTGTTAAACAATAAACAATCCTTTATGCAACGTAACGTAATTATTATCGGAGCAGCAGGGCGCGACTTTCACAATTTCAACACATTTTTCAGAGGAAAAGCTGAATATAATGTAGTTGCTTTTACTGCTGCCCAGATTCCTGACATTGATGGCCGTAAGTATCCGAAAGAACTGGCCGGTGCTGATCTTTATCCGAATGGCATTCCCATTTACCTGGAACAAGATCTCCCAAAACTTATCAAAGAATTAAATGTGGTTGATTGTGTATTCGCCTACAGCGATGTTCCTTACCCACGTGTTATGAATGTAAGTGCACTGGTAAATGCCTGTGGCGCTAATTTTATTCTCCTTGGTCCTGGCGAAACCATGATCAAAAGTACCAAGCCAGTTATTGCAGTTGGCGCTACCCGCACAGGCTGCGGAAAAAGCCAGACCTCACGCCGTATTGTAGAAATACTTATGGCAAAAGGGCTTAAAGTTGTTGCTGTTCGTCACCCGATGCCTTATGGCGATTTGAACGAGCAGAGAGTTCAGCGTTTTGCTACGGTTGCAGATCTGAAAAAACACAAATGCACCATCGAAGAAATGGAAGAATACGAACCACATGTTGTACGTGGTAACGTAATTTATGCAGGTGTTGATTATCTGGATATCCTCCGCGCTGCCGAAAAAGATCCTGATGGATGTGATGTAGTACTGTGGGATGGTGGAAACAATGACTTCCCGTTTTATAAACCTGACCTTACCATTTGTGTTGCCGACCCACACCGCCCGGGTGCCGAAGTTGGATACTATCCTGGAGAAGTTATGGCCCGTATCGCAGATGCTATTGTTATTAACAAAATTGACTCAGCTGATAACGACAATATCCAGATCGTTCGTAACAATATCGCAAAGATCAATCCGAATGCATTGGTTATTGACGGAGCTTCACCGCTAACCGTTGATAAACCTGAATTGATCCGTGGCAAACGTGTTTTGGTTGTTGAAGATGGCCCAACACTCACCCACGGTGAAATGAAAATAGGCGCCGGTACCGTTGCTGCCAATAAATTTGGCGCTGCCGAACTGGTTGATCCACGCCCGTATGCTGTTGGAAAACTGGCTGAAACTTTCCGTATCTACCCAAATATAGGAACTTTGCTTCCGGCAATGGGATATGGCGAAGAACAAACCCGCGACCTGGAGAAAACCATTGAAAACACTCCATGTGATGCTGTTGTTATCGCTACGCCTATTGATCTTAACCGTATTATCAAGATCAACAAGCCTTGTGTTAAGGTTGGATACGACCTACAGGAAATCGGCAAACCCGACCTGGCCGGCATCCTCGATGAGTTTGTAAAGAAACACAACCTCGTTAAATAATCATTGATTTTAAAAGCGGCCAGCAATGGCCGCTTTTTTTATGACAAAGTATTAACAATCGCATGCAGCCTACCGTTGTTATTTTGTAATTTTATAACCTCAAAAAAAATCAGCAGACAATGAAAGATAAAAACCTGGTTTCAATTACCGATTTCACCAAAGAACAATACCTGCGGATACTCGATATTGCAGCCGACTTTGAAAAAAATCCCAACCAGAAGCTACTCAACAATCACGTGGTAGCTTCTTTGTTTTTTGAACCATCCACACGCACACGTTTAAGTTTCGAAACAGCCGCCAACCGATTGGGTGCGCGCGTTATCGGTTTCAGCGACAGCGGATCAACCAGCGTTAAAAAAGGAGAAACCCTTAAGGATACCATCATCATGGTAAGCGGTTATGCCGACATCATCGTAATGCGCCATCCCCGCGAAGGAGCTGCACGTTGGGCAAGTGAAGTTTCCTCAGTTCCTGTTATTAATGCCGGCGATGGCGCAAACCAGCATCCAACCCAGTGTTTGCTTGACATGTACAGCATTATGCAAACCCAGGGAACTCTCGATAACCTGCATATTGCATTTGTAGGTGACCTCAAATATGGGCGCACCGTGCATTCACTCGTTCAGGCCATGTGCAATTTCAACGCTACCTTCCACCTGGTATCACCCGAACAACTGAAACTGCCCAGCAGCAGTAAGATGCATATTAAAAACAGCAAGCTGGAATATCATCAGTACACCGAACTGGCTGACATAATGCCGATTGCAGATATTGTTTATATGACGCGTATTCAGCAGGAACGCTTCAGCGATCCGCTTGAATACGAAAAAGTTAAGAACAGCTATGTGCTGACAAAATCAATGCTCGAAGGCTGCAAGCCCAATATGAAAATCCTGCATCCGCTTCCCCGTATCAACGAAATCAGCGAAGATGTGGATGAAACGCCCCAGGCCTTCTATTTCAAACAGGCCGAAAACGGTGTTTATGTCCGCCAGGCTTTGCTTGCAGCCATTGCAGGAGTTAAATAATTGATTCAGAAACCAGGAAAATATTTTTCAAAATGAATAAAGATCAACGTCATCTGAATGTTACAGCCATCGAAAACGGCACAGTAATCGATCATATTCCCGCCAACAATGTGTTTAAAGTTTTGCACATTCTTAACCTTGAGAATAATAAAAACCAGGTACTTTTCGGCGATAACCTCGACAGCCAGAAATACGGCAAGAAAGGAATCATAAAAGTAAGTAATACTTTTTTCGTTAAAGGAGAGATCAACAAGATTGCTTTGGTTGCCCCTACTGCTACCTTTATCGAAATTAAAAATTTTGAAGTGGTCGCCAAAAAGCAGGTTGAAGTGCCAGATCATATCCAGCGCATTGTAAAATGTTTTAACCCGAATTGCATCACCAATATCGAAAATGTTCCAAGTCGCTTTACAGTTGTTGACAAAAAAGACATGAAACTGCTTTGCCATTATTGCGAAAAAATTACCGCCAAGAATAATATTGTTTTCTTGTAACGTATTAATAATCAATAAGCAAAAAAAAATGCAGGCTTAACATACTTTATCAAAATAAGTCTTTTAAACGAATCACAAAGAAATCAAACAAATGAAAAATATAATTCTTTTATTGGCAATCGGGCTTTGCGGTTCAACACTCTTTGCCCAGACTTTAAATAAGGACAAAGGAACGTTTAAAACCTACGAACCTGGTTATTTCCAGAACTCAATTTTAAAAGGAGTTGAAGAATTTGATGCTCATAAAGTTGCAC
>JBBSDG010000316.1:0-5660 GCA_038249635.1 Bacteroidales bacterium | reverse complement strand
CATAACGATAAAACGAAAGCGTTTTCCGGGTAAAGGATTCATTGGCAAGGCGTTGTTTCAGGATGATTTTGTTGACTCGGTTTTCGGGCATAAATGATTTTATAGATAATAATACACGTATCTGGTGCAATAGTAAAGCACAAGTTTATTTGAAAGAACAAAAGTTTTACCTGTTTTGTTTATACAAGGTTTACATACCAGGGTCAAATAAATTTAAAGTTAGTCATTGTAAATCATCCTGATATCACAAATTAATCCAAACAACTACTTGTTGCATGCAGCTTATCCCACGAAGAAACCGGCTTTTGTTTTACTTTTACAATCCCCAAAGAAGCTGTAACGCTTTGCTAGTAAACTAATCAAATTTCATCAAGCAATGAATATTCGCAATTTTCAGTCAGAGATTAGCCCGTTGATTGTTGGGCGTGGCAAGGAATATTTCCGAAACAAGGCTGTGGAAGATCTCCGGCAAGGAAACAATGAGGAGTGGGAGGCAATGGTCTCAGGTACTTCGGATTATGAAATCCTGATTCAGTTTAACGGAGAAGAAATTGTTGAATGGGAATGTGATTGTTCTTACGAAAACGAGCCGGTTTGTAAACATGTGGTGGCGGTATTGTTTGCCATTTCAAATGAATTCGCAGATGACGATTCACTTGATGCAAGTCCTTCAGAGCCAATTTTAAAAGATCACAACAAGCACAAATTAAAAGGAGAAAAGGGAAAGAAGAAACCAGCTAACGAAACTGAAGAATTACTGGAACGGCTATCAAATGAAGAACTTCGTATCTTTTTGAAACAGCAGCTGGCGAAAAACCGCGATCTGAAAAATGCCTTCTTTACTACATTTATTGAGAAACAGCAAGGTGATGGGTTAGCTAAATATCGGAAAGTAATAAAAGCTATGGCTGTTGGCTTAACTGACAGATATGGGTACATCGAATATGCTAAAGCAAAGAAACTATTCAAACAACTGGAAGATCTGTGTAAAAAAGGCAAAGTAATGTTGGCACATAAAAACCTGGTGGATAGCCTTGCCCTTACCAAAGCTTTAATAGAAGAGATTCCTGAAATAATTGAAGAAGCGGAAGACTCAAATGTAGATGGATCGGAAATGGTTGATCGGGCGATCGAAAACCTCAGAAATATCATTTCGGAATCACCTCCCATGCTCAGAGATGAATTATTCGAATACCTGATAGCTGAGTATCCCAAGAAAAAATATCAAACATCCGGTTTTGATTATAATTTTCTGGAAATATTATCAACTCTGGTTGGAACTGATGTACAGGAGAAAATATTTTTTAATCTGATTGATTCTCAGATCAAAGTGGAAAAGAAGAATGAATATAGTGATTATGCAGTGGTTAATTTATTGAAGGAAAAGTGTAATTATCTGGAGCAAAACAAGCGGGAAAATGAAGCCGACGCCATCGTAAAAGAAAATATTCGTTACCCCGATTTTCGGAAAATGCTTATTGATGACGCAATTGAAAAAAAACAATTTGTTGAATCTCGTCAGCTTTGCCATGATGGAATAGTAATAGCTGTTGAAAAGGGGGATTCGGGTACCGCCGGTTTCTTTCGCAAAAGGCTTCTTGAAATAGCCAAAACTGAAAAGAATGTATCTGATATACGGAAATGGTCGGAGTTTTTGTTCTTCGATGGCACTTATTCTATGCAATACTATCGTGATTTTAAAAATACATTTGAAATCCAGAAATGGCCAGAAAAATGCGAACAGATTATCAATAAAATCAAAAAACCTGAACAGCGTGGCCGTTTCGAAGATGCTAACGTAATTGCCAGGATTTTTATTGAAGAGAATTATCTTGAAAGATTGCTGGTATTGGTGTCCTTGAACCGGTCAAAGATTGAATTTATTGACTCGTATTCAAAGCATCTACAGGATAACTATCCCACCGAAATGATCACACTTTATGAAAATGCAATAAATCACCTTGTTGAAAATACCGGTCGCGAAATATACAACAGGATGGCGGAGTATCTTAAAAAAATGCAGAAAATTAAAGGAAGCCAACTGGTTGTGAATAAAATGATTGCCTCTTACCGCGCGAAATACCGCAACCGGCAAGCGATGATTGAAGTGTTGGATAAAAATTTCAAATAAGTTTTCGATTAATTTAAACCGGCCAAAATCCACTCAAAACATGGGTTTTGGCCGGTTATAGGTTTTCAGAATAAATTTTCGATGGTTAATGAATTGATTACATGTTCTTTAGCGTACATATTATTGCTTACGCCATAAGTGGTAACCATGGTCAGAAACAAGTTCTTTTTCGTGCCGGTTACATTGCGAAAGACATCAGTTTTCTGACGGAATTCTTCTGTGTCGGAACCCTTCAAGGGTTCAAAACCCTTGAAGGGTTAGGAGAATTAAAATTAATTGATTATTTTTGAAACAAGAATCAGATAACAGTAAACAAGCCCGTCAAAATGCCAAATCCACAGCCACCACTTTCGCATGGAAAGTTTTTCCATATCTATAATCGGGGCACAAATGGATGCAATTTGTTTCTGGAAAACCAGAATTATAGGTATTTTTTGAAATTGTACGACAAATATATTCCCTGCATTGCTGACACATTCGCTTGGGTTTTGATGCCAAACCATTTTCATTTCCTTGTTCAGATCAAAGATGAAAAATCAATAGATTTCAACCCAAGAAAATTAATCATCAAAGAGCAGGTCTTAGCAAAAGTTGAATCAAAATCATTGATTTCATCAAGCGATTTTGATCCCATAATAGATTTTACCCATGAACGATTTAAACCATAGCAACAGTTCTCAAATCTTTTTAATGCTTATGCGCAGGCAGTAAACAAAAAATATCATCGGACAGGCAGTTTATTTAAACATACTTATCATCGAAAGGAAGTGGATCATTCCAAATACTTCATGCAATTGGTTTTATATGTCCATAACAATCCGGTTCATCATGGGTTTTGCAGCCATCCGGCTGAATATCCGTGGAGTAGTTATTTGACTTGTATTTCAAAAAAACAAACTAAACTACAAAGAGAAAAGGTTATTGGATGGTTCGAAAATGCGGAAAAATTTATATTGGTACACAATCGAACGGAGGAAGTTTCGGAAATTGAAGGGTGGCTTGGATTACAAAACATCTAGTTTTAAACCCTTCAAGGGTTTTAAACCCTTGAAGGGTTTGGAAGCCATAAAAATTAAAGGATTTGATAAAACAATCTACTTGCTCCCGAAAACCAGATCCAGCGTCGGCCACATCTGCCATTTAGGATTTACATAAGGATACTTCCCATAAGCAAGAATATAACCGCCTCTTATCCTAAGCGATTTGCCCAAAGCCCACATGATAGTTCCTGTATTTTCGAAGAAGAAATTGTTTTCCTTTCGGGTGATTATAAATGCCTGCACACCTTCTTCATAGAACCATTTATCTCCCAAACTCCCTTTAACCGAAGCACCCAGCCGTATAGAAGCGCCATCGTAATAATGTGCCATTCGGGAATAAAACACCGGCAGATCGATGGCCGATTGTGGATCGGGTTTTTCGCCGCGGATGGCAAAAGCAAATCCTGCTTTGGCCGATGCCAGGACCTTCGGGGCTATTTTTCTTGAAACTATCAATCCATTATAAACCGAAAGAATAAATGCAAAATCGTATTCGGGCGAAATCAATCCACCGATTCCCTTGCGGCTCATAATATTCAGAAAAGGTGTTGGAACGCTTAGGCTATGTTCGCTGGCAATATCATAACCACTTTTGGTTCCAAGCGAAATTTTGACTCCGGCACTTGGTATAAGAGGCAACATCAGCACATTGGTATATACTTCCATCTTCTGGCTAATCCCGTATCTGAATGGCTGGAAAAGACCGCTTTCCCATTTACCTGCTGGCATAAGGTAAGCCGTATTGTAACTCCACTTTTTGAGCAAAGGCTCATCCTGGGCATAAAGCGAATAAATACAGCAGGTTAAAGAAAGTAATAAGAAAGATTTTCTGATCATTTTAAGTGTATTTTGATTCCGTTTGAATGGATTTATTTTTGCTTAGTGCCAGGTGCTCTGTGTTTTGTCTGGAGTAGAGTATCTCCTGTTCGCATTTCTCCTGTTCGCATTTCTCCCACTCGCCATTCACCCATTTTGACCGCGATCATTCTTTAATAAGAACAAACTCCGCACTCACCGGCGCATGATCCGACTCTTTGGTAAATTCCTGATGAGTTACAGCAGAGCCTGCGCGCCAGCGATAATTTGTAAAAAGGTAATCGAGGGTGCGGTCCCAGGCATGTTCAGGACGGGTGGTATGTGTAAAGTGAGCCGGCTGGTTCTGCTGGAATTCGTTAAGGGGGAAAGCGCATTTATAGGTGGAATAGATTGGACTCAGCCAGGTTATTTCAGGAGTGTAGTTGCTTCCGTCTTTATGTTGCGGATCATCTCCGGGCTGGTGGAATGATTCGCCGGGGCACATATCTTCGTAGCAAAAATCGGTCGAATCACTTTCGGGAGGCAACTCGTTAAGGTCGCCGCCGGAAATAAAATATTCCCCGGCAGCATTAAGCTTATCCATTTCGGCTTTAAATTCCTCGAAATGCTTTTGCTTGGTATCATCGGTAGCAAAGGCCGAAGCATGAATGTTAAGCAGCGGAATTTCCTTGAATCCCGGAATTTTTACCTTACCGGTAATGATACAGGAGTGTAGGTAGAAATAGTTTACAATACCGGCCTGGTCGCCACGGGTGGCAAGGTTAATTCGTTTGGCATCGGTAATGGGCCAGGGCGAAAGTATCACTAAACCCATATCCATGCGGCCAAGACCGTCGCTGGGAATAAATTCTGATTTCCATTCCGAAACGTAAGCAGCGTAGTTGAAATAAGTATTATCCAGGATGTATTGAAGTTCATCAATATAATCTGTGCGTTTCGATTTTATATCGCATTCCTGGAGGAAAAGAATATCGGGTTTCACTTCCTTGATCCGCTTTACGATAGCTTCAAGACCCGGTATTACTTCTTCCTTTCTGAAAACCGTATTGTCGCCACAGGCATCGCCAAACCAGGGCTGCCGTCCGATTCCGAAACGGATGTTCCATGTCATTACCTTCAGTGTGGAATCGGGCAGGGGAGGAGCGACCTTATCGGATTTTGTGTACATAAATGCATCTTCCACATCTTTAAAACTTGTAGCCAAAGGCTCGCAGGCACTTAAGAAAAGTAAAGTGCCGGACAATAAAAGCAACAACAAGTTCGACTTTTTAAAATTATATTTTCTCATATTTAGTAAACTGTATTTGTCAAAAATAAGGAATTCATAGTAATAAATGTTGGTCAAACGCATTGGCCGGACGTTCACAGGAATATATTACCTGGAAAAGTGATTCGGTAATGATTATAATCCTTTTGTAAATGGCAGTTTTCATGTAGGTTAGCCTTATAAACTCAAAGGTAGCGAATATTAAAGCAATTCTTCTGGTGCGAGAGATTTTTTATTAGAATCCATTGTCCCGGTTTTTCAAGTAGCATAAAAACTGAGAATTTCGGGAATTACTATATTTTTACAAAATGAAAACAGCTGAACAACTCAACACCGGATGGCGCAAAGTAACTTCATCCATCTACCGCAGGCCAACCGATTCAAAGATTTTCGGATCGGTTGAAAT